>NZ_JAHLZY020000001.1:619306-928960 GCF_018967865.2 Hymenobacter siberiensis
GTGACGGCGCGCCCGAGCTATTCATCGGTATTGAGGCGGGTGGAGTGCTGAGCTACGGCACCCGTAACCGCACCGTCACGGCCACCCGCACCGAGGCCGCCCGCGCCCTGGCCCTGAGCATCTACCCCAACCCCACCACCGCCATGGTCACCGTTGAGACCGCGCTGCCCACCCGCGTCACCGTGCTCGACCTCACGGGCCGCGTGGTGCAGGCCGCCGACGCGGCCCAGCGCCGCCATACGCTCAGCCTCACGGGCCTGGCCGCCGGCGTGTACCTCGTGCGCGCCGAAGGAACCGATGGAGCCGCCGCCGTGCAGCGCCTGCTGGTGCGGTAAGGGGGAGTCGGAAAGCCCCAGCGGGGCACCAAGGCGGTTTCGGCTTCAATGTGCCGGCTGAACAAGGTAGGGGCGGGGCCTGCCCCCGCCCGTCGTTAGGTTCCGTGGCAACGATTCCGTTCAACGGTGGGCGGGGGCAGGCCCCGCCCCTACATCGTTCAACTCAAACCCGTCCCCGTCATTGAGGGCGGTGAATTTGTTGCGGAAATCATCCAGCTCGGCCCGGCTCAGGGTGTGGGTGAAGATGCCGTTCTGGTCGTGGGCTTCGACGAGATAGCTGCCTTTGGCGTCAATCAGGGCCGAATCGCCGGAGTAGGCGTGGCCTTTGCCGTCCTTGCCGGTGCGGTTCACGCCCAGGGCGCAGGCCACGTTCTCGATGGCGCGGGCGCGGAGCAGCGTGCGCCAGGCGGTGCGGCGCACGGCGGGCCAGTTGGCCACGTACAGCAGCAGGTCGTAGGGCGCGACGGGCTGGTTGCGGCTCCAGACGGGGAAGCGCAAGTCGTAGCATACCAGCGGGCAGATGCGCCAGCCGCGCCAGTCCTCCACCAGGCGCTCGTGGCCGGGGGTGTAGGTGTGCTGCTCGCCGGCCAGCGTGAAGAGGTGGCGCTTGTCGTAGCAGCTCAGGCTGCCATCGGGGCGCACCCAGAGCAGGCGGTTGTAGAAGTAGCCGTCTTCCTCGATGATGACGCTGCCGGTGATGACGGCATCGTGGTCGGCGGCGCGCTGGCGCATCCAGGCCACGGTTTCGCCCTGCATGGTTTCGGCCTGGGCGGCGGCCTCCATGCTGAAGCCGGTGGTGAACATCTCGGGCAGCACAATGAGGTCGGCGGGGACGGTTTGCCGGGCCAGAAACTGGTCGAAGGCGGTGCGGTTGGCGGCGGCATCGTGCCAGTGCAGCGCGGTCTGAATAAAGGAAACGGTGAGGTCGGACATGGGGTGGGAATGCTTTTGTGGCCCGTAAGCTACGGCGCGGCGCAGTTGCGGGCGGAGCGGCCCTCAAATTATCAACGCGCTCAACCGTGTTACTTTGCGAAAAACCATGCTCCTTATGCCCACCCGCGCCCAGGCTCCGGCCGTGCCCCGCCTCACGTATCTGCGCATCAAAAACTACCGCACCCTGCGCGACGTGGAGTTTCGCGACCTCACGCCGCTCACGGTGCTGATTGGGCCAAACGGCAGCGGCAAATCCACGGTGCTGGATGCACTGGATTTTCTGGCGGAAGCGGTTGGGGGGGATTTAAAAGATGCTTGCGATAAGCGGAACCGGTTCGCGGGAATGCGAACGCGAGGAAGTGAAGGCAGCATTTCGTTTGAAATAGTAATAAGCGGTTTCCCTTATCTAGGTCAGTTGAAATACATCTTAGAATTAGAAGAAGGTGATAAGGGAAAAATACTGGTGAAGGAATGGTTGGCAGTGAAGGATGATAGCACAGAAGAATTGCTATTGACCACTGAGCCTGCTAGAAAAGAAGGATGGACCGACTTCATTTCATCACTAAATACTGAGCAGTCTGACGATGACAAAATTGAAAAGCCAGTTAAAATTTCGATTAGCAGTTCGTCGCAAGTGATGCTGGGATATGCTTTCGCAGTGAATTCAAAATTGAGCATATATGCACATGCCGTAATTGATACGCTAAAATCCTACCGCTATATCCACCTCACCGACGACCACCTGAAAGGCTATTCCGACGCCGGCCCGCGCGAAAAGCTTTCGCCCAATGGCGACAACCTGCCCAACGTGCTCTATTACCTGCACACCAAACACCCGGAAACCCTCGCCAAAATCACGGCGCAGATGCGGAAATGGGTGCCGGGACTGTCCGACATCGTCCCGGAAATAACCTCGGATGAGCGAATCCTGCTGCGGTTCAGGGATGCCGAATTTGAGAAGCCGCTGCCGGCGCAATACATGTCGGACGGCACCATGCGGCTGGCCGCCCTGCTCACGCTGCTTTATGAGCCCGACGCGGCCGGGCTGCTGGGCCTGGAGGAGCCGGAAAACGAGCTGCACCCGCAGCTACTGGCCGGGCTGGCCGAGGAGCTGATTGACGCGGCGGAGCTGCGGCAGCTGCTGGTGGTCACGCATTCGCCGGCCCTGCTCAATGCCCTGGCCCCCGAGCAGGTATGGATACTGCATCGCGGGGCCGATGGCTACACCCAGGCCACGCGGGTGGCCGACTTGCCGGGCATCCCCGCGATGGTGGAGGAAGGTTCGCCGCTGGGCTACCTGTGGTCGCGTAATTTCTTCGACGTGGGCAACCCGCTGGACCTGCCAGCTCCGATTAAATAGCGGCCATGCAGATTGACTTTCTGGTCGAGGAAATTTCGCCCCAAGCGGCCTTGGACCAGCTGTTGCCGCGCCTGTTGCCGGGCCATTCGTATCGCGTGCGGGTATTCGAGGGCTGGCAGGATTTGTTGGGCCAGCTGAAAGCCCTGCTGCAAGGCTACCACAAGCGGATATTTCGGGAAGGGCAAACGGATTTGCGGGTAGTGGTGCTGCTGGATGGCGACGGCATCTGCGAGCGGCGCAAAGCGGCGCTGGAAGCAAAAGCACGGGAGGCGGGCTTACGCACCAAAACCACCGCCGGCCCCGGCGAGGTATTCCACGTCCTCAACCGGATAGCCGTGCAGGAGCTGGAGGCGTGGTGGCTCGGCGACCGGGAAGCCATTATGGCCGCCTACCCCGGCGTGAAGCCGCACCATTTCAAGGGCCTTGACCGCGAGCCCGACGCTCCGCTTAAACCAAATGAGGTGCTGTGGAGCGTGTTGAAGCAGGGCCGCTACTTCGCCACGGGCAAGCGCAAAACGCAATGGGCCACGGATATCGGCCGGCACGTTGACCCGGCCCGGAATACGTCCGCCAGCTTCCGGTATTTCTGCGAGGGCCTGGCGGCGTTGCGCTAACGGCCGCCGCTCACTAACCACTGACCACTACACAATCGCCTTTTCCTCCATATCCTTTTCCACCAGCGGGGCTTTGGTTTTGCCGATGATGTAGCGCAGGCCCTTATCCTGGGTCAAGTAATTCCAGGCCCAGGAGAAAAATACGGCGACGCGGTTGCGGAAGCTGACCAGCGAAATGACGTGGACGAAGCTCCAGGCCAGCCAGGCAATGAAGCCGTCGAGGTGGAATTCGCGGCCGAAGAGCTTGATGTCGGCCACGGCGTGGTTGCGGCCGATGGTGGCCATCGTGCCCTTGTCGTGGTACTCGAAGTTTTCCATGAGCTGGCCGTTGAGCTGGCGCTTGAGGTTGCGGCCCAGCCAGTCGCCCTGTTGCAGGGCGGGCTGGGCCACCATGGGGTGGCCGTCGGGGGTGGCGTCGGTTTTCATGATGGCGATGTCGCCGATGGCGAATACGTTCTCGTAGCCGTGCACGCGGCTGTAGCCGTCCACCAGGTAGCGGTTGCCGGCCAGCAGGCAGTCGGCGTTGAGGCCCGCGATGGGTGCGCCCGTCACGCCCGCCGCCCAAATCAGGGTGCGCGCAATGAGCTGCTGGCCGTTGTTCAGCGTCACGGTGTAGCCGTCGTAGGACTTCACCCGCGTATCGAGCCACACCTGCACGCCCAGCTTCTTCAGGTATTCCAGGGACTTGGCCGAGGAGTTGGCCGACATGCCTTTCAGCAGCACCGGCCCGCTCTGCACCACGTGGATGTCCATTTCCTTGAAGTCGATTTCGCGGTAGTCCTTCGGGAAAACGTGGGTGCGCAGCTCGCTGAGCGCCCCCGCAATTTCGACGCCTGTGGGGCCGCCGCCCACAATCACAAAATCCAGCATGCTGTTCAGCTGCTCGTAGTCGCCGAGCTGCAGGGCCTGCTCGAAGTTGGAGAGCACGGTATTGCGCAGCTCGATGGCATCCTCTACGCTCTTGATGGCAATGGCATTTTTAGCCATCTCGGCATCGCCGAAGTAGTTGGTGGTGGCCCCGGTGGCCAGCACCAGGAAGTCGTAGCGAACGAGGCCGATGCTGGTTTCCACCACCTGCGCCTCGGGGTCGACGCTGGTAACTTCGGCCAGCCGGAAGTAGAAATTCTCCTGGTGGTTGAGGATTTTGCGGAACGGCGACACGATGTCGCCCTCATCGAGCCCGGCCGTGGCCACCTGGTACAGCAGCGGCTGAAAGGCGTGGTAGTTCTGCTTGTCAATCAGCACCACCTGCACCGGCGCATCGGCTAGGGCCTTGGCCAGCTCCAGGCCGCCGAAGCCGCCGCCCACAATCACCACGCGTGGTTTGCCGAGGTCGTCAATTTTCGTTAGCCCTTCCATGCGGTAAAGATGCGGGCCAGACGCTGGCCCACCAATGGGCTGCTTACCGGCTTTGCGGGCCGGAGGTTGTCCGGCTTACTGCGCCGTGCGCCGAAACAGCAGGCGCGGGGCCGGCGTGGTGGCATCGTACAGCCGCAGCTCGTTGCCGCTGATTTCGTAGCGGGCCGTCAGGGCTAGGTTATCGAGGTAGCGCGTTTCCAAATCCTGCACGGGACAGGTGGCGCGGGTCGCAATCTGGGGCGTGATGTGCAGCTCCTGGCTGCCGGCTGCCAGGGCGTAGCGGCCGCTGAAATTATTGCACGGCCCCAGGCCCACGGTGCAGGTGCCCAGCGCCACAAATTCAAGGTAGGACTTACTGGTTTCGGCGTAGCTGGAAGTTGCCACCGGGGTCTTGTCAATCTGCGTTAGCTGCCAGCGGCTTTGCAGCAGCGCGGTGGGCTGCGTTGGCAGGGTGGCGTCGTCTTTTTCGCAGCTGCCCAGCGCTAAAGTCATCAGCAATGCCAGGGGGAAAAGGCGGCGGGTGGTCATCAGATTGGTAAGCAGGTGTGGCAATGCAATAGTGAAGCTGTTTAGAAAGTCCCCGAACGGTCATGCAGCGCGCAGCATCTTGCTCGCATCGTCAGGCCCGTTCAACGATGCGAGCAAGATGCTGCGCTGCGCGCTGCATGACCGTTTGAGTACCTTTTGTGACTTTCTAAACAACTCCAGTAATAGAAAAACAAATAAGTTGGGAAGTAGGGCAGCGTAGGGCGTCAGAACCTCGGTGAATGGACGATTTAGCCGGGTGAAATCAGTTGTTATCGAACTCTTTACGTAAAGTCGGGCGTTGGCATTGTATTTCCCGCCACCGCTCACCAGCTAAATTATTCGCTTATGAACGTGTTACCGCTTTGCTCATTGTTGATTGGCAGCAGCTTTCTGGGAGCCGCTGTGCCCGCCGCCTCGCGCGACGAAACCACCTCGGTTACGGTGGTTGTTTCGTCGCTGGTATCCACCACTGCTTCCGTGCGGCTGTACTTCTACAACAACCGCGAAGGCTTCCTGAAAAGCGGGAAATGGGCCTTTTCCAAATCGGTAAAGCCCCAGGGCAAGAGCGAGTTCTCCCTGCCCGTCGAGCTGCCCAGGGGCGAGTGGGCCGTGGCCATTACCCAGGACCTGAACAACAACGACAAAATCGACAAGAACTTCCTCGGCATCCCCACCGAGCCTTATGCTTTTTCCAACAACGTGCGGCCTACCATCGCCGCGCCTGGTTTCGATGAATGCAAGTTCACCGTTGACGAGCCCGGCAAGGTGGTGAGCATCGTGCTCAAGGACTGAGCCGGAAGCCGCCTGCGTGGGTATCCCAACTCAGAATAGGCCAGGCCGCCGCTGCATTTGCAGCGGCGGCTTTTTTATGTCCCAATGCAACCTCCTACCTAAAGGCGGGAGGTTACGGTAAATGAGGGTGTCAGGAAATGATTAAATAAAATCAAAATCTTGTTATATTTATTGAAAATGCTTTAGATTTGCTACATCATTTTTATGTTTTAGTTTTTCTTTTTTTCGTTATGGAAAAATTCTATGCTGCTGTATCCGGCACCAAAGGGTGCGTTGCTCGTAAGCTGGCTGTGCTGGCTGGCACCCTGTTGTTTATGACAATTGGGGCTGGTAATTCCTTGGCGCAGTGCATCAGCTGCACCATTTCCATCAACAGCACGAATGCCAATGCTGGCTTTGTGCTGGTCGGGGGCGAAACCGTCACCATTGGCAGCGGGGTAAGCTACACGGGTGGGCTGAGCGTGCGAGGTAATAATGTGACGATTATCAACAACGGCACCATCGCCGGCAATGCCGGGCTGACCGTAAACAACGGCCTTACCGGCACGCTGATACACAACCTGGGCGCGGTACCCTCGCAGAACATCGAGTTGAATTCGCCGGTCACCATCAACAATGGGAGCCGCGATGGCGGCACCACGGTGTTAGCCGGGGCCACTTGGTCGGGCTACGTGGGCAATGACTTTAAAGCGCCCATTACTGTTAATAACTATGCGTCGTGGACGGCTCAGATTCAGGACCTGCCCGGGGGCACCATCACCAACAAGCGAAACGCGACCTGGACGCCTGACCTTACCAACGCCGGCAACCTGACCGTGGTGAACGAAGGCCGCTGGAGCGGCCACCTGCAAACCAGTGGCAATGCGGCCGTCTTCACCATCACCAACACCAGCACCGGCAACTGGGCGCAGGAGTCTACCTTCAACAGCGCCGCCCCCATTACCGTGAATAACCAGGGCCAGTGGCCCGCGCAGATAAACTACAACGGTGCCCTCACCGTGAACCACACCAGCGGGACCTGGACGGCTATTCTCGCCGGCACGGGCTCGCTGGTAGTAAACAACGGTGCCACCTGGGCCAAGGGCATTATCTTCCCCACACCCGGCCCTAACGCGTTTAATAACCCGGCCGGCTCCACGGCCACCCTCGACAGCTACCTGCGGATGGACGCGACCATCACCATCACCAACGGCGGGGTGATGTTCATGACCAAGGGCATGAGCGACCTGAGCGCTAACTCGCTGCTTACCAACAGCCGCGGGGCCACGTTTCGGGTCACGGGCCAGTTCATCAGCAATGGGCGCGTAGATAACAGCGGTACCATCGCCGTGTCGGGTAATTTCACGAACGAAAACAGCGGAGTGTTTTCGGGGCCAGCAGCACCGCTGCGCGGCAGCATCACGGCCGGCGGCTACACCCGCAACTACGGCATCTTTGGCGCAACGGGCCGCCTCGATTTCTGCGACACCGATACGCAGCCCAGGCTGGGGTTTGATATGCCGTCCGGCACGGTGGGCCCCAACACCACCTTCTGCTCGCTGCGCCCACTGCCCGTGGAGCTCACCAGCTTCACGGCCGAAGTCGCGAATGGCAAAGTAGAGCTACGCTGGACTACGGCCACGGAGCGCAGCAGCGCCCGGTTTGTGGTAGAGCGCAGCGCCACCGGCGAGGCATTCAGCGTCGTGCGCGATGTAGCCGCCCAGGGCAATGCCACCACCGCCACGGCATACGCTGCTACCGATGCCGCCCCCTTGGTCGGCCTGAGCTACTATCGCCTGCGCCAGGTTGATTTGGATGGCAGCGCCGAATACTCCCAGGTCGTAACCGTGAGCCGGAAGGCCGGCAACGAGTCCATCGGCCTATACCCCAACCCCGCTACCGACCGTCTCACCCTCGACCTCACCGCCCTGGCGGCCGCCCCCTGCGAAGTGCGCCTGCTGAGCCTGACGGGCCAGCTGCTGCGGTACGAAACCCTGGTGGGCGGACAGCTTCAGGAAGTTTCGCTGGTCGGCATCCCCGCCGGGCTCTACGTGCTGAAAGTGGGCAGCACGGTGCACCGCATCGAGAAGCACTAGTGGCTAGTCGCCCCGAAACGAGTGCAGGCCGCGCGCCAGCCGCTCGGTCAGCGTCAAGGCGCGGCGGATGCGGGTTTCGGGCTGCTTGGCCCCGGCCACCAGCCGGGCCATGGCCCGGCGGTGCGAACCGCTGTAGCTGTTGACGGCGGTTTCGGCCTCGGGCCAGGCGGCGAGGGCTTCGGCCAGCTCATCGGGCAGGTCGACGTGGTCAGGGTCAATGCTGATTTCCAGCTCATCGCCCAGCCTGATGCCCACGGCGGCGCACACGTCCTTGTTCAGCATGGGGTAGCGCCCGCCGCCTTCCAGCGGCAGCAGTCCCAGCCGCAGCGCGTGCCCGCGAATGGTGACGATGACGCGCCTCGCGGCCTTGCCACTGAGGGCTGTCAGCACTTCGGCCGGCACCACAATGGTCTGGGTGGGCATGAAGCTGGGGCCGCCCGGCTCCAGCACGGCGTGGAAATAGAGGGGAGTAGGCATGACGTACTGTTACGAACTCCGGACTTGTCCGGTGCCGCGCACCAGCCATTTGTAGCTCGTCAGCTCCTCCAGGCCCATGGGGCCGCGGGCGTGCAGCTTCTGCGTACTGATGCCGATTTCGGCCCCCAGCCCAAACTGCGCGCCATCGGTGAAGGCCGTGGAAGCGTTGGCGTACACGGCGGCGGCATCTACGGCATTCAAAAACGTTTCGATGTTAGTTACATCTTCCGAGATAATGGCTTCGCTGTGTTTTGAGCCGTAGCGGGCAATGTGGTCGAGGGCTTCGGACAGGGAGACCACGGTTTTTACGGCCATTTTCAGGGCCAGAAACTCGGTGCCGAAATGCGCGTCGGTAGCTGGGGCCAGCAGCGCGGCCGGGTAGTGCCCGGCCAGCATGGCGTAGGCCGGCGCATCGGCAAAAAGCTGCACTTTGGTGGCCGCCAGCGGGGCCAGCAGCGCCGGCAAATCGGCCAGCCGGCGCTGGTGCAGCAGCAGGCAGTCGAGGGCGTTGCATACGCTCACGCGGCGGGTTTTGGCGTTGGCGATGATGGCCGCGCCGCTGGTTAAATCGCCGGTTTCATCGAAAAACGTGTGCACCACGCCCGCCCCGGTTTCGATGACCGGCACCCGCGCATTTCCCCGCACGTAGTTGATGAGCGACTGGCTGCCGCGCGGAATCAGCACATCGACGTAGTCCACGGCGGCCAGTAGGGCCGCTGTGGCGGCGCGGTCGGGCGGCAGCAGCGTGGCCACGGCTGGGTCCAGGCCGTGGCGGGCCAGCACGGGCGCGGCCACGGCCAGCAGCGCGGCGTTGGAGAAAGCGGCATCGGAACCGCCTTTCAGCAGGCAGGCGTTGCCGCTTTTCAGGCACAGCGCCAGGCTGTCGAAGGTCACGTTGGGCCGGGCCTCGTAGATGATGCCGATGACACCCAGCGGCACGCGCACTTTGCTTAGGTGCAGGCCGTTGGGTAGGTCTTTTTGGGCCAGTACTTGGCCCAGGGGCGAGGGCAGGCCGGCCACGGTGCGCAGGTCGGCCGCGATGCCGGCCAGGCGCTCCGGGGTGAGGCGCAGGCGGTCGTGGCGCGGGTCGGCTTCGGGCATCAGGGCCAAATCGCGGGCATTTTCGGCCAGCAGGAAATCGGTTTCGGCCACCATGGTACCAGCCAGGTCGCGCAGCAGGGCGTCGATGGTGGTAGCGGGCACCGTGACCAGCGTGCGGCTGGCGTGCTGGGCGGCGGCGAAGAGGGGCGTCAGGTCCACGGTGGAGAAGTTAAGAGTTAAGCGTTAAAAGTTAGTAATTAGGAGTTAACGAAGCTGTTTAGAAAGTCCCCGAACGGTGATGCAGCGCGCAGCGAAGCATCACCGTTTGAGTACCTTTTGTGACTTTCTAAACAACTCCAAAAATTGAGGATGAGCTTCAACGCTTAACGCTACCCCAGGTCGGGATTCAAAAACAGGTAATCGTAGTGCACCAGCGGGCGCTGGTGCTGCTGGCCCAGCCGCTCCAGGGCTTTTTCGGCCCCGTATTCGGCAATGCCGAGCCCCAGCAGCTGGCCGGCTTCGTCGGCCAGCTGCACAATATCGCCTTTCTGGAATTGCCCATCGATGCTGATAATGCCCACCGGCAGCAGGCTCACGGCTTTGCCGGGCGTGCTCAGGGCCGCTCGGGCCCCGGCATTCACGCGCACCACGGCCTTGGCGGCGCTTTGGGCGTGGGCCAGCCACTTCTTTTTGCCCGAGGCCGTTTTGCTGGGTCGAAACCAAGTGCTCAACGCCGTGCCGGCCAGCACGCCGGGCAGAATATCGGCCGTTTTGCCGTTGGCAATGTGCACGCTGATGCCCAACTTGGCTACTTTGTGCGCCATGTGGCACTTGGTGAGCATGCCGCCGCGCCCAAACTGCGAGCGCTGCGCTGTAATAAACTGGTCGAAGCCCGTATCAGCCGGCGCTATTTCCCTGATTAATTCCGACTCCGGCAGGCGCGGGTCGCCGGTGAAAATGCCGTCCACGTTGCTGAGGATAATGAGCGCATCGGCATCGAGCTGCGCGGCAATAAGGCTGGCCAGCTCGTCGTTGTCCGTAAACATAAGCTCCGTGACGGAAATCACATCGTTCTCATTCACAATGGGAATAACGTCCTGCTGGAGCAATTCCTGAAAGCAGTTTTTCATATTCAGGTAGTGCTGGCGGTCGCGGAAATCCTCCTTGGTTACCAGCACCTGGGCGCAGAGCAGGCCGTGCCGGGCCAGCAGCTCGGCGTAGGTGCTCAGCAGCTTCACCTGGCCCACGGCGGCCAGCAGCTGGCGGCTGCGCACGGCATCGGCCTGGGCGGGCAGGGTGATGAGGCTGCGCCCCGCCGCTACCGCCCCCGACGATACCACGATGACTTCCAGGCCCTGCGCTTTAAGCTGCACAATCTGGGCCACAAGGTGCTCCATGCGGGCGAGGTCGGGCAAGCCGTTATCTTGGGTGAGGACGTTGGAACCGATTTTGACAACGAGGCGGCGATAGGGGAGGGGCATGACGTTCTTTTATTCGCTACACACTACACCGCTGCCGTCTCCAGCGTCTTTAGCTGCTTATTGATGAAATCAATCTCCTCAAACGTCAGCTTGAAATCCATAGCGCGGGCGTTTTGTACGGCTTGCTCGGGGTTGCGGGCGCCCACCAGCGCCACCGTGATGCTGGGCTGCGCCAGCGTCCAGCGCAGCACGAGCTGGCTGAGGGTGGCGTTTTTGGTTTCGGCCAGCGGGCGGATTTTATTCAGCACGTCGTTCACGCGCTTCACGCTTTCCGGCGTGAAGAAGCGGTTGCCGTTGCGCAGGTCGCCCTCGCCGAACTCCTGGCCGGGCTTCATCTTGCCCGTCAGCAGGCCCAGCTGCAGCGGGCTGTATACCAGAATGGCCTTGTTGTTTTCGATGCAGTACGGCACCACGTCGGTTTCGATATCGCGGCGCAGCATGCTGTAGGGTACCTGGTTGGAGGCGAGGTGGAGGGTTTTTTCGGCTTCCTGCATCTGGGCTACCGAGTAGTTGCTCACGCCCCCGGCGCGCACCTTGCCCTGCTCGATGAGGCGGCTCAGGGCCTCCATCGTCTCGTCGATACTCGTGGTTGTGTCGGGCCAGTGCTGCTGGTAGAGGTCGATGTAGTCGGTGCCGAGGCGCTTGAGGCTGTCCTCGCATTCCTTGATGATGCTGTCGCGGCCGGCGAACTTGTACACGTCAACGTCCTGGCCGTTGTTGTCCTTGGTTTTCATGGCGAAGTCGCCCTTGGCCAAATCCCAGCGCATGCCGAATTTGGTGAGAATCTGCACCTTGTCGCGCGGCAGGGTTTTGATGGCTTCGCCCACAATCTGCTCGCTCAGGCCCATGCCGTATATCGGCGCGGTGTCGATGCTGGTCACGCCCAGCTCGTAGCTGGCGTGGATGGCACCCACGGCGTCGTTCTGCTCGGTACCGCCCCACATCCAGCCACCGGCCGCCCAGCTGCCAAAGGTGATGCGCGAAACGGAAACGTCGGAGGAGCCTAATTTTTGATATTCCATGAGCAATTGAAGTTTGTTGAAAGGGAAAAGGCCGCGTTGGGGCCGGGGTTGTTAACCGGGGTTTTGGGCGGAAGGTTATGTGAGGAGGAAAGGCTGCTTATTGGCTCCAGCCTTTCCTCCGAAACTTTTCGCCGCTCCCGTTTCTTGTAGTTTCTTCCATTGCCATCAGAAAAACCCTAAGATATGAAAGTTGAAATCTGGTCCGACGTCGTTTGCCCGTTCTGCTACATCGGCAAGCGCAAGTTTGAGAATGCCCTAAAAGACTTCGCGCACCGCGACGAAGTGGAAGTGGTGTGGCATAGCTTCCAGCTCACGCCCGATTTTCAGCCTATTCCCGGCGAAAGCATCCACGAGTCATTGGCTAAGAAAAAGGGTGTTTCGGTGGAGGAAGGCCGTAAAATGAACGACTATATGGCGGAGGCCGCCAAGGAAGTCGGCCTCAATTATCAGTTCGAAAAAACCATTCCGGCCAATACGTTCCTGGCCCACCAGCTCATTCATCTCGGCGCGCACCATGGCCGGCAGGATGCCACCAAGGAGCGTCTCATGGCTGCCTACTACCTCGAAGGCCAGAACATCGGCGACCTCGACAACCTGGTGAAGCTTGGCACCGAAGTGGGCCTCGATGCCACCGAAAGCCGCGCCGCCCTCACGGCCGGCACCTACGCCGAAGCCGTGCGCCTCGACGAGTACCACGCCCAGCAAATTGGCGTGCGCGGCGTGCCATTCTTCGTGTTCGAGGATAAATACGCCGTGTCAGGAGCCCAGCCCAGCGAGTTGTTCGGCGAGGTGCTGGCAAAGGTGTACGACGAGTTCAAGCCCGCCAAACCCGCCCTGACCATGGTGGCCGACGGCGACACCTGCGGCCCCGAGGGCTGCGAGATATAAGCGCGTTTTAGCACAGAAGAGAGGACGTTAAAGAACGAAGCTGTTTAGAAAGTCCCCGAACGGTCATGCAGAGCGGAGTCGAAGCGTGACCGTTTGAGTACCTTTTATGACTTTCTAAACAACTCCAACGTCATGCTTCGACTCCGCTCAGCATGACGTTCTTTTTTTTATAACCTTAAAGGTTAGCTCAACTCCGCCGCATGGGGATGTGCGGAATGCCGTCTTCCACGTACATCGGCCCGCACTGCTCGTAGCCGAACTCATTATAAAACCGCTCGAGGTGCTGCTGCGCGCCAATTTTATTGGGTTGAGGCCCGAAGAGTGCATCGGAATGCGCCAGGGCCTGCCGCATCAACTCGCGGCCCAGGCTGTAGCGCCGAAACGGCTGGGCCACGATGACGCGCCCGATGCTGGCTTCCTCGTAGCACTTGCCAGCGTCGAATAGGCGAGCGTAGGCGGCCAGCTCGCCGGCTTCGTTGTAGCCCAGCAGGTGGTGGGCATCCATGTCCTGGCGGTCAATATCCTGAAAAACACAGTTTTGCTCTACCACAAACACCTCCGAGCGCAGGCGCAGCAGGTCGTAGAGAATGAGGGAGGGTAATGATTCGAAGGGTAGGCAATGCCAGCGAATGGTCATAAGGCAACGTTAGTTTTTGGGCATTTTCTCCACGTCCGGCAACGTCAGCACCCGGTACGGAATGCCCAAATTAGCGGCATTCTGCTCAACGGTGGTGGGGAAGCCGGCTTTTTTTCGGCGCTCGTTCACGCCCGCCGCATCCCGGATGGGCCATACGAAGGGCCGTTGGGCCTCGCGCCGGCCGGTGGCGGGGTTCAGCACGGTGTAGCCCATCGCCTGGGTACCGTACTGCTGTTCCTTGCCGGCGCGCATGAGCTGGCGGTCCAGCATCTGGGCGTAGAGGTAGAAGGGCAATTCGCCTTTGTCGGCCGCTTTTTGGATGAGCGGCAGGTAGTGGGCTATGTCGGGCGAGTGCTGGATGACGTACCACGCGGCCTCGTTGGCGGGCGTGCCCACCAGCGTTTTGCCGGGGTAGCCGTACTGCTTCAAAATTGCCTTCATTCGCCCCAGATTGGTCGAGTCGGTGCGCAGCATCTGGCCCGGAATGTAAGTCGGCAGGCTTTCGCGCGTCACGCTCAGCGCCCGGGCCAGCGAGTCGGACCGCTGGTTGATGCGCGGGTCAAACAGCATGCTCCGCCAGCGCTGGTCCACGGTGTAGATGCTATCGAGCTCGTGCTTCAGGCGCGGGTTTTTGGGTGTTTGGGCGGTGGCGAGTAGCGGCAGTAGCAGAACAGCGAAGAATAGGGATTTCATGGGTTAGAATAGTATAGCGTGGCGGTTTTCGCCCTCCGCGTGCACCTGACCCCCTGCCCCCCTCTTTTTTGGAGAGGGGGGCAGGGGGTCAGGTTAACCGCTACGCCGCCACCGCCTCCTCGCTGCCCAGCTCGCTCAGCACACGCTTGGCCTCCTGAATGGAGCGTACTTCCTCAAACGTCACAATCAGTTGCGCCTTGTGCTCCTTGAGCTTGGCAGTGCGCGGGTGCGTTTGCACGTAGTTGAGGATGGTGCCGAACTGCTCGCCCTGGAAATAGGCCTTGTGGTCGTCGTCGGCGGGCAGGTAGCCTTTCAGCGTGTCGCGCTTGAGCGTGATTTTGTGGAAGCCCACTTTGCAGGCCTGCCAGCGCAGGCGCACAATGTCGGCCAGCTGCTCCACCTCGGGGGGCAGCGGGCCGAAGCGGTCCACCATGCTGGCCAGCAGCTTGCGCAGCTCCTCCGGCTTCTGGGCACGGTCGAGCTTGGCGTAAAGCTGCAGGCGCTCCGACACATTGCTCACGTACTTTTCGGGAATGAGCACCTGCTGGTCGGTCTCCACGTTGCACTCGTGGCTGCGGCCCGCGCCGGCCGCCAGCTGCAGGCGCTGCTGCGAGTTGGCATCGCCCAGGAACAGGTCACGGAATTCGGTTTCCTTCAATTCCTGCACGGCCTCGTCCAGAATCTGGTGGTAGGTTTCGTAGCCCAAATCATTGATAAAGCCCGATTGCTCGCCGCCCAGCAGGTTGCCCGCGCCGCGAATGTCGAGGTCGCGCATGGCCACGTTAAAGCCTGCGCCGAGGTCCGAAAACTCCTCCAGCGTGCTCAGCCGCTTGCGGGCATCGGCTGGCAGCAGGGCCACCGGCGGCGTGAGTAAGTAGCAGTAGGCCTTGCGGTTGGAGCGGCCCACGCGGCCGCGCATCTGGTGCAGGTCGCTCAGGCCGGCCAGGTGGGCGCGGTTGATGATGATGGTATTAGCATTGGGAATGTCGAGGCCCGATTCGATGATGTTGGTTGAAACCAGCACGTCGTACTCGCCCTCCACGAACTTCATCATGCGCTTTTCCAGCATTTCGCCGTCCATCTGCCCATGGGCGAAGGTGATTTTTGCATCCGGCACCAACCGCAGAATCGTAGCGGCCATTTCCTCAATATCCTTCACCCGGTTATGCACAAAAAACACCTGGCCGCCGCGCTTCAATTCCCGCGCCACCGCGTCACGAATCAATATCTCGTCATACACGTGCAGCTCCGTATTCACCGGCTGCCGGTTGGGCGGGGGCGTGGCAATCACGCTCAAATCGCGCGCCCCCATCAGCGAGAAGTGCAGCGTGCGCGGAATGGGCGTGGCCGAAAGCGTGAGCGTATCCACGTTCACCTTCAATTCCTTGAGTTTATCCTTGGTCTTGACGCCGAATTTCTGCTCTTCGTCAATAATTAAAATTCCGAGGTCTTTAAATTTAATATCCTTATTCGTAAGCCGGTGCGTGCCGATGAGAATGTCGGTTTTGCCCTCGGCCACGCGCCCCAGGGTTTCCTTAATCTGCTTCGTCGACTTAAACCGGTTGATGTATTCCACCGTCACGGGCAGCGTGGCCAGCCGGTCGCGGAAAGTCTTATAGTGCTGCATGGCCAGAATGGTGGTGGGCACCAGCACGGCCGCCTGCTTGCCATCGGCCACGGCCTTGAACGCCGCCCGAATGGCTATTTCCGTTTTGCCAAAGCCCACGTCGCCGCAAATCAGCCGGTCCATTGGGTGGGGCTGCTGCATGTCATTTTTCACGTCCTCGGTAGCCTTGGCCTGGTCGGGCGTGTCCTCGTAAATGAAGCTCGATTCCAGCTCGGCCTGCAAAAATCCGTCAATGGAAAAGGCAAAGCCCGGCGCGGTTTTGCGCTTGGCATACAGCCGGATAAGGTCGGCCGCAATGTCCTTCACCTTCTTCTTCACCGACTTCTTCTTGTTCTCCCACTCCGGCGAGCCCAGCTTGCTCATGGTGGGCGGCGAACCCTCCGCGCCGCTGTATTTTGCAATCTTATGCAGCGAGTGAATGCTCACCGTCAGCAAGTCATCATCCCGATAAACCAGCCGAATGGCCTCCTGAATCTGCCCGTTTATCTCCACCTGCGTGAGGCCCGCAAAGCGCGCAATGCCGTAGTCTTGGTGCGTCACATAATCACCGGGTTGCAGCGTTTTTAATTCGCGCAGGGTCAGGGCTTTTTTCTTCGAGAATTTGCGCGCTTCCTGCGCCCGGTAATACCGCTCGAATAATTGGTGGTCGGTATAAACGGCTAACTCAAGCTGCTCATCAATAAAGCCTTCGCGCAGCGCCAGCAGCAAGTGCTGAAATTGCACGTTGTTATCTAATTCGTCAAAAATCGTCCGCAGCCGGTCGGCCTGGCGCACGGTATCGGCGGTAATTATCGTAGTGAAATTCCGGTGCTGGTTCTCCTTGATATTCTTCACCATGCGCTCGAATTCCTTGTTGAAACTCGGCTGCGGCTTGGCGGTGAATTGAAACGTATCGGCGTTTTTGAAGTGAAAGCGCTTGCCGAATTCCACCACCGCGAATTCATCAAACAGTTTTTTAAAGCTTTTACCCGATTCGAATAAATCGCCGGGCTTGCTCACTATTTGCATCCCGCCGCTCTCGCTCAGCATCTGCTGAAAATTAGCTTCGGCTTTTTCAAATAATTCCGTCACCACGTCCAGTGTCTGGCGCACGTCTTTGGCCCAGATACAGGCCGTGCGGGGCAGAAATTCAAGGAAAGCTTCCCGCGTTTCGGTCAGCATCTTGGTCTGCACATTCGGGATAATGCTGATGGTGGCCTTCGTGTCAACCGACAGCTGCGTTTCCGGATTAAACGTGCGAATGCTCTCTATTTCATCGCCGAATAATTCGAGGCGAAACGGCAATTCATTCGCGTAGCTGAACACGTCCACAATGCCGCCGCGCACCGCGTACTGCCCCGCTTCGTACACGAAATCCGTTTTCTCAAAATCGTATTCACCCAGCAATTCACCCAGAAAATTCACGTCCAGCTTGTCGCCCACCTTGGCGTTGAAGGTGTTCTTCACCAGACTTTGCCGGTTTATCACCTTCTCCGTCAGCGCTTCCGGGTAGGTCACGATGAATACACTGTTGCCGGTGCCGGCCGCCCGCGTCGTGTTGATGCGGTTCAGGGCCTCGGCGCGCATCAGCACGTTGGCATTCTCCGTTTCGTCGAACTGATACGGCCGCTTGTAGGAGCTCGGAAACAGCAGCACTTCCGGCCCCTCGGGCAGCAGGTGCTGCAGGTCGGCCAGGAAATACGCCGCCTCGTCCTTGTCGTGCAGAATGAATACGTGCGGATGCTGCGGCTGGGCCACGGCGGCCACCACCACGGCATCTTGGCTGCCCACCAGCCCGCGCAGGTGCAGGCGCGGCCGGTCGGCGTCGGGCTTCACGGCGTCGCGCAGGCGCGCGGCCAGCACCTGCAATTCGGGGGATAAACGGTATAGGCGAAGAAAATCAGCTACTTGCACAAGTAATCAGGCTAGGGCGGGGCAAATGAAGTAGCCCGGCCGGAGATTTCTCCGGTCGGGCAGCGGGGTAAATACACAGCAGGGGCAGCGAAGGTTTCCGGGGCTGCCCGTAGCTTCGCGGCCCGCCGGTCATGTAGAGCGCAGCGAAGCATGACCGGCGAAACCAGGAACAAATAACCAGAAACAACAATTAATGCGCGGCTCTTCCCACCTGGCCATTGGCTTCATTACCGGCGTGGCCGTAGCCGGGCTGGTGCCGGGCATTCCGTTTTCGCTGGCCGGCATTGCCCTGGCCGGCTTCTCCAGCCTCGCCCCCGACCTCGACCATCCCGAAAGCCGCCTTAGCAAGCGTCTCGGCTTCACCCAAAATTATGTGCGCTGGGCCTTTGCCGCCGGGGCGCTGGCCCTGGCCGCCTACGCCTACTTTCAGCGGGCCCCCGGGGCCGAGCAGCGGCTGTACTACACGGCGGCGCTGGCCTTCGGGCTTATTGGCGTGGGCATGCAGGGCGGCTCGGCCCGGCGGCTGGCGCTGCTGTTCACGGGCTTGGGCACGGTGGTGGCCGGCCTCTATACCGAGCAGCTTTGGCTAAGTCTGCTGGGCACGTTCGTGGCGCTGGCCCCCTTCACCACCCACCGCTCCTGGACGCACACTATTTGGGCCACCGCGCTCTGGACTTACATCGGCTACCTCGCCGACCAGCACCTGGGCTGGCGCGGCGTGGCTCTGTATGCGGGCAGTGGCTACGCCTCCCACTTGCTGGCCGATACGCTCACCAAATCGGGCGTGCGGTGGCTTTTGCCCATTTCAGGGTTCTCGTTTAAAGTGCCACTTATCAGCACCGGCTCGGCCAGCGGCAACGCCATGGAAGTGGGCATTTGCGTGGGCTACGCGCTGCTGGTGCTGGGGCTGGTGCTGGGGCACATGCGCTTTTAGCCGGGCCGCCTCCCGCCGATTGACTTGGCGGCGCTAGAAGCGCCATCCGCTTGATTGTGGGCACTATTGCATAAGTCAGCTAAGACCGTTAGCTTCGCAGCAGATATGCTGGTAAATTAGGGTCGATTTGGCATTGAATCGTGTTATTATTCTGCGTTTTCAATCGTTTTCGCCAGCCGGTATCCTCAAAAATCAATTAAGCTACATTTTAATCCCGTCAGCCACCGCTTTTTAGCGAGCTGTCGCGCCGGAGTTTTCTTGCTAATTATACTGAGAGCCGGGACAGGTGACGAGTATTTTGTCGCGTGTTGTTCCGGCATTTCTACTTGATTCACTCTCCTAGCCCACTCAAAACACTTCTCTAACTTTACTTAACGCATCCCATGAACCAGATGAACAGCCCCTTGATTCGGGTTGGTGTCTTTTATGACGGCAACTATTTCTTAAAAATTAGCGACTATTATTATTTTCAACACGAGCGTAAGGCCCGTATCAGCCTCGAAGGCCTGCACGAGTACATTCGCCACCAGGTGGCCGAAGAAGAGGATGTAGACGTGCGCTTGGCACAGATTACCGACGCGCACTTTTTCCGGGGCCGCCTCTCGGCTACCGAAGCCCGCGACAAGGACCGCCTGTTCCACGACCGCCTGCTCGACGATATCCTGATGAACCTGGGCGTGCAAACGCACTACATGGCCCTGAAAACCCGCGACGGCCGCCTCCAGGAAAAAGGCATCGACGTGTGGCTCAGCCTCGAAGCCCTTGAGCTCGCCCTGCACAAAACCCTCGATGTTGTGGTGCTCATCGCCGGCGACAGCGATTACGTGCCCCTCATCCGCAAGCTCAACACCGTGGGCACCCGCGTAATGCTGCTGAACTGGGATTTCAAATACGAAGATTTCAAGGGCGAAACCCGGGTTACGCGCGCCTCGCAGCAGCTGCTGGAGCAGGTGACCTATCCGGTGGCCATGCACGACGTGATTGACCGTGGCCTCGCCCAGCAGGATGAGGTGGTGGAAGCCATGTTTGTGAGCCAGTCGGAGCCCGCTGCTTTTGCGCCCAACACGGCGGCCGCGCCCAAGCTGGCCCGGCCCACCGGCCCAACCGCCGCCGGCCCCGTGGGCACACTCGGCATGAGCACCATCAAGAACCTGAAAAACGGTTTTGGCTTCGTGGTAATGCCCCCCAACAACCTGTTCTTCAGCTACGCCGACCTTACTGAAGGTGACTTCAACGACCTGCGCGAAGGCGACTGGGTGGAGTTCACCGTGGGCCGCAACCACCGCGACGAGGACTGCGCCCGCAACGTGCGCAAAGTCACCGCCCCGCAAATGACCGACGGCGAAGACGAGTACGAGCCCGTAGGTGTGCACGCCACGGCCGAGCTCTAGCAGTAGGTAAAAGTTAAGAGTTGAGCGTTAAAAGTTAAAAAGGCCCGTCTGAATTGTCAGACGGGCCTTTTTAACTTTTAACGCTCAACTCTTAACCCAATTTCACCCCATCAACAGCTGGGCGAAATCACGCTTAGAGGCCGGGTAGCGGTTGAAGGTGCCCAGACCGCGTGCTACGGCCACATCGTCGTGGCCGTCCTTTAGGCGGTAGACTACGCAACTACTCACTACTAGGGAGTTGCCGCTGTGGTCGACTACGCCACGCGCCACCAGCTCATCGTGCAGGTGCACGGCGTGCAGGTAATTCATCTTGAATTCGACGGTGGACACTAATTCGAGCTTGGTGAAGGCCAACGAGAGGGCGGCCGCGCCCAGGGCCGCATCCATCAGGCCGGCAATTACGCCGCCGTGGCAGGTGTTGGGCGAGGAAAGGTGCTCTTCGCGGATGCGCATGCGGTATTCGATTTGGCCGGGGGTGCTCACCGTCAGCTCCATGCCGTTGGTGCGGCCATAGTGGTTCATCTGGTTGTAGGCAGTCACCATGGTGGCGAGGTCGGGGAGGAACGGATTTTGGTCGGACATGAGCGAAGGGGAATTGCGCCGGCAAGATTGCCGGAAAATTTGCTTCATTTGCTGAGAGCGGTGCTTTCAGGTCTGAAAAGCCGTGGTTTTACCTTTTTCGCACTTCTGCCATGTCCACGCAGCCGCTCACGTTCGCCGAGTTTTATCCGCGCTACTTGCGCGAACACAGCCGGCGGGGCACGCGGGTGCTGCATTTTGTGGGCACCACGCTGTTTATTATCTGCCTGGGTATGCTGTTGCGCACCGACAATTGGAACTGGCTGGCGGCCGGCGTGGTGGCGGCCTACGGCTTTGCCTGGGTGGGCCATTTCTTCGTCGAGCACAACCGGCCGGCCACGTTTCAGCACCCGCGGTACTCGCTGCTGGGCGACTTCCGCATGTATTTCGACCTCTGGCGCGGCCGCGAGAAGTTCGGCTGATGTACCGTGGACGCTGTGAGTCCGTGCGGTTGAACATTCACTCGCGCGGACTCACAGCGTCCACGGTACATCTTACAGCTGCTTACGCATCAAAAAATGCTGAATTTCACTAAACAACAGGTGCGAAGGCTCTACTACCGCGTAGCCCAGCTTCTCATAAAAACCAACGGCGGCCTGCCGCGCGTGTAGCACGATTTCGCCCAGGCCCGCCGCCCGCGCCTGCTCTTCCAGATACGCTGTCACGCGCTGGCCCAGGCCCTGCCCGGCGGCGTCCGGGGCTACGGCCATGAAGCGAATCTGGCCCTGGCGGGTGCCGGTGGGTTGCAGCATGCCCACGGCCAGGGCCTCGGGAGCCGCTGAGGCAGCGGCCAGTAGCAGGGCGTGAATGGTACCGGCCTCATCGTCGGCCGGTACGCGCTCCGAGCCGGGGGGCTGCTGCCAGGGCTGGCGCAGCACGGCGTAGCGCAACTGGTAGTAGGCGGCCCACTCGGCGGGCGTGCGGGGCGGCTGGATGGCGGCGGCTGGATTCATGAGCGAAACGTGAAGCGGGGGCGTAACCAGGGCCGGTGCGGGTTGTTACCTTTACGGCCCGGTGAATCCCGGTTTAAATCTCTCAAAACTACGCCCCACCCGCCATGGCATCCTTCGACATCGTGAGCAAAGTTGACCCGCAAACCCTCGAAAACGCGGTAAACACAGCCCAAAAAGAACTTCAGACCCGCTACGACTTGCGCGACACCAAGGGCGGCATCGAGCTCAACAAAAAGGACAACACCATTCTCCTGTCGTCGGAAAACTCGATGCGCGTAAAGGCGCTGGAGGACATCCTGCTCGGCCGCGTGGTGAAGCAGGGCATCGACGGCACCAGCCTCGACTTTTCGGCCGATGAGCAGCCCAGCGGCCAGCTCATTAAGAAAACCATCAAGGTGCGCGCCGGGGTGGACAAGGAGTTCGGCCGCAAAATCATCAAGGCCATCAAGGATGCTAAGGTGAAGGTAGAAGCCCAGATGCAGGACGACCAGGTGCGCGTGACGGCCAAGAAAATCGACGATTTGCAAGCTGCCATCGCCGTACTGCGCCGTACTGATATCGGCCTGCCGCTGCAGTTCGTGAACATGAAGTCATAAAAATATGATGATGAGAGAGATGTGGAAATGTGAGAATGGGCTTTCGTAATGCAGGAGTGACCTCCGCTATTAACCCTGCCCAATTACTCGCTTTCAATCATTTTCACATTCGCACATTCCCACAATCAATTTAATGTACGATTTTTCGGCCTTTGTCCACCCCGCTACCTGGGTTAGCCTGCTCACCCTCACGTTCATGGAAATCGTGCTGGGGATTGACAACATCATCTTCATTTCCATTGTGGTGAACCGGCTGCCCCGCGAGCAGCAGGCGCGTGGCCGTACCATTGGCCTGCTGCTGGCGCTGCTGTTTCGCATTGGTCTGCTGCTGAGTATTTCCTGGATTGTGGGCCTGCGCACGCCGCTGTTCGACCTGCCGTTTCCGTGGCTGGCGCAGCCGTTTGGCGTGACGGGGCGCGACCTGATTCTGCTGGCCGGCGGCCTGTTCCTGATGTACAAGAGCACCACCGAAATTCATACCAAGCTGCAAGGCGAGGAAGAAGAGGAAACCGTGGGCGGCAAGGGCGTTTCGATGATGAGCATCATCCTGCAAATCGTGGTTATCGACATCGTATTCAGCTTCGACTCCATCCTCACTGCCGTGGGCTTGGTCGATAACGTGCTGGTGATGATTGCGGCCGTGATTTGCGCTATGGGCATCATGCTGGCCTTCAGTGGGGTAGTGGCCAATTTTGTGAACGATAACCCCACCATCAAGATGCTGGCCCTTTCGTTCCTCATCATGATTGGCTTCATGCTGGTGATGGAAGCGGCCCACAAAGACATTGAAAAAGGCTACCTCTACTTCGCCATGGCCTTCTCGCTCACGGTAGAAGTGCTGAACCTGCGCCTGCGCAAGAAAACCAAGCCCGTGCAGCTGCGCGACTCGCAGTTCGACTAAATTTTAGCCCGCAGAGGGAAGGCGCAGAGGGAAGGCGCAGAGGGAAGGCGCAGAGGGAAGGCGCAGAGGGAAGGCGCAGAGGGAAGGCGCAGAGGGAAGGCGCAGAGGGAAGGCGCAGAGGGAAGGCGCAGAGGGAAGGCGCAGAAGGCGCAGAAGGCGCAGAAGGCGCAGAAGGCGCAGAAGGCGCAGAAGGCGCAGAAGGCGCAGAAGGCGCAGAAGGCGCAGAAGGCGCAGAAGGCGCAGAAGGCGCAGAAGGCGCAGAACGTTCTGCGCCTTCTGCGCCTTCCCTCTGCGCCCTCTGCGGGCTAATTTATTAGCGCTACCTGGTCGAGTACGCGGCGCAGGGTCATTTCCAGCATCCGGCGGTTCAGCTCGGCGCGCTGCGGGCGATAAAAAGCATATTCGGCGGCGGTGAACTGGCCGGTTATCAGGCCCACGATGGTATAGCGCAGCTTGGTATTGCGGGTCAGCAATTCCGTGAGCTGGTGGTGCTGGTCGGTGGGGCGCAGGGCGATGTGGTGTTCGTGCACGAAATCGGTCACCACGGCCAGCAGCAGGTCGTTTTGCAGCTTGAGGACCGGGCGCAGGGTGGCGTGCAGGAAGTGGCCCACGGTGCCTTCGGCATCGGTCGCTGCCGCGTTGATAGTTGGGCGCAGGGCCAGCAGGGCGGCATCGGGCCGGGTGGCGGCGGTAGGGGAGGGGAGCATGAGAACCCAACCGCCGGCCGGGCCAATGGTTGCCGGATTTCTACCCTTAGACCCTTACACCACGCCCAGCTTCACCAGCGCATCCCAGAGCACTACGCCGGCCGCCACGCCCACGTTTAGCGAGTGCTTGGTGCCGAACTGCGGAATTTCCACGGCCAGGTCGCACAGCGCTAGCACGGCATCCTCAACGCCAAAAACTTCGTTGCCCAGCACTAGTGCCAGCGGCCGACCTGTTTCGGGCCGAAACTGCGGTAGCGCGACGCTGCCCGTGGTTTGCTCCACGGCGGCAATGTGGTAGCCGGCCGCCTTGAGGGCGGCCACGGCCGTCACGGTTTCGGCGGCGTATTCCCAGGCCATCGACTCCTCGCTGCCCAGCGCCGTTTTGGTGATTTCGCGGTGCGGCGGGCGCGGCGTGATGCCGCAGAGGTAAATTTTTTCGAGCGCAAAGGCGTCGGCCGTGCGGAAGATGGCGCCCACGTTGTGCATGCTGCGCACGTTGTCGAGCACCAAAACCACGGGGCTTTTGGGTGTACTTTTGAAGTCATCAACCGAGGCCCGGTTCAGCTCGGCCATTGTGAGTTTTCGCATGGTGCTTGTGCGGTAAGCTTTAGCTTGCCGTGAAGGAAAAGGGGAGGGCCAACGCCACGAAATCGCCGCGAGCCGGCCACGGAACGCGTTGCCTGCGCCGGGCGTTTTTAACTAATTGACTTGTTTGCTGCCGGCTGATTTTCCGGCAAGCTAAAGCTTACCGCACGATTTTGCCCGCACCTAAAAAAGAATTCGTCATTAAATCCGTCGGCCCCGACCACTTCACCGTGCCCATCCCGGCTGTGAGTGAAACGCCGCTGATGAAGCAGTATT
Organism: Hymenobacter siberiensis; assembly: GCF_018967865.2. Classification (NCBI taxonomy): domain Bacteria; kingdom Pseudomonadati; phylum Bacteroidota; class Cytophagia; order Cytophagales; family Hymenobacteraceae; genus Hymenobacter; species Hymenobacter siberiensis. The sequence goes on from NZ_JAHLZY020000001.1 coordinate 643,984, forward strand.
ACCAGCTCAAGCAGCAGCATCCGGGCGCGGTGCTGCTATTCCGGGTGGGCGACTTTTACGAAACCTTCGGCGAGGACGCCGTCACGGCCAGCCGCATTCTCGACATCACCCTCACCAAGCGCGGTGCGGGCAGCAGCAGCGAAGTGGCCCTGGCCGGCTTCCCGCACCACTCCCTCGACAACTACCTGCCCAAGCTGGTGCGCGCCGGCCAGCGTGTGGCCATCTGCGACCAGCTCGAAAACCCCAAGGAAGCCAAAGGCCTCGTGAAGCGCGGCATCACGGAGCTCGTGACGCCCGGCGTGAGCATGCACGATAACGTGCTGGAGCGGCGCAGTAACAACTACCTCTGCGCCATTCACTTCGGCAAGACCGAGGCCGGCATTTCCTTCCTCGACATCAGCACCGGCGAGTTCCTGGCCGCCCAAGGTACCCTCGACTATCTGGGCAAGCTGATGCAGAATTTCAGCCCCGCCGAGGTGCTGTTCTGCAAGAAGAGTCGCGCTGAGTTTGAGCAGAACTTCGGCCCCGACTACTGCACCTACGCGCTGGACGACTGGGTTTTCGGGGCCGACTACGCCCACGATACCCTCACCCGCCACTTCCGCACCACCTCGCTCAAGGGTTTTGGCGTCGATAACCTGAAGGAAGGCGTGATTGCGGCCGGCTGCATCCTGCACTACCTCGCCGAAACCAAGCACAACGACGTCCAGCACATCGCCAGTCTGGGCCGTTTGGAGGAGGATAAGTACGTGTGGCTCGACCGCTTCACGGTGCGCAACTTGGAGCTGGTGCACGCCCAACACCCCGGCGGCGTGCCCCTCATCGACGTGCTCGACCAGACCCTGACGCCCATGGGGGCCCGTCTGCTGCGCAAGTGGATAGTGCTGCCGCTCAAGGAAGTAAGCCAGATTCAGCGCCGCCTCGATACGGTAGCCGCGCTGGTGGCCGATGAGGAATTGCTCAGCGACCTTACCCAGCATCTGCGTCAGATAAACGACTTGGAGCGCCTGATAAGCAAAGTGGCCGTGCGCCGTGTGAACCCCCGCGAGCTGCTGCAGCTGGCCCGCGCCCTCGAAGCCATTGCCCCCATGCGCGAGCGGCTGGCCGTGTCCGGCGTGAAGGCGCTGGTGAAGCTCTCGGAGCAGCTGAACCCCTGCGCCAACCTGCGCCATGAAATCCTAACCAAAATCAAGCCCGACGCGCCCATCCTCACCAACCAGGGCGGCGTGCTGAACATGGGCGTCGATGCCGAGCTGGACGAGCTGCGGGCCCTGGCCTTCTCGGGCAAGGACTACCTGTTGCAGCTTCAGCAGCGCGAGCAGCGCAATACCGGTATTTCGTCGCTGAAAGTGGCTTACAACCGGGTATTCGGCTACTACCTCGAAGTCACCAATGCCCACAAGGATAAGGTGCCCGCCGAGTGGATTCGCAAGCAGACCCTGGTGAACGCCGAGCGCTACGTAACCGAGGAGCTGAAAACCTACGAGGAAAAAATCCTCAACGCCGAGGAAAAGCTGTTTGTGATTGAGCAGCGCATCTACAACGACCTGGTGCTGGCGGCCCTCGATTTCGTGCCCCAGATTCAGCAAAACGCTCGCGCCATTGGCGTGATGGACTGCCTGGCCAGCTTTGCCCTCACGGCCCGGCAGCAGCGCTACGTGCAGCCACTGGTGAACGACGGCACCGTGCTCGACATCAAAGCCGGCCGCCACCCCGTCATCGAGCGCCAACTCCCCCCCGGCGAAAGCTATATCCCCAACGACATCTGCCTTGACCAGGACGACCAGCAGATTGTGGTGATAACCGGCCCCAACATGGCCGGCAAGTCGGCCCTGCTGCGCCAGACGGCCCTCATCGTGCTGCTGGCTCAAATCGGCTCCTTCGTGCCCGCCGATGCCGCCACAGTAGGCATCATCGATAAGATTTTTACCCGCGTAGGGGCCTCCGACAACCTGAGCAAGGGCGAAAGCACCTTTATGGTGGAGATGACCGAAACTGCCTCCATCCTCAACAACCTCTCCGACCGCAGCCTGGTGCTGATGGACGAAATCGGGCGCGGTACCAGCACCTACGACGGCATCAGTATCGCCTGGGCCATCGTCGAGCACCTGCACAACAACCCCAAAGCCAAGGCCAAAACCCTGTTCGCCACCCACTACCACGAGCTCAACCAACTGGCCGACGACTGCCCCCGCGTGCGCAACTACAACGTGGCCGTGAAGGAGGCCGACGGCCGCATCCTCTTCCTGCGCAAGCTGCAGCCCGGCGGCTCCGAGCACAGCTTCGGCATCCACGTGGCACGGCTGGCCGGCATGCCCACCAGCGTAGTGCTGCGGGCAAATGAAATCATGCACCACCTCGAAGTGGAGCGCACCGGCACCGGGGCCGAAAGTGATATACCCACCGAATTCGACGACGTGCTGGCGGGCATCGAGCCCAACGGCAGTTCTATGCGGGCCGGGGTTGCTGTGCCGCCACCCCGCGAGCCTGCCCAGCCCAAGCCCCGCGCCACTTCGGCCGTGGCAACCGCGCCGCGCGCCCAGCTCAGCATCTTCGAGCCCAGCGACCCGGCCCTCGAACGCATCCGCGAGCTGCTCCAGCACCTTGATGTGAACACCCTCACGCCTATCGAAGCGCTGATGAAACTGAACGAATTGAAGCTCACATTAGGGAAAGGTTAATTTTTTCAGCCTGAAAATGAAGGAGAAAGGCCTCTGGGATGATAATTTCCACACCTGGTACTTGCTTCCTCAAAAAAGCCCCTTACCTTTGTCGCACCATTCAGCACAACGAAACTTGTTCTGAACCTCCTGCGAGAGTAGCTCAGTTGGTAGAGCGCGACCTTGCCAAGGTCGAGGTCGCGAGTTCGAACCTCGTCTCCCGCTCCATAGTTCGAAAAAAGACGTTGCTTTACAGCAGCGTCTTTTTTGTTTTAACTCATGTCATCCGTATGGCTGCTACCCGCAAATGCCTCAGTACAGATGATGAATTCCGGCAGGCGGTTAGCGAAAGCCTATCGGTGGCGCAGGTATTGGGGCGCATCGGGCTGGTGCCGGCCGGGGGCAACTACAAAACCGTATATGCCCGCATCGCGAAGCTAGGCTTGGATACTAGCCACTGGACGGGCGCGGCCTGGAACCAAGGGGGCCGCTACAAGAGTTTCGGACGCAAAGCCACCCTTGAAGAAATTCTGGTAGAAAATTCGCCGTATAATTTCACTCATGGTTTACGGAAAAGGCTGCTGGAAGAAAGCGTGAAGGCCAGACATTGTGAGGATTGTGGACTAGTAGAATGGAAGCATCAGCCTATTCCGCTGGAATTACATCATCGGAATGGGATAAATAATGCCCACCGTTTGGAAAACTTGCAGTTACTTTGTCCAAACTGCCATGCCCTGACGGAAAACTATCGGGGCAAAAACAGAGTTAATATCATAGCTAAGTAGCTGAGCCAGAGTGGTGTAATGGTAGCCACGAGGGACTTAAAATCCCTTGTCTTCGCGGACGTACGGGTTCGAGTCCCGTCTCTGGTACTATTTGCAAAGCCAAAAAAGCCCGCTCACCTTTTCAGGTGGCGGGCTTTTTTGGCTTTGCCTTCAGCAGTTACTTGGGCTATTCGTGTACCACGCGGCGCGTTTCCAGGCTGGCGGCGGTGCGTACCTGCAGCACATACACGCCGGCCCCCCACGCTGGTGAGGTCCAGCGGCTGGGTGGTGCCCTGGGGGTTGGGCGCTGCTACCGATTTGTGCGCCACCATGCGCCCCAGGGCATCAAACACCGTTAGCTCGACGGGCTGGCGGTAGCCGCTGAGGAGCACGCTGAGGCGGCCGGCATCGCATCGCCGGCATCGCATCGCCGGCCAGCTTACTGGCCAGCGTACCGGTGTACAGCTTCACCGCCATGCGCCACTGGGCCGGGGCGAGCACCAGCTGCAGCAGGCAAATGCCGATGCAGAGGGCCGCGTAGGGGACTACGGCCGGCAGCAGGCGCTTGGTAATGCCGCCGTTGATGTCCTGCTGCATCGCCGCCGCTAAGTGGTGCAGGCTACTGGCAGCCAGCAGTCGCTGCCACAGCACCGTGAGAAACGAGAAAGTTTGCTCATCGTAGGCGCCAATGAGTAGCAGGGCCAGCAGCAGCAGCAGCAGCGCCAGCAAGGCCCAACGCCCCATTTGCCGGGAGCGTGCTACGGGCCCGGGCCATGAGGCAAGGCTCGTGACAGGGCCGAAGGAATATAATGTCCCGGTATCGGCCGGCACCGGCCTTGTGCCTACCTTGCAGCTGCTGTTTTGTCCACGCTCCCACGTATGAACCCTGTTTCTGATACTCCTGTGCCGGCGGCACCCATCGACTATCATCCGCTTATCCGCCAGGTATTCGCGGAGATGGGCAAGGTGGTGGTGGGGCAGCAGCCGCTGCTCACCCGCCTGCTGATTGGCCTGTTCACCGGTGGGCACATCCTGCTGGAAGGGGTGCCGGGCCTGGCCAAAACCCTCACCATCTCGACGCTGGCTAAGGTGCTGCACCTGCATTTTCAGCGGGTGCAGTTCACGCCCGATTTGCTGCCATCGGACCTGGTGGGCACCATGATTTACAACCAGAACCAGTCGGTTTTTGAAGTAAAGAAGGGGCCGATTTTTGCCAACCTCGTGCTGGCCGACGAAATCAACCGCTCGCCGGCCAAGGTGCAGAGCGCCCTGCTCGAAGCCATGCAGGAAAAGCAGGTCACCATCGGCGATACCACGTATCCGCTCGACCTGCCGTTTCTGGTGCTGGCCACCCAAAATCCCGTGGAGCAGGAAGGCACCTACCCGCTGCCCGAGGCCCAGGTCGACCGCTTTATGTTGAAGGTGCACGTTGACTACCTCAAGAAGGCCGACGAGCTGGAGGTGATGCGCCGCATGGCCAACCTCAGCTTTGTGGAAGATGTGCAGCCCATTCTGACTAAAGAAGATATTTTCGGTATTCGCCAGCAAATCAATCAGGTGCAGATTTCTGACACCCTGGAAAATTACCTGATTGAGCTGGTGTTTGCCACCCGCCGGCCGGCCGACTACGACCTGCCCGAATTTGCCCAGGCCGTGCAGTTTGGGGCCAGCCCCCGGGCCAGCATTGCCCTGCACCGCGCCTCCAAAGCCGTGGCCTACCTCGAAGGCCGCGACTACGTGCTGCCCGAAGACATCAAGGAAGTGGCGGCCGATGTGCTCAACCACCGCATCCTGCTCACCTACGAGGCCGAAGCCGACGGCATCCGCACCCAGGATTTGATTGAGGCCATTCTGCGCAAGGTGCCCATCAGCTAAGCTTGATGCTGTGCATAAAAAAAGGGCTGACCATGCGGTCAGCCCTTTTTTTATGGGTGCGGGGCGGGAATGGTTATTCCACTACCACGCGCTTCACCACGAGGTCAGTCCCCGATTTCAACGTCAGCGTGTACACGCCGGGAGCCAGGCTGCTCACGTTGAAGTCGGCGGTGCCGCCGGCGGCGGGCAGGTTCAACTGGCGCGACTGCACCACTTGGCCCAGGGTGTTGCTCAGCGTGGCCGAAGCAGTACGCAGGCCAGTAGGCACCGTGAGCTGGAAGCTCTGGTGCGCGGGGTTGGGGTACAGGCTCACGGTAGCGGCCAGGGCCTCGTTGCGAACGGCCGTGAAAGTGGACAGGCCAACATTGACAGCCAAGCGCGAATTGAGCGTGGAAGTGTTGATGTCTATCCAGGTGGTACCGTTGGTGGTGGTGTAGAAGAACGTGCCGCTGCGCAGTGGCACTTCGGTCTGGTAAGCAACACTCAGGTTGTCGGCGGCAACGGTTTTGAGGCCGACAAAAAAGCCGCCATTTACGGCGATATTCGGAATAGCTACCGTTTCTGTGGTAACCACGTTAGCAGTACCGGCGGGCCGGGGGCGCGCAGGCGAGGTGTAGAGCACGGTGCCGGGCTGACCATTGGCAGCGGCGCTATATACCAATACTTGATAAGTAGCTGTAGCCGTGGTGGTGCCGGTAAAAGAAGGGCTTACCGACGTTACAGCGGCGGCACCCACGGTGCGGTACCCAACGGCCAAGACGCTGCCAGCCGCACCCACACCAGCGCCACCGTTGATGGTGGTGCCCGAAACGTAGCTCAGGGTGCCAGTCGAAATGGTTTGGGTGAAGGTTTGGATGTTGTTGCTAGCTAAGCCATCCGCAGGAATGGTCACGGTCAGGGTATTGGTGCCGGTGGTGCCCGCCACGGGGTAGGTGAAGGTAACCATAGTGGAAGCACCTGGGGCCAGGGTTGCTACCGTTTGCGTGTTCGTGTAGGTAGTGGCACCACTTACCGCGAGGGTCACGGCAAGGTTGGTTTGAGCAGCAGAGCCAGTATTAGTTACCAGGGCCTGGGCCGTTACTGGCGAACCGTAGGCGCTCGATACTGTACCCAAGGTATAGATAGCCGTAACAGCGGCATCGTTGCTCAGCTGCACGGTGGGTACAAAGCGGTAGGTACGGCCAGCATCCGGCAAACCTACCTTGTTTATGTTGTGAGCCGAAGTGCCGTAGTTCTGGCTAATGAAAGTAGTCGCGCTCCAAGGGTCGCTGGGTACTCCTTTGAGCGCCAGCGCTACCTGGTTGGTTGCGGTACTGCTTCCTTTCAGGCCCACGTTTGGAAAACGAGTGGCTGTGGCATTCGCCGAGGCAAGTGCAGTATTGTAAATAAATTCAATGTTACCGCTTTCGTACAGCTTCGCCTGGAAGCTGAAGTTGCTGTACTGGGCAGGAGCACCGGTGCCGGGCTCTGACTTGTCTTTTACGTTTTTCCACTGAATTGTGCAGACGCGGTTAGGCGCTGTGCCGGTGGTTTGCACCCGAAAATCAGCCGTACCGCTAATGCCTTCCTCCAGGTCGAAGTTGAAGGGCATAATCAGGTTTGTTTCGGCTGCTGCGGCCGATGAAAGCGGGTCGATACCAACGCCACCGGCGAAATTCTCATAGTACAGGGCTGCGGTCGAAGGCGCAACCGAGCCAAGCTTGATGAGGCCGTTGGTGTTTAAGATAAACTGTGTAAAAGCCGTGCCGTTGTAATTGAAAGTGAAGCCAATAGGCTGTGCCGTAGAGTTGGCATCGTCAGGGTTGGTGGTAGCAATAGCCGTTCCACCCGTGCCTAAATCGGTATACGTACCGGCAACGGTTACGGCATTTGCAGCACCATAATTGAACTGTGCGTGCGCCGCGAATGGCAGCAAAGCTACCGGTAGCAAACGACTGGCTTTTTTTAGCCGGGTTTGTAGGTTTGTTAACATGGAAAAAAGAGGAAAAGTGGGGAATAGAAAATACTTAAGTGAGCGAAGACAGAGAAAGGAAAAGGAGGGGGATAAGTGAAAAGCTGAATTGCTATTTCAGCCGACAAATTACAATATACCACCGATACCCGGCCGAATTATCGACTGGCGGCACATTTGTCATGATGCTCAAGCCTTTTAGATGGTCGCAGTGGCCTGTAACAGCTGCGCCGCATTTGCGGCGGCATCGCAGTCGGCCACGGGCACCAGGGTGCGGGGCGGCTCTTCGGGGCGGGGAGCCAGGCCGTAGGTGTAGGTCTTGTCGTAGTAATCGAGCACCAGCTCCACCATCAGCGGGAAGTCGCGGGCGGCCACGGCGGCCAGCGCTTGCTGGGTGGCCAGGCCGCCAAGGCGCTTTTGCAGACGCCCGATGGATTCGGCCAGCAGGGTTGGGTCTTCGGCCCCGTACTCGGCGGCCAGCTTGGCCACGCGGGCGGGGCGGGGCACCTCCAGTACGAAGCGCGGGGAGGCCTGGAGCTGGGCAAACAGCCCGGGCGGAATGGTGAGCCGGCCAATCTGGCGGCTCTCATCCTCCACCCAAATCGGGGTATCGGTGGGCAGGGCGGCCATTGCCGCCGCCAGGTTGTTCTCAAACTGCTCCTGGGTGGGCTGCACCGGCTGCCCAATGGCCCCAAAGGCCGAACCCTTGTGACTGGCCAGGCCCTCTAGGTCGAGCACCAGCTGGCCGTGCATGGCGGTTAGCTGGTGCAGCACATCGGTTTTGCCGCTGCCGGTGAGGCCGCCCAGCACGCGCCACTGCCGGGGCTGCGCAAACGAGGCCAGCACATCGCGGCGGTAGTCCTTATACCCATGGTCGAGCAGGTGCACTTTGAAGCTGGCCAGCTCCAGCAGCCACATCACGGCCCCGCTGCGCATGCCGCCGCGCCAGCAGTGCAGGCGCACTTCCTTGCCGGGCACCAGCTTTTTGGCCTGCTTCACCATGGCCGACATCTTCGGCCCGAAAAACTCCAGGCCCAGGTGCACGGCTCGCTCCTGGCTCATCTGCTTATAGGTAGTGCCGATGCTGGCCCGCTCCTCATCCGTAAACAAAGGCAGGTTGAGCGCGCCCGGCATGTGGCCCTGCGCAAACTCGATGGGAGCCCGCACATCGAGCACGGGGTAGGGGAGTGCTTCGAATTCGGCTAGGGAGTGACGGGGCATGCGGGGCAATAATTGAAAATAAAAAAATGAACGTCATGCTGAGCGAAGTCGAAACATGACGTTCTCTGAAAAAAACGTCTGACTACGACTTCAGCTGGCGTTTATACAGCTGTACCGTGTTTTCGAGGCCCAGGTACAACGCGTCGCACACCAGAGCGTGGCCGATGCTCACCTCGGCCAGTTCGGGCAGCTGCTGGTGCAGCCAGGCCAAATTATTGAGGTCGAGGTCGTGGCCGGCGTTCACGCCCAAGCCCAGCTGGCCGGCGCGGGCCGCCGTGGCGCGGTAGGGGGCCACGGCGGCTTCGCGGTCGGCGAGGTAGTGCACGGCATAGGCTTCGGTGTAGAGCTCGATGCGGTCGGTGCCGGTGCTGGCGGCGGCTTCCACCAGGCGCACGTCGGGGTCGAGGAAAATGCTCACGCGGGCTCCAAACGACTTCAGCTCGGCCACCACTTCGCGCAGAAACTGCTGGTGCGCCACCACGTCCCAGCCTGCGTTGGAGGTAATGGCGTCGGGGGCGTCGGGCACCAGCGTCACTTGCTCGGGGTGCACCTCGCGGCACAGGGCCAGGAAATCGGGCGTGGGGTTGCCCTCCACGTTCAGCTCGGTGGTCACAATGTGCTTGAGGTCGCGCACGTCCTGGTAGCGGATGTGGCGCTCGTCGGGGCGCGGGTGCACCGTAATGCCTTCAGCCCCGAAGCGCTCGATGTCGCGCGCGACCAGCAGGATGTCGGGGCGGTTGTGGCCCCGGGCATTGCGCAGGGTAGCCAGTTTGTTGATATTGACGCTGAGCTTGGTCATCTTTTATTAGGGTAGGAGGGGATGGGGGTGGGCGGGTAGGAGTTGTTGGAGAGAATAGGAAAACCGGTTGTCATCCTGAGCTTGTGAAGGACCTCATTCCCGCTGAAAAGTTTGCCGTAACTCAACCGGCGGCACCGTAATAAGGTCCTTCGCTGCACGGATAATAAATAAAGGATACCAACCAGAGCCGTAGCTTCGGGGCGAATTTACACCACACACGGCCCCGCCCCGGGCCGGGGGCCTGTCATGACGCATCCGTCCTCCCTATCTGTTCGGCTACGGCCGGTGCTGGCATTTGCCGCGCTGGCTTTCCTGGTTGTGGGCATCGAACATACCGTTGTGCGACTGCCCTCGTTTCCGCAGCATCTGGCCTTGTCGTGGGCCGTGTTGTTCGATGTGCTGGTGGGGCTGCCGCTATTGTTTTACGTATTGCTGCTGCGCCGATACCGGCTTTCGCCCCTGGTGTTGGGTGGCGTGGTCAGTGCCTGCCTGGCGCTTGCGTGCTGGCTGCTGCCCGTACCACAATGGCCCTCGCAGGCGCTGCTGCGGCTGCTGCCTATGGCGCTCGAAGCCGTGACGCTGCTTGCCCTGGCTGCCCGGGGGCGGGCACTGCTGCGCGCCTACCGGGCCGCCGGGGCGCATGAAACCCGACTACTCCTTCGCCTGCGGCTGGCCGCCGCGCAGGAGTTGGGCATGGCCGGTGGGCTGCTGGTAGCTGAGCTCGATATGCTGCGCTACGCCCTGTTGGGCTGGTGGGAACCTATACCAGCCACGCGGTCGGGGGTGGCCGCCTTCGCCAGCCACCGCGAGTCGGGCCTGGGAGCTTTGCTGGGAATCGTCTGCTTCGGCCTTTTAATCGAAAGTGCTGCCTTGCACCTGCTGGTGCGGATGTGGAGCCCGGTGGCCGCCGGCTGGCTGCTCGTGGCCGATGCCTATGCGCTGCTGCTATTCATTGCCCACGGCCACGCCGTCCGGTTGCAGCCCACGCTGCTCACCGCCGATGAGCTGCTGGTGCGGGTTGGGTTTTTTTGGCACGTCGCGGTGCCGCGCGGCAGCTGGCCCACCGCCGAGCTGCTGCGGGGAGACTTCGCGGCCGATGCCGAAACCCTGAACCTGGCGCGCCCCCTGCTGACGGCTCCGAATGTAATGCTGACCTTTGCGGCCCCGATATCCGTAACCGGGCCGTATGGCATCTGCCGCCCGGCCCGCCGGCTGGCCCTGTATCTCGATCAGCCCATGGCCTTGCTGGACGCCCTCGCTGCCCCTCGTCACTGAAACTTTTACCCGCGCCAACGCGCCCATCCATTTTCTCCATGCTCAAAACCACCATCGACGCCGCCATCAAGCAGGCCATGCTCGCCAAAGACAAAGTGCGCCTTACCGCCCTGCGCAGCATCAAATCGCAAATTATGCTGGCCGAAACCGCCGACGGCGCCAGCGTCGACGGCCTCACGCCCGAAGCCGAGCTCAAGCTCCTAAACAAAGCCGCTAAGCAGCGCCGCGACGCCGCCGCCATCTACAAGGAGCAGTTCCGCTCCGACCTCGAAGAAACCGAGCTCGCCGAGTTGGCCATCATTGAAGAATACCTACCCGCCCAGCTCTCCGAGGCTGCTTTGGTAGAGCGCCTCGTGCACATCATTCAGCGCGTGGGCGCTACCGGCCCTTCCGACCTGGGAAAGGTGATGGGCGTAGCTGCCCGCGAGCTCTCCGGCCAGGCCGACGGCAAGCGCATCTCCGACGTGCTCGGCCATTTGCTGAACAACACGAATCTGTAGTTGAGTAAGTGAGTAAATGAGTAACGGGAAGTCGGGCCTGCTGAACGAAACAATGGCTATGCGCTATGCCGCTTAGTAGGCCCGACTTCCCGTTACTCATTTACTCACTTATCCCCTTGCCGCATGACTGCCCTCGACATCCTCCTGCTCCTCCCGCTCGGTATCGGGGCCGTGAAGGGCTACCGGCGCGGGCTGGTGCTGGAAGTGGTGTCGCTGCTGGCCTTCGTGCTGGGCGTGGTGGGCGGGCTGCTGCTGCTTTCGGCCGCTGTGCCGCTGGTGCGGCAGTACGTGGGCGATGCCTTCGGGATGCTGCCGCTGCTGTCCTTCGCGCTGGTGTTCGTGGCCATTATGTGGGGCGTGCACCTGCTGGGCGGCCTGCTCAAAACGGCCGTGCACCTCACCCCGCTGGGCGTGCTGGATAATCTTTTGGGCGGGGCCGCCGGCGTCATCAAGTGGCTGTTGGGGCTGAGCCTGCTGCTCTACGGTACCCGCCTATCGGGCCTGATGCTGCTCTCGCCCAACCTCGTGGTGGGCTCGCAAATCCTGCCCATCGTGAAGCAAGCCACGCCGCTGGCCCTGCAAATCACGGGCTATGTGCTGCCCTTCGCCCAGGATTTACTAAGCCGAATGCGGGCAGCTTTTGTGAAGAGTTGAGTTTTGAGGGTTGAAGGTTGAGTTTTCTCAAATAGTCCTCTTTTAACTCCGCCTTCAACCCTTAAAACTCATCCCTTCAAATGCGTCTCCTACTGCTCGATAACTTCGACTCCTTCACCTTTACGCTGGCCGATTATCTGCGCCAGCTGGGAGCCGAAGTGGTGGTGCGACGCAACGATGTGCCCCTGGTCGAATTAAACGTGCCCGATTTCGACGGCCTCGTCCTGTCGCCCGGCCCCGGCACGCCGGCCGCAGCCGGCGTGATGCCGGCCGTCATCCAGACCTTTCATCGCCACATCCCCATGCTAGGCGTCTGTCTGGGCCACCAGGCGCTGGGCGAGTTTTTTGGGGGTGCGGTGGTACGGGCCGCCCGGCCCATGCATGGCAAAGTCACCGATATGCGCTGTGATACCGCCGCGCCGCTCTTTGCCGGCCTGCCAGTCGTGCAGTCCATCACGCGCTACCACTCGCTCATTCTCAGCGAGCCGCTGCCGGCCGTGCTCCAGCCCCTGGCCTACACCACCGGCCCCGCTCCCGAGCTCATGGCCTTGCGCCACCGCACGTTGCCGCTCTACGGCGTCCAGTTTCATCCCGAAGCCCTGCTCACCCCGCACGGGCTGGCAATTTTGGGCAATTGGCTCCGCTGTTGTATCATTGCCTAAACCGCCGGTAATTGACGAAAAACGAGATGGAATTGCGCCGCCAGCACCAGCATGGGTACGAATTTGTGGACGAAGGCCAGGGCCCGGTGCTGCTACTGCTGCACGGCCTGTTCGGGGCCCTCAGCAACTGGCAGGACGTGGTGCGGGAGTTTGCGCCCGACCACCGCGTCATCATCCCCCTGCTGCCCATCTACGACATGCCCCTCACCCAGGCCGGCGTGCCGGGCCTGGTCGCCTACGTCGAGGGTTTTGTGAAAGTAATGGATTTGCCGGCCAGTTTCACCGTGCTCGGCAACTCCCTCGGCGGCCACATCGCCCTGGTCTACACCCTGAAAAACCCGGCCCGCGTCAATCGGCTGGTGCTCACCGGCAGCAGCGGCCTGTTCGAGGACAGCATGGGCGGCTCATTCCCCAAGCGCGGCAACTATGCCTATGTGCAGGAACGGGTAGGCTACACCTTCTACGACCCCAACGTAGCCACCCAGGAGCTGGTCGATGAGGTGTTCAATGTTACCAACTCCAATGCCAAGTGCCTGCGCATCATTGCTATTGCGCGCTCGGCCCAGCGGCACAACCTGAGCAAGGAGCTGGCCCGCATCACCGTGCCCACGCTGCTGGTGTGGGGCCTGAACGATACCATTACCCCGCCGCCCGTGGCCCACGAGTTCGAGCGCCTGTTGCCCCACACCGAGCTGCGCTTCCTAGACCACTGCGGCCACGCCCCCATGATGGAGCGCCCCGCCGGTTTCAATGCCTACCTGCGGCAGTTCTTACGTACCACCGAAGCTGCCCACGCGCTGTCTGCCTAAAAGTTATCTATCATTCTGCCGGCCCGATTGTTGTTAGCCACTATCCGGCCGCTAGTCCCGGCCAGAGTCCATCATGAATGTACTGCTTTCTCAATTTCTCCTATCTTTTCGACTGCATCTAATTCATAATTTATAATTACTAAAAGTATGCCCGCCCTGCTTGCCGAAGACCTCCTCAACGAAATGATTCCGCCTCTGAAGGGCACCGATTCGGTGGGCAAGGCAGCGCGCTGGCTCGATGAGTTCCATGTGGCCCAGCTGCCCGTCCTCGATAACCGCCACTACCGGGGCCTCGTCACCGAAGCCGACCTCGCCGATTTTGACGACCCCGAAACCCCTCTTTCCGCAATGCCCCTGGGCTACGCCGATGCCTACGTGCGGCCCGACCAGCATTTTTACCGCGTGATGGAGCTGGCCATTGAAAATAAAATCCAGCTCGTACCCGTCGTCGATGAGCGGCATGAGTACGCCGGCGTCGTCACCATTGCCGATGCGTTGGCGGCCTTCGGGCAGCAGCCTGCCGGCGGCGGCCAGGGCGGCATCATCGTCCTCACCATGGAGGAGCGCGACTATTCGCTCACCCAAATCAGCCGCTACGTCGAGGAAAACAACGCCAAAATCATCAGTGCCCTGGTAGCCCAGGACGAAGTCGACCCCTACCGCATCCGCCTCACCCTGAAGCTGAATACCGACAACCTGGCCCGCATCACGGCCACGCTGGAGCGGTTCGGCTACGTCGTGACGGCGCAGTTCAGCGGCACCGCCGTGGTCGACGACGACGAGCAGGAGCGCTACGATGCCCTCCTGCGCTACCTGAGCGTGTAGAGGCGGGTGCTGTTCGGAATCCTTCTCTCGTTGCAGATGCTGCTGGCCGGCTTAGGGCCGGCTCAGGCCGATACGCTGCCGCACCCGCTGCGCCCCGTGGTGGCCCCCACCGATACCCTCGTGCAGATACTGCCTTGCCCCGGCATTGTGCGGGCACCGGTGGGTACCATCATTTTTGCGGGCAATGCCGTCACCAAAGACCGCATTCTACGGGCCGAACTCGATTTTCACGAAGGCGACACCCTTAATCTGGTCGACCTGCCGGCCCGCCTCGAAGCCAACCGTCGCCGGCTCTTCAACCTCCAGCTGTTTCACGCCGTGGTGGTGCAGTCTAGCTGCACTGGTAGCCGGCTGCTCATCGTGTTTGGGATGCAGGAGCGGTGGTATACCTTCCCAGTGCCCATCCTTTCGCTGGCCGACCGCAACCTGCGTTCCTGGCTCGACCGCGCCGACCGCTGGCGACGCGTCGACTACGGCGTGCACCTCGTGCGCAGTAACTTTCGCGGCCGCAACGAGCAGCTCATCGCTAACCTGCAGCTGGGCTTCAACCGCAAGTACGAGCTGTTCTACGAAGCCCCCGGCCTGGGCCATTACCGGCGGCTGGGCCTCGGCGTAGGCGCGTCCTACTTCCAAAGCCATTCTCTCGACTACATCACCCTGGCCGACCGCCTCACCCCGTTCCGGGCCGATGACGGCTTTCCCATCCAGCGCTTCTACGTCACGGGCGGGCTGCGCTTCCGGCACACCGTTCAGTTTCTCACGGCCCTCAACTTTTCCTACCACCGCGAGCAAATCAGCGACTCGGTCAATCATTACAACCCCACCTATTACCTCGGCCTCACTCAGCGCAAATACCTCGACCTGAATCTCATCAGCACCCGCAACCAGCGCAACACCTTCGCCTACCCGCTCACCGGTCGCTATGCCCAGGTTGCGCTCACGCACCGCATCTTTCTCGACGGTACCACCCCCAGCATCACCACCCTGCATCTGAACTATACCCGTTACCTGGCCCTGGGCCGTCAATTCTACTACAGTGTCGGCCTCAGCGGACAGGCCCGTCTCACCCGCCAGCTCGCCTACGCCGATAGCCGCGCCTTCGGCTACGACGATTTGGTGCGCGGCTACGACCAATACGTCATCGACGGCCGCCACTATGCACTGGTGCAGCAGGGCCTGTCGTACCCGCTGCTGCGGCCCCAGCCCATCCGGCTGCAATCCATCGACAATCCCAAAATCAATACCATCCCGCTCGCCCTCTACCTCAATATCTTTGCCGATGCCGGCTACGTTATCGCCCCGCATTCATTGTCCCAAAATCGCCTGCCCAATCAGCTGTTGAGTGCCGTTGGCCTCGGCCTGCACCTCGTCACGTATTACGACCGGGTATTTACGGCCGAATACACCCTCAATGGCTTAGGGCAAACCGGCTACTTTTTCCGGGCCGAATTCCCGATTTAGCCGTTTCATTCTCGCCATCCATATTATTTATTTGTTACGTAAGTACCCGCTATTATTACGGAGTTGTTTAGAAAGTCACAAAAGGTACTCAAACGGTCATGCAGCGCGCAGCGAAGCATCTTGCTCGCATCGTTGAACGGGCCTGACGATGCGAGCAAGATGTTTTGCTGCGCGCTGCATGACCGTTCGGGGACTTTCTAAACAGCTTCTACGTAATCCGCTTTTCCCTCCGCATGAAAATCGCCATTTTTGGTAAGCCTTTCGACGACGAAGCCGCCCCCGCCATTCAGGCCCTGCTCGACGATTTGGCCGCCCGCCGGGCCGAAGTCCGCATTGGCGAAGCCTTCCGTACCTTCCTCGACAACCGCCTGCGCCTGCCCGAAGGCACCACCGAGTTCCACCGCGGCGACTCGCTGCGCGGCGTCCAGTTCGTGCTCAGCATTGGCGGCGACGGCACCCTGCTCGATACCGTCACCTACGTCGGCAGCCTCCAGATTCCCATCCTCGGTATCCACACCGGCCGCCTGGGCTTCCTGGCCACCATCACCCCCGACCGCATTGCCCAGGCCATTGATGCCCTTTTCAAAGGTCATTTTACCATCGAAGAGCGCAGCCTGATTCGCGTCGACACCGACCCCGACGTATTTGGCAGCCTCAATTTCGGCCTCAACGAGTTCAGCGTCCTCAAGCGCGACACCTCGTCTATGATTGTCGTGCACACCTACATCGACGGTGAATACCTCAATTCCTACTGGGCCGATGGCCTCGTCGTGGCCACGCCCACCGGCTCAACTGGCTATTCCCTGAGCTGCGGCGGCCCGGTAATGCTGCCGCAAACAAACAATTTTATCATTGCTCCCGTATGCCCCCACAACCTGAATGTGCGCCCCTTGGTGGTGTCCGACCAGAGCGTGATTTCCTTCGAAATTGAAGGCCGCAGCTCCAGTTATATGCTGGCGCTCGACTCCCGCTCCCTGCCCGTCGAAGCGTCCGTTCAAATTGCCGTTCGCCGAGAAGCTTTCAACGCTCGGCTGGTAAAACTTAACCACGTCAACTTCCTCAGTACCTTACGCAGCAAACTGAATTGGGGCCTCGACCGGCGCAACCCCGCTGGTATTCAGGTCTGAAAACAGAGTTTTTTGCTGAAAAAATTGTCGAAGTTTTTTTTAGTTCCCGATTAGGCCTACTTTTGTCACCGTCTGAAACTGTGCGCTCTCTGCATTGCTTTTGCTCGCCGAACCTAGTATCATCATTTTAGTTGCCTTATGAAAAATATTTTCACGTATTCTACGGCCGTAGTGCTCGGGCTGGCTTTGGTGGCAACACCGGAGGCTGATGCCCAGCAGTTTAGCAAGCGGAAGCAATACAACTCCATCGGCTTCAGCCTGAATGCTATGAACTACTTCGGGGATTTGACGCCCGTAACTAGCTTCACTAGCTTGCGCCTAGGTGCTACTCGGGTTGGTGCAGGTATTTCTATTACCCGTCGTTTCTATCCGCGTGTGTCGGGCCGCCTTGGCTTGTCGTATGGCCGTATCTCGGGCGATGACTCCTTCGCCAGCGACCAGGACCCGGATGCTCGTTTCCGTAACAACCGCAATATGAATTTCCGGAATGACATTCTGGAAGCTTCGGCCGTTGCCATCGTTGACCTTATCGAAAACCGCAACAATTACCTCAAGCGTCCGGACTTTGTGCCCTACGTTTTCGCTGGTGTAGCTGGTTTCTACCACAACCCCCAGGGCCTCGATAAGAATGGTAACTACGTTGACCTGCAGCCGTTGAGAACGGAAGGCCAGGCAACTGCGTACAGCAAGACCCAGTTTTCGATTCCTTTCGGTGGTGGTATCCGCTACCGCATCAACCGTAACTTCGATGCAAGCCTGGAAATCGGCTGGCGCAAGACGTTCACCGACTACCTGGATGATACGGGTGGACGGTATGCTGCAACCTCTCAGCTTGCTCCCGGTGCCGCTACCTATTTCGGACATGACATCACCAAGGACCGCGCAAAATTTCCCGGTTTCGATAATGCTGGTGAGCAGCGTGGTGACTCGCGCAATAAAACCGACTGGTACATCGTAACAGGTGTAACATTGAACTACATCTTGACGCCCCGCATCAAGAACCCCAAATTCCGCTAGCCAGCGAATGCTGGCTTAGGTTTCTTTTTCCGAGTCAGCAATTACTAAATGACGAATTCAGGTTTCAAAAACGTACTCCTCGCTTGCTTTGTTCAGGCGGGGAGTACGTTTTTTTGTGTTTCAGCCAACGCGCAGAACACCAGCGAAGTAGGTATTGGTATTGGAGCCACCAATTACCGGGGCGAAATATCGCCCGATTTCCAGTTGCAAAACAGTCGGCCTGCCTTCACCGCCTTCTATCGTAAGGACGTATCGGTGCCCATCACCTTGCGGGGCGGCTTCACCGCCGGTTTCCTGCGCGGTGCCGATGATAACGTGACGGGCGTGAATGGGGGAGTGCCCCCGCTGCAGAGCTACCGGCAGGCCAATACCAAAGGCAGCGTGCTCGAAGCATCGGCGGTGGTAGAGTACAACTTCATGGATTACCATTACCGGACAGATAAGGTGCATTTTACGCCCTATCTGTTTGCCGGCTTGGCGGGGTTTTATGCCAATACTACTACGGTATCCAATAACCCCCTCCTACAGCCAACCTTCAACCAGAAAGGCAGCATGTTGGGGCTGGCTATTCCGGCTGGCGCAGGCATTAAGTACGCACTTTCGGAACACCTTAATCTGGGACTGGAAGTAGGTGTCCGCAAAACATTTACTGACCAACTCGACCATTTGAGCACCCAAGACCCCCTACTGGTAAATGTTCATGACCAGGATTGGTATTATTATAGTGGGGTCAGCTTATCGTATACGTTCTATAAAATCCGCTGCCCCGACCAATATAAAAAGAATAAAGGGCTGTTAAAGTAGTAGTTAGCTGATAGCTGATGAATGCTTTATATATAATTGTGAACTGCATATAGCCAAAAGCTAATATTGGCATTCGGCTGCTAAATGCAACCATTTCCGTAACTTGCTGGCTCTTTTAGCGAAACCGCAAAGATGACCGGCAAGGCCGAAATAGATACTCAAAATATTCCCGCTCATGTGGCCGTCATCATGGATGGCAATGGGCGCTGGGCCAAGCAGCGTGGGGGCTTGCGCGTATTTGGTCACCAAAGCGCCATCACGGCTGTGCGTGAAACTGTGGAGGAAGCCGCCGAATTAGGCGTGCGCTTCCTGACCCTGTACGCATTTTCAACGGAAAACTGGAATCGTCCGGCGTTGGAGGTAATGGCTCTGATGCAGCTGCTGGTGCACACCATCCGCAAGGAGACGGCTACGCTGCTCAAAAACAGCATTCGCCTGGAAGCCATTGGTGACCTGGCTACTTTGCCCAAAAGCTGCCAGCGGGAGCTGGCCGAGGCAATGGAGCTAACCAAGTATGGCACGCGCATGACGCTGGTGCTGGCCCTGAGCTACAGCGGCCGTTGGGACCTCACTCAAGCGGCCAAACGAATGGCCGATGACGTGGCTTCGGGCCGGCTCCAGCCCAGCCAGGTGACCGAAGCTACGGTGGCGAGCTACTTGGTAACGGCCAAAATGCCCGATCCGGAGCTTCTTATCCGAACCAGCGGCGAGCAGCGAATTAGCAACTTTTTACTGTGGCAGCTGGCCTATACTGAGTTGTACATCACCGATTTGCTGTGGCCGGACTTTCGGAAGCAGCACTTTCAGGAGGCCATCCGGGCTTATCAGCGCCGGGAGCGGCGGTTTGGTAAAACCAGTGAGCAAATCACTGTATCTTAAATCTTTGTAATGTTTATTGTGCGTAATTTTTTTATCAAGTGTGCGCTTTTGATGGTGGTATTGGCCGGCTTGATAGCGCAGCCAATACACGTACAGGCGCAGCAGCAAGCAGCCGCCGGACTCGATGAGCCCAAGAAATATGAGCTAGGGGGCATTACCATTAGCGGTGCCCGCTACCTCGACCCCAATACCCTGATTGGCTTGACTGGTTTGCGCGTGGGCGACCCCATCAGCATTCCAGGCGAGGAGATTGGAAAATCCATCCGGAAGCTGTGGGCCCAGGGCATCCTCGGCGATGTGAGCGTGACGGTGGCTCGATTCGAGGGCAATAAAATATTCCTCGACTACAACCTGAAAGAGCGGCCGCGCTTGTCAAAATTTACTTTTACGGGCATTAAAAAAGGACAGACCGAAGACCTGACGAAAAAAATCACCCTGATTCGGGGCAAGGTGGTGACGGATGCTCTGATGAACAATGCGCGGACGCAAGTGCGCAAATTCTTCGTAAACAAAGGCTACCTCGATACCAAGGTGGGCATTGTGCAGGTTGCCGATTCCAGCTTGTCGAATAGTGTGGCCCTGCGCATTGACGTGGATAAAGGCTCGAAAGTGCGCATCCATGAAATTGCCTTTGAAGGCAACAAAGCCTTTACGGACCGTAAGCTGAAGGGCAAGCTCAAGAAGACCAAAGAGCGTAAGCCGTATAAATTCCTGACCCCCGGCAAATTCCAGCGTAGCGATTACGAGGAGGACAAGAAGAAGCTGCTGGAATTCTATAATTCCGAGGGCTACCGCGACGCAACCATCGTGAGCGATACGCTTGTGCGGGACGATAAAGGCCTAGCCTTGCGCATCACCGTAGACGAGGGCCCCAAGTACTACTTCCGCCACATTACCTGGAACGGCAACTACCTGTATGACGATAAGACGCTGGCCAATGTGCTGGGCATCAAGTCCGGTAGCACTTACAGTAAGGAGATTCTGGATAAGCGCCTGAACTACAATCCGACCGGGCAGGATATTTCTTCGCTGTATCTCAACGACGGCTACCTGTTCTTCACCATTGACCCGGTGGAAACCAAGGTTGAAGGCGACTCAATTGATATTGAAATGCGCCTGAATGAAGGGGTACAGGCCCACATCAAAGACATCAACATATCGGGCAATACCAAAACCAGCGACCACGTGCTGCGCCGCACGCTGCGCACGCTGCCCGGCGATAAATTCAACCGGGAGCTACTCATCCGCTCACAACGCGAAATTGCTACCCTCGGCTATTTCGACCCGGAAAAAATTGGCATCAACCCCATTCCCAACCAAGCCGATGGCACGGTTGATATCAACTACACGGTGGTAGAAAAGCCTTCGGACCAGGTAACGCTGTCGGGGGGCTGGGGCGGTTATGCCGGTTTTATTGGTACGGTAGGTCTTGTTTTCAACAACTTCTCACTTCGCAAAGCCGGTACGCTGCGTAACTGGACGCCTGTGCCCTCCGGCGATGGCCAGCGCCTGTCGCTCAACGTACAGGCCAATGGCTTGCAGTACCAGGCTTACTCCTTGTCATTTACCGAGCCCTGGCTGGGTGGCCGTCGGCCGAACTCCTTCTCATTCAGCCTGAATCACAGTGTGCAGCGGACGGGTGCGGCACTAGATGCAGCTTCAGACCAGTTCATTAAGGTGAACAGTGCCACCGTGGGCCTGGGCCGCCAGCTTCGCGTGCCAGATGACTACTTCACGCTCAGTAACTCGCTGTCGTACAGCCAGTATCAGACACAAAATTATGCGGTGATTGCCGGGGCTGCTTCGGGTACGTTCAACAATATTACCCTGAATACCACGCTGGCCCGCAACAGCATCGACAATCCCACCTATACGCGCCGGGGTTCATCGCTAAGCCTGAGCGTGAACCTGACGCCGCCTTATTCGCTACTGAACCCCGACCATCCAAGCAACAACCAGTGGATTGAATTCCACAAATGGATGTTTGATGCTTCGTGGTTTACCCCGATTGTGGGCAAGCTGGTACTGAACACCCGCGCTCACTTTGGCTACCTGGGAACCTATAATTCCAAGCGCGACGTGGGGCCATTTGAGCGATTTAAAATGGGTGGTGCGGGCCTGGGCTACAACGGCGGCGGCAACTACCTGGTGGGTACCGACTACGTGGGCCTGCGCGGCTACGACGACCCCAACGCGACCTTCGCCATCCCGACGGCGCAGTCTGGCCAGGCCGGTGGCATCGCATTCAACAAGTACGTGCTGGAGATGCGCTACCCCGTCAGCCTCAACCCGGCCGCTACGGTGTACGTGCTGGGCTTTGCCGAAGCGGGCAATGCCTTCGGCTCCTACCAGAACTATAACCCCTACAAGCTGTACCGCTCGGCTGGCGTAGGCGCTCGTATCTTCATGTCGGCCTTTGGTCTGCTGGGCTTCGACTTCGGCCATGGCTTCGACTCCGTGATACCGCCGATTGGTACTCCGGCCGGCACCAAGCAAGACCCCAACCACTTCCACTTCATCATTGGCCAGCAAATTCGCTAGCAAGGCACTAGCGAGCGGAGTTTCACGTTTCCTCCCGTATGAAGAATTTTGGCGGCCTGATACTGGCCTTGTTGTTGCTAGTTGTTGCACCAGAAGCCCAGGCCCAAAAATTTGGTTGGGTCGATTCGGAGTTCATCATGGCTAAAATGCCGGAGTACGCTAAGGCCCAGCAGGAGCTGACCCTGCTGTCGGATACCTGGCAGAAGGAAATTGAAACGCTGCAAAAAGACCTCGATAAGCTGCATCGGAACTATCAGAACGAAGAAGTTGTGCTGACGGAGGCCATGAAGAAAAAGCGGCAGGACGAAATTTTGCTCAAGGAGCAGGAGTTGAAAGCTTATCGCAACAAACAGTTTGGCTACGAAGGGCAGCTATTCAAGAAGCGCCAGGAATTGAACAAGCCCGTGCAGGACAAGGTATTTGAAGCCGTCGAAAAGGTCGCCAAGAAGAAAACGCTGGCAGTGGTTTTCGATAAATCCGGCGACCTGACCATGCTCTACACCAATCCTGCGCACGATTACACCGAATTTGTACTCGAAGAGTTGGGCCTGGGTGCTGAAGACCGCAACCAGCCCGGCCCCAAAGGCGCGGTGAAGACGGTGGCCCCACCAAAAACACCGGTTGACCCTAACTTTGAATCGGACTCGGGCACGCCCGAGGCTGCCCCGGCAACCAAGCCGGCAGCCAAGCCAGCGCGTCCGACCAAAAAGAAGTAACTACCTTTGCCCCAATATTTTTCTGACCCTTTTTCTTTTTGATGAATCTCGTGAAAATCTTTCGTCTGACGCTCGCCGCCGCTCTGCTGACCGCCGGAACCCTGGCTGCCACTTCCGCGCAGGCCCAGGCCCCCCTGAAAATTGGCTACACCGATGTTCAGTACGTGTTATCCCAGATGACCGAAAGCAAACAGATTGAGTCGGAGCTCAAAACCTACAACGACCAACTCGCGGCCCAGCTGAAAAGCAAAAGCTCCGAGTTCGAAACCAAAGTGAAGGATTATCAGCAGAAATCCGGCACCATGACGGACGTAGTGAAAGCGGATACCGAAAAGGAGCTGCAGCGTTTGCAGCAGTCCATTCAGGAGTTTCAGCGCACTGCCGAACAGTCGCTCCAGCAGAAGCAGCAGACGCTGCTGAAGCCGGCGCTGGATAAGCTGCAGAAAAACATCGACCTCGTTGCTGACGAGAACGGTTTCACCTATGTGTTCAACTCCGATGGTGGCGGCAGCCCGCTGCTGTTGCATGCTCCTAAGGATGGCGACATTTCGGACCTCGTATTGAAGAAAATGGGCATTACGCCCGGTGCAGCCGCTCTCATCAAGTCGGGCCCGGCCTCGCCTGTTAGCGCGCCGGTCACACCCGGTGTGAACAAGACCAAGACTAAAACCAAGAAGTAAGCGGCAACTGCCGCCTGCCTAAAAAAGCCGGAGCATTTGCTCCGGCTTTTTTCATATACCACCAATTTGGGAAATGATAGACGACGAATTTGAGGCGGATGAGCTGCTCGACAGCGAAGCCGATGAGGAAAATGGCGATGAGCTTTACGAGCATCACCGCATCATAGTAGACCGTGGCCAGGAGATGCTGCGGATTGATAAGTTCCTGCATAGCCGGCTGCGTAATACTTCGCGCAACAAGGTGCAGGATGCCATTCGGGCATTAGCAGTAGAGGTGAACGGAGTGGCTGTGAAGCCCAATTATCGGGTCAAGCCGCAGGATGTCATTACCGTCACGCTACCCGAGCCGCCGCGTGAAGGCCGGGTAGTGCCGGAGGAGATGCCCCTCGACATTCGCTACGAGGATGCTGAGCTGCTTATCGTGAATAAGCCCGCTGGTCTTGTGGTGCACCCGGCGTACGGCCACTGGCAGGGCACGCTGGTAAACGGCCTGGCGCATCACCTCGCCAATCTACCTACGGGCCGCAACGGGGAAATCCGCCCCGGTCTGGTGCACCGCATCGACAAGGATACGTCGGGCCTGCTGGTCATTGGCAAAACCGAGTTTGCCATGACGCACCTGTCGTTGCAGTTTTTCCATCACACCATTCAGCGCAGCTACCTGGCATTGGTGTGGGGCACTCCGCCCGGCCCCACGGGCACAATAACCGGCCACCTGGGCCGCAGCATGCGCGACCGCAAGGTGCAGGCCGTTTATCCCGGCGGCGAGCAGGGTAAGCCCGCTGTGACGCATTATGAGGTGTTGGAGAACTTCGGCCCGGTAACGCTGGTACGCTGCGTACTCGAAACCGGCCGGACTCACCAGATTCGCGCCCACATGCAGTACCTCGGCCACCCCCTGTTCTCCGATGCGACCTATGGGGGCGACCGCATTCGCGTGGGCCAGAATAATGGCACGTACCGGGCATTTGTCGAAAATGCTTTTCAGCTGATGCCGCGTCAGGCGCTACACGCCCGCTCGCTCGGCTTTGTGCACCCAACTTCCGGCGAGCAGCTGCTATTCGAAGCCGAGTTGCCCGAAGATTTCGCGGCAGTGCTCGAAAAATGGCGCAACTGGGCTGCTACCTGAAACTGAGCCCACCCTATAAAAACGAAAAGGTCCCAACGCATTGCGTTGGGACCTTTTCGCATAAGTGACAGATAAGAATTACTTCTTCTTCGGCGCAGCCTTCTTAACTACTGCCTTGGGCTTGGCAGTGATGATGTCCAGGTTGCTCTTGGCACCCTTGTTCTCAGGGTCCAGAACCAATACCTGCTCGAAGTATGACTTGGCTCCGGCTTTATCACCCTGCTGGAAAGCATATACACCCAAGTAGCCATAGGCCTGCACCAAACCTTCGCGGAATTTAGCCGGCTCGGCATCTGCTGCTTTCGAGAGTTCGATGTACTTCTCGTAGTTCGGCTTGGCCAAGCCCTGCTTGCCTTCCGGGTCGCGCTGAGCGTTCACCGAAGCCCGGTAAAGGTATGCCGGAGCATATGTGGGCTTGGCGATGTTGATGATGTTGTACACGCTGTCAGCCTCAACGTACTGTTTGTCGCTGCTGAAAGCCGTAGCCAGACGGAACTGGTCAGTTAGGTCGCCGCTGCATTTGTTCAGCTTGTACTTATACACGCTGATGGCACCTTTGTAGTTTTTCTGGTTGGCATAAATGCTGGCCAGGTCGTTCTGAAAGTCGCAGGCCTTAGACGGGTCCTTTGCGATAATCTTGCCGATAAGCGCTACCGCTTCCGGGCCTTTACCCGTTTTGCTCAGGATTTTGGCCTTGTAGATGTAATCTTCGGAAATAATCTTATCGGCTGGTACTACCGACATATAGGTGTCAATGGCGGTAGCCGCTCCTGCAAAGTCACCAGTTTCATACAGCAAATAAGGCTTCAGGCGGTTCATGGTAAGGTTTTGCGGGTCGTTTTGCAGCACCTTATTTACCTCCGTCAACGCCTCCTGGTACTTCTTGGTCAGATACAGGAACGAGGCGTATTGAGCATTCGTCGAAGACGAATTTTCCGCCAGGTCGGTGTATTTCTTGAATGTGCTCAAGGCCAGGTCATACTGGCCGGCGTAGTAGTACATGTCGGCCAGCTCCCGGTAGGCCGGTGCGTAGCTGGGGTCAAGCTCTATGGCCTTGCTCAGGCTCTCACGGGCCGCGTTGAAGTTGCGCGAGCGCACGCTCAACACACCTTTCTTGTAGTAAGCCTGGGCGAAGCTGGGGTTTGCCGCAATAGCACGGTCAAAGCTGGTCATGGCCTCTCCACCACCCTGGTCAGAGTGCAGGAACACATCACCACGAGCAACCATCAGGGCCGGGTCATCCTTTTTATAGGCGGCCTGAGCCGCATCCATGTACGTCTGGGCTTTGCCAGTATTCTTACCATCAATCTCCCCATACGCCTGCGCTATCATGGTGAGCAATTTGGCATCTTTGTTCTTGGTCGCCTTCGCAGCGGCATCAAACTGAACTTCAGCCGGAGCAATCTGGCCTTTGGCCAGTAGCGCACGGCCGGCAGCTACTTGGCCGAAAGGAGTGGAGCCCGCTGCTTTGTTGAAGAAATAAGCAGCCGAATCGGCCATATCACGCATCTGATAAAGGCGGCCCAGCTCGAAAGCAGTTTCGGGAGTGGAGCCGGGACGCAAAATGGCGCGGGCTTCGTTGTACCGACCCAATTCAATATCGCGTTGGGCGGTTTGCACGTTTTGGGCGGTGGCCGCCGTAGTACCTGCTACCATTGCAACGGCAGCGAGCAGCGGCTGTTTCCAGGGCTTGAAACTCATAGGAGAAGAAAAAGAATGAAAAAGCAATGAAAAATTTTTACGCGAAAAGCGTAATTACAGTTTAGGCGTGGTAATAATTCGGGCCTGCATCTGAGCCGGTAGTAATCCCGACTTTTGAAAAATCAGCTGTCCGTTCTTGCCTGCCACGAAAGATGCAAACCCTGTGCCTAATCCTGCGCGCGCTTCCCGACTGATGATGTAAAGGTTGCGCCGGAGCGGGTAATTCTGCAAATCCGGGTCCTGGGCCAGCTGCTCAGGCGTCTTTTCGGCCAGGTATGCCTGGTAGGGCTGAATATAGTCGTTAGGCTTTGGGTTGGGGCGGGACGTGATGCTGGCCACCCGGACCTTATTGGCAAACGTCATGGCAGTCGGGTCGTCCCGGTCTGAAATCCAGTTTACCCCCACTACCCCAATAGCGCTGGGATGCGTTGCAACATAATCAAGCAGGGCAGGGTTCGAAGTTGCGGCAAATACCCGGCTGGTGAGCGGGGCACCATGCGTCACCGAATCGAGCACGAAGCGCGTCGTGCTGCTCCGGTTTGCATCGAATACCACATTGATGGACGACAGGCCCTTCTTGCCGCTAATCTGGTTCCAGCTACCGGTTTTGCCCGTGAAAATATCGGCCAGCTGCGCCACCGTCAGCAACGAATCCGGATTGCTGCGATTAAGTACGATGGCCAGGCCATCGATGCCAATACGGATAGTGCGCGGCACAATAGTTTGCTTGGCTAAATCAGCCTGCTCTTCCGCGTTCAGCTCGCGCGACACCACCGCCAGCTTCACCTTATCGTTGATGAGGTCCAGCATCACCTTTTCCTCCGGCTGAAAGCTCATCTTGACATGAGCATTCGGATAAAGCTTAGCAAACGTATCTATCTGCGCCTGCAGGATAGGCGCAAACGTTTCATCCACGCTCACCGCAACATTGCCGCTGGTAGTGGTATCCTGAGCTCCTGGCGACCCTGGACCATTGCAGGAGGTAATGGCAAGTGCTCCGGCCAATACCGTAGCTCCGGCAGTCAAAAAGTGGGCACATTTAATCATTATCGTCAGAAATGGTTTTTTTGCGAAAATGGGCCTGGTAGCCTCGGCCAAAACGGACCAGCCCATAGAGAATGAATACAGAACCCAAAATCCGGCGGGTTATTGGGCCAAGCTGAACCAGTCCCCCAACCGAAGGACTATTGGCCGACCACCACAGCCATACCCCAAGGCCCATGTAAATGGAGGCCATCAGGAGCACAAAGTAACGCACTAGCCGCTGGGGCGACTTACCAAGCCGCTCCTCAGTAGTAGGTAAGTTGAGCATAAAAAAGAAAATGCAGAAATGGAGATATAATAAACCCGAAAAACGCGGGTAAAGGTTCGGCGCATCAGCTTGGAGCTCCCATACCAGCCTGCAAAAAAGCCAAAAAATAGCTGCTTTTCATAGCGGACAACTCACTTGGTTTGTCTCGTAATGTGCTCGCAAATGAGTTTGGTAGTTAGTCAACAGACGGCTTTCTAATTGAAGTTAGCGCCCTACAACGAACTATTGCTGCCTATCGGTACCTGTGGAGCAACTTTTTGTACATGCCCTGAGGTGGTGTGTAATAAAAAACCCTGGACCGAGCCATGAAGCTCAATCCAGGGTTTCCGCTACTTCTGAAAAAACCAGAAGTAAGAAACTATTGAATTTTGAAGGTAATCGGTACCGTAAACGAAACGCTTACTGCACGGCCGTTCTGCTTGCCGGGGATGAATTTAGGCAGGGTTTTCACCGCCCGCATCGTTTCCTCGTCAAGACCCGAACCCAGGCCTTTTACCACTTTCACATCTGAAACGTCGCCCTGCGGGTTTACCGTAAAGCTAACGAAGATGCGACCTTCAACTTGGTTGCGAAGTGCCAGCGGGGGGTATTTCACCGCCTTCTGGATGGCGTTTACGATAGCACCGTTTCCACCACCACCGGGCAGCTGAGGCATTTGCTCTACGTAGGTGTAGACTTTGTTCTCAACTACTTCTTCAACCACTTTGTCGCCGGTACCCGAAAGTTCGGACAGGTCAGGAGCATCCGTGTTACCTTTTACGGTTACGGTGGCCACCGTCTTATCCTTCAGCTCCTCCTGGTCCGGAACCTCTTCCTTCTTCACTTCCTCATCCTTCTTCACCACCGGAGGAGTGAATTTGATGGTGGTAAGCTTGGGCGGAGGGGGTGGCGGCGCCTCGGGGGGCGGCGGGGGGGGCGGCGGCTTGGTTTCGTCCAGGGGAGGAGCGTCCATCAGCACGTTCTCCTTCAGATTCTTCGCGGGCTCCTTCGGCATCTTTTCTTTCAGATACTGAGCGATGAGCGGGAAAGCAATCAGAAGGACAAACAGCGCCGTAGCAATAATCAGCGCCCGGGTTACGTGGCGCTGATACAGGCGTCGGAGCACATAAGCGCCGTAGGCCTTGTTGCGACCCTCAAAAACGATATCGTTTAAGCTGGCTTTCGCAATTTGCGCATTGTCCATCATAGGGCTGAGTCTTTAATAAGGTCCAGGTCGTCTTTGGGTACCTTCACCAGCGCGTATTTTTTCTGGTTCGTGATGTTCATCTCGTCCAGAATATCCACCATGTTTTTATACTTGGCGTCTTCACTTGCTTTGATGAGGATGATGGGGTCCGGCTTCTGGCGCTGGCGGTCCAGCAATACCTGCCGAATGCCGGAAGCGGAGAAGTTCGTCACCTTCAACTCAGGCTTGGGTACCGTTTTGTCGTTGGGCGTATTCAACCCGAAGTAGTAATACGCCTTGTTGTCTTTGCCAAGGATGATGGTCATGGCCTGCGAGGCCTTGATTTTCGTGTCCTCGACATCGTCGGTCTTCTTCACCGGCATCGTGAGCTGCATCACGTTGGGCTTGGCGAAGGTGGTGGTCAGCATGAAGAAGGTGAGCAGGAGGAAGGCCAAGTCCACCATTGGGGTCATGTCGATTTTGGTCGACATTTTCTTGGCCCGCTTCTTCCCACCTTTTCCACCGGAGTCGGCTTTGCCTTGAATTTCTGCCATGGAATTTAGTTAAGTGAAAGGATTGGGAATGAAGCAGTAGCAACAACCAAAATTATTTGGCGGCGGCTACTGGCTTGTTTTCCATATCCGTGATGAGATTGAAGCGGTTGATGTCTCTTTCCTGCAACACTTTGATAACCTGCTCTACCGTAGGTATGTCAGCATTGCCATCGCCTTTGATAGCGATGTAAGTAGGCTTGTGGAAGATGGCCTGGTTAGCTGTACGAGCTGCAAGTACCCAGTCAATCAACTGGTTATTGAGCGAGTCGAGCGGAACACCGGGCTGCTGGGCATTTACCTGCTTGCGGTCTTCCTTTTCCATGTTCAGGTAAGAACCCAACTGGCTGATAGGCAAGCCAAAGTTGGGTAGGTTGCTGAACTCCTTGGCTTGGGCTGCGGTGAAGTTTACGCCGTATTTGGCGCCTACTTTCTGCAAGGCCTGAATCTTGGTTTGCGGCGCATCGACACCAAAGAAGACGCGCTTCTTGTTGTCGATGGTGAGCGTGATTACGTTGTTCTCGGGCAATTTAAGCTCCGAAGTCGACGAGGGCGTGTCCACTACCACAGTCTCTTCGGGGGCAAACTTGGTGGTGAGCATGAAGAATGTCACCAGCAAGAAAGCCAGGTCCACCATCGGCGTCATATCGAGCGACGGTGAGGTACGGTGCGGTTTTACTTTGGGCATTGCGAGGTGGGGGTAAAAGGGGGCGATTCATTCCGGAGAACGAACCGCCCCGCGTTTTAGTGCATCAGCAGTTTGCTAACAAACGGAATTAAACCGTTTGGGCGTTCTGCTTATTGCCGTGTTGAGCGGCAAAGGTTTGGATGATGCTGAAACCGGCCTCGTCAATGCTGTAAGTCAGCTCGTCAATCTTGCTGGTGAAGTAGTTGTAGGCTACGATGGCCAGGGCCGAAGTACCGATACCCAGTGCCGTGTTAATCAGGGCTTCCGAGATACCGTTTGCCAGAGCTACTGCATCGGGAGTACCGGCCTGCGCCAGAGCGGCGAAGGCACGAATCATACCGAATACCGTGCCCAGCAGACCCGTCAGCGTGGCAATAGAAGCCAGCGTCGAGATGATAACCAGGTTTTTCTCCAGCATGGGCAGCTCCAGGGCGGTGCTTTCTTCGATTTCCTTCTGGATGGCGAGGATTTGCTGGTCAGTGGCCATCGAGCGGTCACGGCCCATCTCGTTGTATTTCATCAGGCCGGCTTTCACCACGTTAGCTACCGAGCCTTTCTGCTGGTCGCAGGCAGCGAGGGCGCCGTTGATGTCATTGCTGTTCAGCTTCTGACGCACGGTGCGCACAAAACTCTCGATGCTCTTGGAGCCTTTGGCCTTGCTGATGGTCAGCATCCGCTCAATCGAGAAGGTGATAACCATGAGCAGCATCGACATCAGAATCGGCACTACAAAACCACCCTTAAAAACTACCCCGAGGTAGTCGCCGGGGTTGGGGTTATTCTCATTGTTGCCGCCTTGAAAGTGGCTTGAGTCGCCTAGCACGAACTTATAAATGAGGAGGCTGACAACGTAAGCAAGGATGATAACCAGGACGGAGAACAGCGAGGCACCACCGCTGCTTTGGGCTTCGGCTTTGGCGGCCGTTGCGGCGGGCCGGGGGCTCGTATTCATGGCATTTTTCTGTTCCATTTGTTCCGGATTGTTTGGGGGTTGTTGTGTGAAGTATTTGAATTGAGTGGGTAAAGAAAATGCAAAAAGTTGGTTAGGAGTGCAGGCGTTAGCAAAAAAGACAATCGATAATCCCGTTCCGAGAGAAGTCGAATAGCACTTATCAAAGTCTAAATTACCCACCGAGCCCACTTAGTTGAGCAAACCTAACCAAAAAGCGCGGCCTGACCAAAGAAAAGTTGCCAGCGCCCACTAGAATTACCATGAAAGTTGGATGAAGCCTCCCCAATGCTAAACCGTGCCTTTGGGTTGAGCAGGGCGTCGTTTGGCTTCTTCCCAGTACACATCCATCTGGGCCAGCGAGAGGTCGGCGAGGTGCTGATTATTGGCGGCAGCGGCCGTTTCCAGATACTGAAAGCGGCTGATAAACTTGCGGTTGGTGCGCTCCAGTGCTTCTTCGGGATTGATGCCGGCGAAGCGGGCAAAATTGACCAGCGAAAAGAGTAAATCGCCAAATTCATCGGCCGCTTTTTCAGCGTCCATCCGGTCGGGATTGCCGTGGCTGTACTCGGTACCAAACTCGTTTAATTCTTCCTGCACTTTGTCCCATACCTGCTCGGGCTGCTCCCAGTCGAAGCCCGCGCCCCGGGCTTTTTCCTGAATACGCATGGCCTTTACCAGCGCAGGCAGGGAAGTGGGTACCCCGCCGAGCACCCCGTTGGTATTGCCTTTTTCTTTGAGCTTGAGCTGCTCCCAATTGCGCTTTACCGTCTCCTCGTCGTGGGCCTGCACATCGCCGTAGATGTGCGGGTGGCGGTAAATGAGCTTCTCGCACTGGGCATTGAGCACGTCGGCAATGTCGAAGGCATCTTTTTCGGCGGCGATGCGGGCGTAAAAAATCAGGTGAAGCATGACATCGCCCAGTTCCTTTTTCAGGTCGGGCAGGTCGTCGCGCAGAATGGCATCGCTGATTTCGTAGGTTTCCTCGATGGTGAGGTGCCGCAGGGTCTGCAGGGTTTGTTTTTTATCCCAGGGACATTCAGTGCGGAGGCGGTCGAGTACGTCGAGCAGGCGGCCGAATGCTTCGAGCTGCGCGGGCCGGCGAGCACTGGTAAGCAGAACATTAGGCGAATTTGTGGGGTTTTCCATTGTTCCAAAGATAAAAGTCCGTGCCGCCAACCGGTTGCTAATGCCTAATTTTGGTCTTTCAAATTAACTACCTCCGTGACTTTAATCAAATCTATTTCCGGTATCCGTGGCACTATTGGCGGGCCGGTGGGCCAGGGCCTCACGCCGCTCGACGTGGTGAAGTATGCCGCCGCGTATGGTACCTGGGTTAAAACCCAAAATACTGATAGCAAGCTGATTATTGTCGGCCGCGATGCTCGGATTTCGGGCGATATGGTGAGCCGCCTGGTGGCCGCTACGCTGCAGGGCCTCGGCCTCGATGTGTGCGACCTCGG
Source organism: Hymenobacter siberiensis (assembly GCF_018967865.2). Taxonomy (NCBI): domain Bacteria; kingdom Pseudomonadati; phylum Bacteroidota; class Cytophagia; order Cytophagales; family Hymenobacteraceae; genus Hymenobacter; species Hymenobacter siberiensis. The sequence continues at coordinate 676,162 of NZ_JAHLZY020000001.1, forward strand.
CCTGAGCACCACGCCCACCGTGGAAATGGCGGTGCCCGCCATGAAGGCGGCCGGCGGCATTATCCTCACGGCTTCGCACAACCCCAAGCAGTGGAACGCACTGAAGCTGCTGAACGCCATCGGCGAATTTATCTCGGAAGCCGATGGGCAGCAGGTGCTGGCCTCGGCCGAAAACGAGGACTTTGACTTTGCGCCCGTGACCAAGCTGGGCCAGTACACCACGGATACCACTTTCTTGGAAAAGCACATTGAAGCTATTCTGGCGCTGCCGCTGGTGGACGTGGAAGCCATTAAGGCCCGCAACTTCCGGGTGGTGGTGGATGCCGTGAACTCGTCGGGGGGCTTTGCCGTGCCGCAGCTGCTGGAAGCGCTGGGCGTGACGACCATCGAAAAATTGCATTGCGAGCCCACCGGCGACTTTGCCCACAACCCCGAGCCGCTGCCCGAGCACCTGCGCGACATTGCCAAGGTGCTGGAAAAAGGCGGCTTCGACCTCGGCATCGTGGTAGACCCCGACGTGGACCGCCTGGCGCTGGTGAGCGAAAACGGCGAGATGTTCGGCGAAGAATACACGCTGGTGGCCGTGGCCGACTACGTGCTGCAAAGCTTGGGCGGCGGCAATACCGTGAGCAACTTGAGCAGCACCCGCGCCCTGCGCGACGTGACCGAGAAGGCCGGTGGCAACTATTCGGCCGCCGCCGTGGGCGAGGTGAATGTGGTGACGAAAATGAAGGAAACCAACGCCGTAATCGGTGGCGAAGGCAACGGGGGCATCATTTACCCCGAACTGCACTATGGCCGCGACGCCCTGGTTGGCATTGCGCTGTTTCTGACGCACCTGGCCAAAACCGGCCTCACGGTGAGCCGCCTGCGCAACTCGTACCCGAGCTATTTCATCTCGAAAAACAAGATTGAACTGACGTCGGACATCAACACCGACGACGTGCTGGCCAAGATGGAGCAGCGCTACGCCAAGCAGCCCGTGAATACGATTGACGGCGTGAAAATTGAGTTCGATAAGGAGTGGGTGCACCTGCGCAAGTCTAATACCGAACCCGTTATCCGCATCTATGCCGAGTCGGATTCGAACTCTACGGCTGATTATCTGGCCCAGAAAATCATTGGTGATATCAAGGAAATTATCGCCGCAAAGGCGTAGTTAGTCGGGGTGTTGCGCATTTAGCGCGGCTGCTGTGGGGTAGTTTCAATTCGAAAGCCCAAATTTGTATTTGTGTATAGCTTGAAAGAAGCCGGGTGCACCCACACCCGGCTTCTGCCTTTTTCTGCTGAAACGATTCCTATGAGCACAATTTCCCCCAACGCGCCCGCTTTCGTTTATTTCGACAACGCCGCTACCACGCCCCTCGACCCCGAGGTGCTGGAGGCCATGCTGCCCTTTCTGAGCCAGCACTACGGCAACCCGAGCAGCCTGCACGGCCCGGGCCGGCAGGTGCGCGCCGCCATCGAGAACGCCCGCAAAACGGTGGCGCACCTGCTGAATGCCGCTCCGGCCGAAATCATTTTCACGAGCGGTGGCACCGAGGCCGACAATTATGCCGCCTTTGGCAGTGTGCGCACACTGGGGCTAAAGCACGCCATTACCTCGCCGATGGAGCACCATGCCGTGCTGCACCCGTTGCAGGTACTGGCCAAAAGCGGCGAGATTGAGCTGCACTACGTGAAACACGACGCGCAGGGAACCCTGGATTTGGGTCACCTGGAGGAGCTGCTGGCCACGCAGTCGCGCACGTTTGTGAGCCTGATGCACGCCAATAATGAAATTGGCAACCTGAATGACATTGCCGCCATTGGTGATATCTGTGCCCGCTACGATGCCGTGTTTCACACCGATACGGTGCAGACGATGGGGCATTACCGGCACGACGTGCAGCAGCTGAAAAACCATTTTCTGGTGGGTTCGGCCCATAAATTTCATGGGCCGAAGGGGGTGGGGTTTATCTACACCCGCAGTGGCTTGCGGGTGAGTCCGCTCATTCACGGCGGCTCGCAGGAGCGCAATGTGCGCTCGGGCACGGAGAACGTATACGGCATTGTGGGCCTGGTCAAGGCGCTGGAAATCGCGGTGCGCGACCTGGCCGCCCACCACGCGCAGGTGCAGGCGTTGAAGACCCGCTTCATCGAAAAGCTCCGCGCCGAGGTGGAGGATGTGCAGTTCAACGGCCTGTCGGAGCACGCCGATAAGAGCCTTTACACGGTGCTGAGCGTGAGCCTGCCACCGTCGGCCATCAGCGAAATGCTGTTGTTCAACCTCGATATCAGCAAGGTGGCGGCTTCGGGGGGCTCGGCCTGCACCAGTGGGGCCCAGGCGGGCTCGCATGTGCTCGAAGCCCTGGGCTGCGACCCCGGCCGTGCCACCGTCCGCTTTTCGATGAGCAAGATGAACACCGAAGCAGAAGTGGACTACGCCGTGGCCGTGCTGGCCAAGCTATACCGGTCGGTAGCAGTGCAGGATTAAAACTGCCCGGTGGCCCCTCCGCCACCCGATTGCCCACCGCCGAACTCGAAGCCACCCAAGGCGGGCGCATCGAGTGCGTGGGCAGTTTGGGCCTGAATCAGGTTTTTGAGGTTGAAGTGGCGTGGCTCATCGTCGGGCAGCGAGGTGAGGCCGAAGCGGGCGGGGCGTAGGGCGCGGAGCAATGCGCCGGCCAGCAGCACCGTAAGCAGAGCGCCAGCCGCTACGGCGGCTATTTCGGGCGGTAGCAGCGAGCGGTAGTGCCGCAGAGTGAACATGGAGAATGCCAGTGCCAACAAGCTCAGTAGGAGCAGGGGGCGGTCGGCCCGGCGCAGGCCCAGCGTGATATACAGAAGTGGAATGCCCGCCGTGAATAGATAGAAGAGCGGCGCAAACGGTATTTGCACAGATACATTGAGGCTGTGAAGCTCGGTATTCCCTTCGCACACTATCAGGTAGTTGCCGCCGAGGTAGAATACGGCCAGGGTACTCTACCCTACTATTTTTAGTATTTGATTTCGAGCAAGTTGTCTCGTAGTGCAGTTTAGCAGCGTTTCAACCAGGCGGGCCAACGGGTCATCGGGCCAGGTTAGCGGACGGGTGAGTTGGCGGAGGAGGTTGAGGCCGTGACGAGCCAGGCTCGCGGCCCGGTAGCCGTGCTTCTTGCGGGCAATGGGGTGGCGGCCGCCGTGGGCGGCTGCGCCCCCGCCCAGGCAGAAGGCGTAGGCCAGGCTGACGAGGGCCACGAGTTTGCGCAGCTTTTGCAAGCAGCGCAAGTGGGTGGCTTCCAGGTTGAAACCCCGGCCTTTCAGGTTTTGGAAGCACTGCTCAATCGTCCACCGCTTGGCGTAGAGTTGCGCGAGGTGGTTCAGACCGGCCGTGGCAAACAGGTAGACGAACTCGCCCGCCGCCACGGCCTTGACCCAGGCCTGTCCCCAGACCCCGTCGACCTGCACGTGGGCGAAGCGGCGCACCTGCCCCGGCACCAGGCCCAGGTCGGCCACGGCCTGCCGGCGGCCGTCGGCGTGGGTCAGGCAGTGGTGCTTGGGCACGCGCATGACAAAATTCAGTCCGTTGTCTTTGAGCCACTTGAACCACGCATGGCCGACAAATTCCCGGTCGCCTACGACCAGGCCGATGCGGTCTTTCCCCAGCAAAGCCACGCACTTTTCGAGCACCGCGATGCGGTCGGCGGCGTTGGAGTTGCCGCTGCGGTTGTCGAGCAGCTGCCAGTAGAGCGGCACGTGGACCTCGCCCGTGCCGACGGTGACGAGCAGCACGTTGACCTGGCACTGGCCGAAGTCCCACTCCGTGCGGTCCAGGCACAAACGCAGCTTGCCCTGCGCAGGCAATAAACTAAGCAAAAGCCTGGCCACCAGCATGTAATTGAGGTCGACTTCGCGGAAAAAGTCCTGAATGCGCGTTTCGTTCGAGGCGGGCTTAGCGGCGTCGTTGAGGTGCTGGGCCACTTCGCCAAATTGCACGTTGCGGCTCTTTATCAGGTCAATAATGAACTGGCCCACAAACTTTTGGCGAGATAAGTGGCCCACAAACGGGGCCTGTTGCAAAAGCGTCGTAATTTTAGCGGCGAAGTGTTGCTTCACGGGGCAGAACGGGTTTTTGGTGGTTGGAACCCCAAAGGTCGGGCTGCCCCGTTTTTGTACCTGAAAAATAGTAGGGTAGAGTACGGCCAGGGTCATTACCTTCAGCATGAGCAGGCAGCTGGCGTAGTAGTCGGCCAGGGGCGTGCCGGCCACGCGCCGGGCCAGCATGCGGTAGAGGAATAGCCCGCCGGCCGCCGTGGCCATTATCAGGAAAGGCAGCAGGGCCTGCCCCACGGACTTTGCAGGGCCGTAACACTCACCAAGAGCAGCAGGGCAGCAAAAGCGGCTGCCGTGACCAGCGCATCGGCATAGCGCAGGACCGCCGCTGCCAGTAGCGCCAGTATCAGGGTGAGCGGAACCAGCAAATGGCCATAGGTGACGCGAAACGATGCGTAGTAACCGCTCCACAAATAGGTGCTGAAAATGTAGGGAATCAGGCTGCCCGCCGCAGCCAAGCCTACCTATAGCAAGGTGTTATCGGCTCCGCAGTGGTAGAGGCGGCGGTCTTTTATCAGTAGTTCCAGCATGCCAAAGCATGCCGCACAGCTAATGATACCGCTCGCGATTGGCAGCTTATGGCCAATCAAAAAAATGAAGCCGGATGCCATGCTTATTCCCAGCAATGCAAACAGGAACAGGCCCACCCGCAGGGGCTACGCCGGGCGGTAGTACTCCAGCGGATATGCCGCTTCAATGGCCTTTAGCTGGTCCTCACCAAGCAGCTGCTGGCGCTGCCAGCGTGCCGCCCGGGCGCGCAGGGCAGTATGAAATGCCCAGTTGGGGTTGTAGGCTTGCCTGTTCATGGCTGAGGTAGGGGGGAGGGGAGCAACAGGCGCCGCCGGGCCGTGCAGGATTTTCCTCACATTGAGGAAGAACAACACGACCAGCAGGGCTGACAGCGGTAATAGCAGGAAGGGGCCATCAGTACGATGGTGTCATCGGGAAACAGCAGCACCAGCTGCACCAGTAGGTAGCAGGCGCCGAAATAAGCGTAGCCCGCCGCCAGCACCAGAAACCAATACGACTGCGTGCGCCGGGCGTATGAGTACAGACCCGCGCACAGCCCCAGCATGAGTGCCACCGTGCCCTGGCCCACCAAAGGCTGCTCGTGAAAAGCCGCCCGTACCAGTGAAGTCGCCAGCGCGGCCAGCGCCAGGTTGCTGCCCAGCAACAGGTACGTGAATGCGAAATGCGCCTTGCGCCCCCGGTACTCCGAGTAAAAACCCGTCAGCATCAGCAGCCCGCCCAGGCCGACGGCGGCCCCGCGAATATGGTCGCTCCAGAACTCGTTTTCGGTGAGCACGGCCAGCGGCGCTACCGTGAGGCCCACCCACGACGCCAGCGCGGTAAGGCCCATGGAGCACCTCCCCGGTGGTCGAACCAATAGGCTAGCGGCACGAAAACCAGCGCCGGCAGCGCCGTGGCCAGCCCGTAGCGGTTGCCGAAAAACTGGTATTGGTACTGTACGTAACCCTCCAGCACCACCAGCAGCAGGCAGCCGAGCAGCAGGAGGTAGTCGGCCCCCACTGAGGTTTTAGGAGCCACCCCCCCAGGTGAAGGGAGCGGCGCCGTGTAGGTGAAGCACGCGGCCATGAGGGCGGCAATGAGGGCGATGATAATGCCGTGCCCAATGGTGTTGATATGCTGGTACACCAGCACGTCCAGGCCGCCGGCCAGCAGCGTAATGCCCAGGTAAAGCAGCGCCCGCAACTCGTAGTGCAGGGAAAATGGCTGGGTGCGCTCGCTGGCGATAATGCGGGTGGTCTGGGTCGGTGGCAGCAGCCCCCGCGACTGTAAGTCAGCCAGGTAAAGGGTGGATGGTGGTGGTGAAGGCATTGGGTGGGGGCGCCGACCCTGGGTGGCGGGCGTATCCGCAAGTACGCCACCGGCCGCACAAATCGGCTACTTTTCGCCGCACCTCGTAAATTCAAGCCATTCTCCCAACTCCCGATATGGCTGACATCAATATTCAACGTAAAAAATCGGCGCCCAGCCCGTGGCTGCTGGTGCTGCTGGCGGCCGTATTAGTGGCGGTAGCTGCTTATTTCTTCCTGCGTTCCGACCCGGCCGATGAGCCCGCGCCGCCCGTTGCCGCCTCGGATACGCTGGGGGCCGCTGCGGCCGTAGACCAGGCTGCGCGCCGGGAGACCGTTGATGGCATTCCGCAGGGCGATACTACCCAGGATGCCGCGACTGCCGCCGGTAGTTTCGAAACGGCCGCCTCCCTGGCTACACAGGCCGCCTCCGACCCGGCCGCGCCCGATTACGCTCGCAACGGCCTGCAAAAACTGACCGGCGTGCTGGTTTCCCTCACCGACCGCGACGACCTGCGCACCCCTGCCACCACCGAGCAGCGCGACAACCTGACCAGTGCCACCGCCCGCCTCGGCGAGCCCAATACCAGCCTGCGCCCCGGTTTCGTGGCGGCGGCCGGTCTCATCCGGGCCATGCAGCAAAAGGCCTATCCCGAGCTTGAAAATGAGGCCAATACGTTGGTGAGCCTCGCAGGGCAGCTATCTGGCCGTAGCGCTACGGCCCCCGAGCAGCAGCAGAACCAACAGTTCCTAACCCAGGCCGCCGCCGCCGTGCGCGTACTTAGCGAGCCAGCCCAGCGTTAGGTTTCTGGTTTCTCGTTGCTGACTTTGTGCGGCTAACGATTTGAACCAGAAGCCAGCAACAACAAACCAGAAACGTATTTGCTATGGAAACTCCCGTTCTGCGCCGCTTGCGCGACCTCACCGATTTTGAAGTGGCCGACGACAACCCCGACGTGCGCGGCTGGACCGTGCGGGGTAGCGATGGCCAGGCCCTGGGCACGGTGTTCGAATTGATTGTGGAGCCCGAAGCTATGAAAGTGCGCTACCTGGACGTAGCGCTGGATGGTCGCTTCCAAACCAACGAACACGAAAACCACATTTTGCTGCCCATTGGGGCCGCTTCGCTGGATGAGGATGGCGACAACGTGTTCGTGCCCGCGCTCAATGAAGCGTCGGTCCTGAACTACCCGCCTTACATCGAGGTGCAGATTACCCGCGAGTACGAAGAGGCCATGTTGCGGGCGCTGGGAAAAGAGGCTGCCCCTGCCAACCCGCGCTTCTACGAGCAGGACTCGTTCGATACGGGCAGCTTCTATAACCGCCGCCGGGCTTCCTGATCCGGAGCCGGACGGGCTTTATTGCCGGGCAATCTGGCGGGTGAGCACCTGTCCATCGGGTAGGCGCAGGCGCAGCACGTAGAGGCCCGGCGCCAGCCCGGCAGCATCGACGCGCACGGCGCCCACGCCAGCCGCCGCACTGGTAATAGCAACTGCCTTGCCCAGCATGTCGTGGCAGCGGATTTCAACCGGCAGCACGTTGCCGCTGATGAAAAAAGCATCGGCACTGGGATTGGGGTAAATACTGAAGTCGGCTTCCGTGGCGTGGCGGGTGGCCATAGCGGTGCGGGTGGGCGTAGCCAGCCAGATGGTGGCATTGAGCAGCAGGCGGGCATGGTCGCCGTTGGCTTCGGCTGCCCAGCCGTCGTACAGGTTATTGCCGGGCGCACCGGTGCCATCGTCGGGCGGCGAAGAATCGCCCAGAGCAGCTACCCGGCCCTGGCCGTAGCGGGCCCGCGCCACAATGGCCCCCGTGGTACCGGTAGTAGCCACGCTGGGCCGAAACAACACGCCGCGCACGCTGGCATTGGCGGTGGGAGCGAGGGTGATGCTGGCCCCGTTGTGGTATTCCATGGCCACCGGGTTGCCGGCGGGGCCGTGCAGCAGCGAGTCGGCGGGAGCTACGGCCGCGCCCACGCCGGTCGTGAAGGAGAGGTTATTGAGGTCGAAGGTGATGCCGAAGGGATTGACGGGACTGGCCGAGGCCATGAGGTCGTTCCAGATGGCGGGCGAGTCCCAGCCGTCGCCGTTGCGGTCCGAAATGGTGTGGTCCGAAATCATGAACAGGCCGCCGCCGCTGCGCACATAGTTCAGGATGGCCGTTTTTTCGGCCGTGGTATAGCGAATATTCGGCTCGTCCACGATGTAGGCGGCGTAGTAATGCAGGTCCTGGGCATTGGTGGCATCGTTGTAGGTGATGCGGCCGCTGCCCGGCAGCGTCTCAACCTGATAGCCGCGTTTCACCAGCGCAATGCCCCAGGAGGAGAGTGCGCCGGTCCAGTAGCCTTCGGGCGTGCTGGCCGTAACGGTGCTTTGCAGCGGCGTGGGCAGGCGCTGCGGACTACCCGACACGTCGGCGTCAATCACCCAGTCGGCATTGCCGGCCGTTTCGGCCTTGGTGGCGTCGAATAAGATTTTGACGGCTTGTTGAGCTTGGGCCCGGGTGTCGGCCAACAGGCCGAAAGCAAGTGCTAGTGTGTAGCGAAAGCGCATTTACGTGGGAATTTGCTGATTAATAAATCTTAAAGCTACTATAGCTGCGCTTAATTTGGCTGGCGCCGAAACCGCGAATAGCCCGTGATGCTGCACGCAGCATCACGGGCTATTCGCGGTTTCAAACGCTGGTTCTAATTGCGCCGAAGCATATCGGCCACGGCCTCCACCCACTGCGGCTCCGAGTTCAGCGAGGGCACCAGCTGCCAGTGCACGCCGCCGGCTTCCTCGAACAGCTCCTTGAACTCCTCGCCCACCTCGATGGTCGTTTCGAGGCAGTCGGCCACGAAGGCGGGGCTGAAAGCCAGCACATGCTTGATGCCTTTGGCGGGCATCGGCTTCAGCGCCTCATCGGTGTAGGGCTGCAGCCAGGGGTCGCGCAGGCGGCTTTGTAGGCGGCTCTGGAAGGCTACCGTGTATTGCTCGGGCGCGAGGCCCAGGCCGGCCGCCACTAGGCGCGACGTGGCAAAGCACTGAGCGCGGTAGCAATATTGGTTAGCGGGCGTGAGGGTATCGCAGCAGCTGCCGAAGCGGCAGTAGTTGGTGGGGTCGCCCTTTTTTACGTGGCGTTCCGGAATGCCGTGGTAGCTGAACACCACGTGGTCGTAGTGCTGCTTGTCCATCTCAGCCCGGCCCCGCGCCACGATGGTGGCAATAAAGCCCGGGTCGGTAGCAAACTGGCTGATAAAGCTGATGCTGGGCACCACCCACCAGTCTTTCACAATGTCCATCACCTTCTCCTGCACCGAGCCCGTGCTGGCCGACGCATACTGCGGAAACAGCGGCAGCACGATGATGCGCTCCACGTTGGCCGCACGCAGCTCTTCCAGCGCCTTCTCCACGCTGGGCTTTTGGTAGCGCATGCCGAAGGCTACCACGTAGTGCTCGCCCAGGGCAGCCTGCACTTTCTCCTGCAAATCAAGCCCGTGGAAGAGCAGGGGCGAGCCGCGCTCCGTCCACAGCTCCTTGTAAATCTTGGCCGATTTGGGGGCCCGCAACGGCACCACCAGCCCCTGAAACAGCGGGTAGCGAATGGCCGCCGGCATGTCAACCACGCGGCCATCGGTCAGAAATTCGTTGAGGTAGCGGCGCACGTCGGGCGTGTTGGGCGAGTCGGGCGTGCCGAGGTTGACGAGCAGCACGCCGATGCGGGCGTTGGGGGAAGTAGTGGAATTCATTGGGGCAAAGTTCGGGGTTGTACCGTGGATGTAGCGCGGACTTTTAGTCCGCGAGTGAACTGCTCAACTCGCGGACTAAAAGTCCGCACTACATTCATTCGTTCAGCAACCGGCTCACTCCAAACATGGTTTTGGTCACAGCAGCATAAGCCCGATTTCAGCCCTTTTCTAGCTTTTCCGCCCCGCAAGCCGTACCTTTGCGGCCCTGATTATCAAACCCATCCATCGTGAACCCCGAAACTAAACCCCATCGCGCCGGCTTTGTGAGCATCATTGGCAAACCCAATGTGGGCAAGTCCACGCTCATGAATGCGCTGGTGGGCGAGCGGCTCAGCATCGTCACGAGCAAGGCCCAGACCACGCGCCACCGCATTCTGGGTATCCTCAACGGCGATGATTTTCAGCTGATTTATTCCGACACGCCCGGCATTATTCAGCCCAAATACGAGCTGCACAACGCCATGATGTCGTTCGTGTACTCGTCGCTCGAAGATGCCGACGTGGTGCTCTTCGTAACCGACATCTACGAGAAGCACGACGAAGAGCCCGTAGTGGAGCGCCTGCGCAAAATGACGGACACGCCCATCATCCTGCTTGTCAACAAAATTGACCAGGCCAACCAGGAGGAAGTGGAGTCCAAGCTGGCCTACTGGAAAGAGCAACTGCCCAACGCCGCTGAAGTGCTGCCCATTTCGGCCCTCAACCATTTCGGCACCGACGGTGTGTTGCAGCTGGTGATGGAGCGCCTGCCCGTGCACCCGCCCTATTACCCCAAGGATGAGCTAACCGACAAGCCGGAGCGTTTTTTTGCCGCCGAAATGGTGCGCGAAAAAATCTTCAAGCTTTATAAAAAGGAGATTCCGTACAGCTGCGAGGTTGTTATCGAAGAGTTTAAGGAAGAGGAAGATATCATCCGCATTCGCGGCATTATCTACGTCGAGCGCAACTCCCAGAAAGGCATCGTCATCGGCCAGGGCGGCGTGGCGCTGAAGAAAGTAGGCACTTGGGCCCGCGAGGAAATGGAGAAGTTCTTCCAAAAGAAAGTCTTCCTGGAAATGTATGTAAAAGTGAACGAGAACTGGCGCACCGACGCGAAAGCGCTGAGCCGGTTTGGGTACCAGTAGCGAGATGGTGAGGTGTGAGAAGGTGAGTTGATGTTTTAACTGCGGCATTTGCGCGAGCGGAATATCAAACTCACCATCTCACACCTCACTACCTCACCATATTCCGACCATCTATAACTAACACACCCCGGGCACTGCCGAATCTAGGTCGGGTCGGCGGCTGGGGCCACATATCATGTCAAAGCAAAACACGGTCGCCATTGTAGGGCGGCCCAACGTGGGCAAATCCACGCTATTCAACCGCCTTGTAGGTCAGCGCAAGGCTATTATGGACAACGAGAGCGGCGTAACCCGCGACCGCCACTACGGCTACGGCGACTGGATTGGCAAGAACTTCACCGTGATTGACACGGGTGGCTACGTGCACAATTCGGAAGATATTTTCGAGGGCGAAATCAACAAGCAGGTGAAACTGGCCATCGAAGAGGCCGACGTTATCCTGTTTATGGTGGATGCCGAAGCCGGCGTGCACGGCCTCGACGAGGAGTTTGCGCACGTGCTGCGCCGCTACATCAGCAAAAAGCCCATCTATATGGTGGCCAATAAGGCCGATACTAACTTGCGCGCCAACGGCGTGGGCGAGTTCTACTCGTTGGGCCTGGGCGACGGCGAAATTTACGCCATCAGCAGCGCCAATGGCCACGGTACCGGCGAATTGCTGGATGCCGTAGTTGCCAACTTCGACGAGCCCGGTGAGGAAGAGCCGGAATCGGAAATTCCGCGCATTGCCGTGGTGGGCCGCCCCAACGTGGGCAAATCCAGCCTCGTGAACCTGCTGCTCGGCGAAGACCGCAGCATCGTAACCGAAATCGCCGGCACGACGCGGGATTCGATTTCGGCCCGCTACAACGCCTTTGGTAAGGAGTTTATCCTGGTTGATACGGCTGGCCTGCGCCGCAAGGCCAAGGTGAGCGAGGACGTGGAATTCTACGCCAACATGCGCAGCCTGCGCGCCTTGGAAGAGTGCGACGTCTGCATCGTGATGCTGGACGCCAGCCGTGGTATCGAAGCCCAGGACGTGAACATCATCACCCTGGCCGATAAAAACCGCAAAGGCATCGTGATTTTGGTGAACAAGTGGGACCTTGTGGAGAACAAGGAAACCAATACTTCTAAGGAGTTCGAGGCAAAAATCCTCGAAAAGATTGCGCCCATTGCCTACATCCCCATGGTGTTTATCTCGGTGCTGAACAAGCAGCGGGTGCACAAGGCCATTGAAACGGCCATTGAGGTGTATGGCAACAAGCGCCGTAAAATCCCGACCTCACAGCTGAACGACATCATGCTGAAGGAGATTGAGAAGTACGGCCCGCCCGCGCTCAAAGGCAAGATGATTCGCATCAAGTACGTGACGCAGCTGCCCACGCACAACCCGGTGTTTGCCTTCTTCGCCAACCTGCCGCAGTACGTGCAAACCAACTACGTGCGCTACCTCGAAAACCGGATGCGCGAGCATTTCGATTTCACGGGCGTGCCCATCGGCATCCTGTTTCGGAAGAAATAAGGAGGCAGGAATGTCCTCATAAATCCTTCATAATTTTTTTCGGCAGCGGGTTACCTTCTTTGAGAGTAGGTATAAAGCCACGAATTTGAAGCTAAGCTTCGGCTGGTGCTTCGAACGTTGCTTGAAAACCAACCACATTTTAAAACAAACCCCAAGATGAAAAAAGTATTGTTCCTCGCCCTGGCCCTCGGTTCGTTCACCTTCACTTCGTGCGACAGTAAGAAAGAAGAGGCTCAGGAGCAGGTTGGCGAAAACGTGAAAGACGCTGGCGAAGCCAAAGCTGACGCTATGGAAGACAAGGCTGACATGGTGCGTGACTCGGCTGATGCCAAAGGCGAAGCCATCCAGGACAACGCTGACAAAATGGACGCTGCTGGCACCACCACGACCACCACGACCACCACGACCGAAGAAGTTAAGAAGTAGTTTTAACTGCTTTACAACAAAAAGCCTCTCCGGCAACGGAGAGGCTTTTTTGCGTTTAGAGGAGTTGGACTACAGCTCGGTTTCGGGCAGGCCCAGCCGCCTGCTCAGCAGGTTATCCACTACTTCAAACAGGCGTCGTGGCTCGTAGGTGCGCCAAGGCAGGTCGTCGAGCTGGCCGCCGAAGTTGATGTAGTTGTCCACGTTGTACTGTTTCATTTCGCGCAGCACATGCTCCTGGAAATTGATGCCCGCAATCCAGCCATCTTCCACATCCTCGTACCATTCCTCGTAGTAGTCATCGTCGGAACCGTGGAAGTTGAACACGTTCTCGCCGATGAGAATGAACTTGCGGATGCCCTCGTGCACCAGAATATCGATGATATTCCGCTTGAGCTCCATGATGTCATTTTCAATGGCGTCGTTCCACTCGCCGATAAATTCGAGCACGGCAATGCCATCGTCATAGTCGGCAAAGAGGATTTTGAAGAACAGGGTGTCGGACCCCAGGCTGTCCCATTGCGGATGAATGTAGTATCCGTAAATCGTGTTGGTATAGGTCTCCAGACTGTTCTCGGTCTCGAAAAGTGGCGAACGAGGGTCTTCAGAGGCTGAGTATTGCTCAATCCAGTTGTAGTGCGGCTCGATGGTGTGCATGGGACGATGGAGCACATACTTTAGCTTGTGCCTCCCTAGAAACGCCAGAAATCCCGAATCGTTCGGATGAAAAAGTAAGGCCGTGAGGCACAAGCCGAAGCATGTGCTATGGCTGGACAGCTTCCAGCGCCGTGCGCACGCTGCCGTACTGTTTCAGCAGGGCTGCCGCCTCGGCCTGTGCAATGCCGAGCTCGTCCATCAGCATGCGCTCGCCCCGGTCCACCAGCTTCACGTTGGAGAGCTTCATGTCGACCATCTTGTTGCCCCGCACGTAGCCCAGGCGGATGAACGTGGCCGTGGTGAGCATGTTAAGCGCCATTTTCTGGGCCGAGCCGGCCTTGAGACGCGTGCTGCCGGTGATGAATTCCGGCCCCGTCACCACTTCCACCGGAAACTCGGCCGCCGCAGCTACCGCTGAGCCGGCGTTGCATACCACGCAACCCGTGGCCAGGCCCGCCGCCCGTGCCCGCGTTAGTCCACCAATGACGTAGGGCGTGCGGCCCGAGGCGGCAATGCCCACCAGCACATCTTTGGGGCCGATGTTGTGGGCCTGCAAGTCTTTCCAGGCCTGCTCGGCGTCGTCTTCCGCGCCTTCCACGGCCACCCGAATGGCGCCATCGCCACCCGCTATGATGCCCACCACCATCTCGGCCGGCACGCCAAACGTGGGTGGGCATTCCGAGGCATCCACCACGCCCAGCCGCCCGCTGGTGCCCGCCCCAATGTAGAACAGCCGGCCGCCCGCTCGTAGCCGGGCCACGGTGGCTTCTACCAGCCGCTCAAGCTGCGGCAGGGCTTTGGCCACGGTTTGGGGCACGGTTTGGTCGAGCTGGTTCATGCCGGCCAGCAGCTCGGCGGTGGGCAGGGTTTCGAGGTGGTCGAATTCGGAGGGTGCTTCGGTGGTCATCATGTCAGGTAAGCTTTAGCTGGCACCGCAGGGCCGTGGTGGTAAAGAAGAGATTGAGACAGACGGCAGGCTAAAGCTTACCGCACAAGCTGGCCCACAACGGGGAAGTTATCGAATACGTTGGCTGTGTGCGGCGCGTCTTTGTCCAGCTCGGCGGTGAGGTCCTGGCCGGCCCAGTGCTCGTAGTGATTGCCGCGCCGCCAGAGGCGCGAGCGGCTCACGTCATAAATCCGGCCTTGGTAAGCCACCCAGATTTCGTCGCGGTCCTGGCCATTGCGCAGGGCGAGCTGGTTTTTGGTGTAGGTGGGGAGGGGGGCAATCATACAAAAAGAATGTCATGCAGAGCGCAGCGAAGCATGACGTTCCGGGTAATAAGTCAAATAAAACCTAGCTCAGCAGCGCTTGCAACCGAATCCAGCGCTGCGGCAGGTCGCCCTGCGAGGCGTTCAGGTAGTCCTCATACGTGCAGGGTACCACGCGCTTGGTGGCATTGTCGCCGAGGCGCTCCACTTCCATCCACCATTTCTCGGCGCGGCGCGATTTGTAGAACACCAGCTTGTCGGGGTTGCCGGGCAGCACCACGGTGTAGGTGAGGAAGCGGAACGTGCCGAAACCGGTTTCGGGCCGGCGGTGGTAAAAGCCTTCCACGAAGTACCAGAGCATGCTGGCGATGGTGGCGGCAGCCAGGCCGTTGGCATCCACGTCGGCCCGGTAGCCGTAGATGCCGAAGGAGCTAAGCTGCTCGTTGTGGCCGGCGTACCAGCACAGCTGCGTGGCTTCCTCATTGCCCAGGCCGAAGGGGTTGGCTGGGTAGTAGCCCGGCGAGTCCTGCCAGCGAATGGCGGCAATATCCACGCTCATAAAATCGGCCTGGCGCACCAGCGGCTCGGCCAGGCGGCGGTCGGCGCGCACCTCGCCCACGCTCATGGTATCGAAATGGAGCTTTTCGAGGGCCACCATCACCTCGGGTGGGGTGAGGTACTGCTGGTGGCCGAGGTGGGCCAGGCTGAATACGATGTTGGGCTCGTGCACCAGCAGGCTGCGCAGGTGGCTCTCTTCGGCCGGGGTACCGGGGCCGGGCTCGGCCATGTCGGGCCGCGAGTCTACTATTGTGACATTGATGGTGCGGTCCTGCGCTTCGTAGGCCAGAAATTGACCGTAGTCCAAATCGTGGCTGCCTCCGAGTAGAATGGGCACCGTGTTTTCTTCGAGTAGCGCCCCGATAATCTCGCGCAGGCGCTGGTAAGTATCCTCCAGGGTGAGGCCGGGTCGCAGGTTGCCGAGGTCGACGAGGCGCAGCATGCCCGTGCCTTTTTGCAGCTGGTAGAAGCGCTGGCGCACTTCGTTGGGGCCGTGGCGGCGGGGACTGGGCGGTCCGGCCGCGCTGCCGCGCCACTCATCCAGCCCGATGATGGCTAGGTCGGCGGTGCGCCAGTCGGGGAATGTTTCGGTGAAGCGGGTGGCGTAGGCGGCCAGCGTGGTAGGCGCGGGCACGGCCTCGGTCAGCGTTTCCGGCAGCGGGTCAAAAAACAGGGCCAGATTCATTGGGAGCGGGAATGCTAGGGCTCAAAATTACACCGAAAAAAGCCGGATTTTGGGGCTTTTTGAGCGTTTTTGCGGCTCATTTGGTTTTAACGGGCAGCTGCAGCGCTGCAGAAGTGCGTGGCGCGGGGGGGCGCAGCCCCGAAAAAAGCGCTTTATTTAAGCTGAATTTCACGCAATACGCTTTATCCGCCCCACCCATGGACGTTCGTCGCGCCTTTGATATACTAGCCCACCAAATTGCCGAGTCGCCCAAATCCGATGCGCTGGCCTCTAAAATCAACGGAAACTGGGTGCCCATCAGCAGCCAGCAAATTCAGGACCAGGCCAACCTGGTTTCGCTCGGTCTCGTATCGCTCGGCCTCAAACGCGGCGACAAAGTAGCCATCATCAGCATGAACCGCCCGGAGTGGATGCTGGCCGATTTCGGCATCTCACAAATCGGGGCCATCAGCGTGCCGATGTACCCGAGCATCACCGTTGAGGACTACAAGTACATCTTTACCGACGCCGGCGTGCGGGCCGTATTCGTGGCCGACCAGAAGCTGTTCGACAAGGTGAAAGAAGCCACGGAGGGCCTCGACATCCCGGCTGAAAACGTCTTCACCTTCGATAAAATCGACGGTGCCCGCCACTTCGACGAACTGCTGGAAATTGGTAAAAAGGGCAACGCCGCTGCCCTGGAGCCTCTGAAAGCCGCCGTCGAGCCCGACGACCTCCTCACGCTCATCTACACTAGCGGCACCACTGGCAAGCCCAAGGGCGTGATGCTCACGCACGATAACATCCTGAGTAACTGCCGCAACTCGCAACGCTTCGTGCCGGTCACGAAGGACGATAAAGCGTTGAGTTTCTTGCCGCTCTGCCACATTTTCGAGCGTATGGTGACCTATCTGTACATGATAAACGGGGTGAGCATCTACTACGCCGAAAGCATGGACGTCATCGCCGACAACCTGCGCGAAGTGAAGCCTGATATTTTCACCACCGTGCCGCGCCTGCTCGAAAAGGTGTATGATAAAATCGTGCAAAAGGGCCATGAGCTCGAAGGCGTGAAGAAAAGCCTGTTCTTCTGGGCCCTGGAGCTGGGCCTGAAGTACGATACCCAGAAAGACCAGGGCTTCCTCTATAATACCCAGCTGGCGCTGGCCAATAAGCTCATTTTCAACAAGTGGCGCGAGGCGCTGGGCGGCAACCTGCGCTGCATCGTGAGTGGCGGCGGGGCCTTGCAGCCCCGTTTGGCCCGCGTGTTCTGGGCGGCCGGCATCCATGTGATGGAAGGCTACGGCCTCACCGAAACCTCGCCCGTGATTGCCGTGGGCGGCTACGAGCCCGAGAACAACATGATTGGGGCCGTGGGCCCGCTCATCGACAACATGCAGGTGAAAATTGCGGCCGACGGCGAGATTCTGACCAAATCAGCTTCGGTGATGAAGGGCTACTATAACCAGCCCGAGCTCACGGCCAAGGAATTCGACGAGGAAGGCTGGTTCCATACCGGCGACATCGGCGAGTTGGTGAACGGCAAGTTTCTGAAAATCACTGACCGGAAGAAGGAGATGTTCAAGACCTCGGGCGGCAAGTACATTGCCCCGCAGGTGCTCGAAGGCAAGTTCAAGGAAGACCCGCTCATCGAGCAGGCCATGGTGGTGGGGGCCGACCAGAAATTTGCCTCGGCGCTCGTCATTCCCTCCTTCTCCGACCTCAAGGGTTGGTGCAAGCGCAACGGCGTGCCCGATGCCTCGAACGAGGAATTGGTGAAAAACCCCAAGATAGTGGACCTCTACGAGGGGCTGGTGAAGAAATACAACCAGCGCTTTGCGCAGTGGGAGCAGGTGAAAAAAATCGCTCTCCTGCCCGAGCTCTGGACCGTGGAAAGTGGCGAAATGACTCCCACCATGAAGGTGAAGCGCAAGGTCATTACCGAAAACAATAAGGACATTATCGAAGGCCTGTATAACTCGGCCGGGGAGCGGTAGGGCAGGGGCGGTTAGGTCCGAAGAACGTCATGCTGAACGCAGTGAAGCACCTCTGCCAGGCAGGTATCCACTCAACCGGATTTCCTGCTGCGGTGGAGAAGCGGCAAGCAGTTCAGCGTGACGTTCTTTTTTATCGCATCGGGATATAGTATGCAAGCCTAACAAATTTTTCGTAAGTTTACCGCTCTTACCGCCCGCCCATGAAAGCCGAAGAAACCGTCGATTACAACATTAAAGTGGCCTGGCACGCGATTTCGCGCATGTACAACACTCAGGCTGCCCAAAATGATATCACCACGAGCATCGGCTTTGTGCTGCTGAACATCGACCAAGAGCGCGGCACACCGGCTACCAAAATCGCGCCGCTGCTGGGCCTCGAAACCCGCAGCCTTACCCGAATCCTGCGCAGCATGGAGGAAAAAGGCCTTGTCTATAAGCAGGCTGACTCCGTGGATAAACGCTCGGTCCGCATTTTCCTGACGGAACTGGGGCTGGAGAAAAAGGAGGTTTCGCGCCAGACGGTGAGGCACTTCAACCTGAAAATCCGGGAGAAAATCCCGCAGAGCCAGCTGGATGTGTTCTTTAAGGTGGCGGCTCAGATTACGGGTATGATTGAGGGTAAAACCCTTTTTGAAGACTTTACGCTGAAAGCATTGCGGGCTGAAACCCCCACCTCTTACAGCTAAGTATTTGTCATGCTGACGAAGGAAGCATCTTATCACGGCTGCTTTCGTCGGCGCTAGTAATCACAGCAGTGCGGACGTGACAAGATTCTTCGCTGCGCTCAGAATGACAGTCAAAATACTATGAATCGAACCATCAAAAAAGTTGCCGTGCTCGGCTCCGGCGTTATGGGCTCGCGCATTGCCTGCCACTTCGCCAATATCGGCGTGCAGGTGCTGTTGCTCGACATTGCGCCTAAAGAGCTGACGCCCGACGAGGAGAAAAAGGGCCTGAAACTGGAGGCCCCGGCCGTGCGCAACCGCATTGTGAATGCTGCGCTGCAGGCTGCAATCGTTGCCAACCCCTCGCCGCTCTACCGCAAGGCCGACGCCAGCCGCATCAAAATCGGCAACTTTGATGATAACCTCAAGGAAATTGCCGGCTGCGACTGGACGATTGAAGTCGTAATCGAGCGCCTCGACATCAAAAAAGGCCTTTATGAGCGGGTGGAGCAGTTCCGCAAGCCCGGCACGCTCATCACCAGCAACACCAGCGGCATCCCGATTCACCTGCTGGCCGAGGGCCGCTCCGAGGATTTCAAGCAGCATTTCGCCGGCACGCACTTCTTCAACCCGCCGCGTTATCTGAAGCTGCTGGAAATCATTCCCACGCCGGACACCAAGCCGGAAGTGCTGGATTTCCTGCAACACTACGGCGATTTGTACCTAGGCAAAACGGTGGTGCTGGCCAAGGACACCCCCGGCTTCATTGCCAACCGCGTGGGCGTTTTCGCCCTGCTCGATGCCATGCAGACCATGCAGAAGCTGGGCCTGACCGTGGAGGAAACCGACAAGCTGACTGGTCCAGTTATCGGCCACGCCAAGTCGGCTACCCTGCGCACGTCTGACGTGGTGGGCCTCGATACGACCATCAACGTGGCCAACGGCCTGGCCCAAGGCCTGCCGAACGACGAGGCCAAGGACGTATTCGTGTTGCCCGATTTCGTGCAGAAAATGGGCGAGAGCAAGTGGTTGGGCGACAAAACCGGCCAGGGCTTCTACAAGAAAGTGAAGGGTGAAGGCGGCAAGTCGGAAATCCACGCGCTCGACCTGAGCACGATGGAGTACAAGCCGAGCCAAAAGGTGAAATTCGCCACGCTGGAAATGACCAAAACCATCGAGAAGCTGGCCGACCGCTTCAAGGTGCTGGTGGCGGGCAAGGACAAGGCGGGCGAGTTCTACCGCCTGAGCTTTGGCAGCCTCTTCTCCTATGTGAGTAACCGCATCCCCGAGATTTCCGACGAGCTGTTCAAGCTGGACGACGCGCTGCGCGCCGGTTTCGGCTGGGAAATGGGCCCGTTTGAAACCTGGGACGCGCTGGGCGTGCAGGCCGGCCTCGACCTGGCCAAAGCTGCCGGCCGCACTCCCGCCCCGTGGGTGGAGGAGATGCTGGCCGCCGGTAATACTACCTTTTATAAGGTGACCGAAGCTGGCGTGCGCCAGTTCTATGACATCGCCTCGAAAAGCTACCAGTCGGTGCCAGGTGTGGAGAATTTCATCATTCTCGACAACCTGCGCGCCAGCGGTAAAGTGCTGTGGAAAAACTCCGGTGCCTCAGTTATCGACCTCGGCGACGGCATCCTGAACGTGGAATTCCACTCGAAGATGAACGCGCTGGGCCAGGACGTGATTCTGGGCCTGCTGAAAGGTGTGGAGATGGCTGAAGCCGGCTACCGCGGCCTCGTGGTGGGCAACGACGCGCCGAACTTCTCGGCCGGCGCCAACTTGGGCCTCGTGTATATGCAGGCCCTCGACCAGGATTTCGACGAGCTGAACATGATGATTCAGCAGTTCCAGCAGGCCATGATGCGGATGCGCTACAGCAGCATCCCGGTGGTGGGCACCCCGCACGGCCTCACGCTGGGCGGCGGCTGCGAGCTGAACCTGCACTGCGACCGTGTGGTAGCGGCGGCCGAATCCTACATCGGCCTCGTGGAATTCGGCGTGGGCCTGATTCCCGGTGGCGGCGGCACCAAGGAAATGACCCTGCGCACCGCCCTCAAGTACGAGGACGGCGAGCCGGAATTCAACCTGCTGCGCAACACCTACATGACCATCAGTACGGCCAAGGTTTCGACCTCCGCCGCTGAGGCCTTCGACCTAGGCTTCCTGCGCCGGGGCGACGAAGTGGTGCTGAACAGCAATCGCGTCATCGCCCAGGCTAAAGCCGCCGCCATCGATATGGCCGATGCCGGCTACACCCAGCCGCTGCAGAAAACCAACATCAAAGTGCACGGCAAAGGCGCGTTGGCCATGTTCAAGACCGGCGTGTACGCCATGCAGCAGGGCAACTACATCTCGACCCACGACCAGCTCATTGCCGATAAGCTGGCCTACGTGATGTGCGGCGGCGATTTGTCGTCGCCCACCGAAGTGAGCGAGCAGTACCTGCTGGATTTGGAGCGCGAGGCGTTCTTGAGCCTCTGCGGCGAGCGCAAGACGCTGGAACGGATTCAGAGCATTTTGACGACTGGTAAGCCACTGCGGAATTAACCTCACGAGTCACTTCACCCCCTAGCCCCCTCTCCCGCAGAGAGGGGGAACTAGTTTCTAATTCTAGTCTTAGACTTTCGGGTGAGTATCAAAATTTAGTCTTTAACTTTTTAAAAGTTAGTTAACTAGCGCTAGAAACTAGTCCTCTCTCTCCACGGGAGAGGGGGCTACGCCCCAAAGGGGTCTCGTGAGGTTAACGTCAGAACAACATGTCGAACAACACCGCATATATCGTAGCCGGCTACCGTACGGCCGTGGGCAAAGCCCCCCGCGGCGGTTTCCGCTTCACCCGGCCCGACGACCTCGCCGCCGCCGTCATCAAGCACCTCGTGGCCCAGGTGCCCGCCCTCGACCCTACGCGCATTGACGACGTTATCGTCGGCAACGCCGTGCCCGAGGCCGAACAGGGCCTACAAATGGGCCGCCTGATTTCGCTGCTGGCCCTGCCCATCAACGTGCCCGGCCTCATCGTGAACCGCTACTGCGGCTCCGGCGTGGAAACCATTGCCATGGCCGTGGGTAAAATCTCGGCCGGCATGGCCGACTGCATCATCGCGGGCGGCACCGAGAGCATGAGCATGGTGCCCACCGTGGGCTGGAAAACTGTGCCCAACTACAAGTTGGCGATGACTCATCCCGACTATTACATGGGCATGGGCCTCACCGCCGAAGCCGTGGCCAACGACTACAAAATCAGCCGCCAGGACCAGGACGAATTCTCGTACCAGTCGCACCAGAAGGCCATCAAAGCCATCGCGGCCGGCAAGTTTGCCAAGAGCATTGTGCCCGTGACGGTGGAGGAAACCTACGTGGACGCCGCCACCGGCAAGAAGAAAAACCGCTCCTACGTGGTGGATACCGACGAAGGCCCCCGCGCCGACACCTCGGTGGAAGCCCTGGCCCGCCTGCGCCCCGTGTTCGCTGCCAACGGCACCGTCACGGCCGGCAACTCTTCTCAAACCTCCGACGGCGCGGCCTTTGTGCTCGTGATGTCGGAGCGCATGGTGAAGGAGCTGAACCTGGAGCCCATCGCCCGCATGGTGAACTACGCCACCGAAGGCGTGGACCCGCGCATCATGGGCATGGGCCCCATCAAAGCCGTGCCGAAAGTCCTCAAGCAAGCCGGCCTGAAACTCGAAGACATCGACCTGTTTGAGCTGAACGAAGCCTTCGCCTCGCAGTCGCTGGCCGTGGTGCGCGAGCTCGGCATCGACCCCGAGAAGCTGAACGTGAACGGCGGCGCCATCGCCCTGGGCCACCCGCTGGGCTGCTCCGGTGCCAAGCTCAGCATCCAGCTCTTCGACGAGTTGCGCGAGCGCGGCAAGAAGTACGGCATGGTCACGGCCTGCGTGGGCGGCGGCCAGGGCGTCGCCGGCATCTACGAGTTGCTGAAGTAGCTTTTGATGCCGTTGCTATAAAGAACGTCATGCTGAATGCAGTGAAGCATCTCTACCGCAGTAGTAATCAATTCCGATTACAAGGAAGTGGGAGAGGTGCTTCATTGCTGTTTTGCTTATCGCTTCTGATGCTGAATATCGCAGAAGTAAAAGCACAATGCTTTGACTTTGCTGCGAATGAAGCTGTCAGAATTCCCGCTCCAGTCGAACTTCAAATCCGCCATTATATTGAATCGCATGATGGCATCAACCTCAAAATATTCGCAGGTCAGTACCAATACGTTCCCGTTTTCAACGTGATTAACCATTCACGGCGGCAGTTCACAGATGGTGTCTATTTATTCACTTGGGGCTCTCATGATTCCGGCCGGCTTTTTATTAATCGGAAGGGCAAAATTGTGATTCTAAGAAATGGGTCAGTAGCGGATATAATGACAGATTACACCAGCTTCTTGAAGCAGCACCAGTTACCTGAAGCGACACAAGTACGTTACTTGTCAGCCGTCGCAGCCTTTGTGCAGTTTCGGTACAAAGACCAGCAAATGCTTATCAAGAGCGGTGCTTTGATGGAATTGAAGTAAGAATCAACCCATACCAAGATGCTTCAGTTGCTCTCAATAAGGCATACTGGCTAAAACCTAAAACCCCCGCACATCCGGGGTTTTCCTTTTGCAAAGTAGTAGGCGTGCCTAACATATTTTTTGTATCTTGCAACACCAAACCGCTGGCCTCGTTGTTTCTTCAACTAGTAGGCACGCCTAACACTTTTCAACTCTACACCCACCCCAAACGTCATGGAAACCACGCAGCAAGCCAGCCTGAAGGGCGGCGAATTCATCATCAAGCCGACCGATGCCCAGAGCGTCTTCACGCCGGCTGACTTTACCGAGGAGCAGGTAATGATGCACCAGACCTGCATCGACTTTGTAGCTGCCGAGGTAACCCCGCTACTGGAGCGCCTCGACAACCACGAAGAGGGCCTCATGCGTGGCCTGATGCAGAAGGCAGGCGAGCTCGGGCTGTTCGGCGTGAGCATTCCGGAGCAGTTCGGCGGGCTGGACATGGACTTCACTACGGCCCTGCGCGTGACGGAGGGTGTGGGCGGCGGCCACTCGTTCCCGGTGGCGTTTGCGGCGCACACGGGCATCGCCATGCTGCCCATCCTGTACTTCGGCAACGATGAGCAGAAGGCCAAATACCTGCCCGGCCTCACCGATGGCAGCCTGATGGGTGCCTACTGCCTCACCGAGCCTGGTTCCGGCTCCGACGCCCTGGGTGCCAAAACCAAAGCCATTCTCAACACCGAAGGCACGCACTACGTCCTGAACGGCCAGAAAATGTGGATTACGAACGCCGGCTTTGCCGACGTATTTATCGTATTTGCCCAGATTGACGGCGACAAGTTCACCGGCTTCATCGTGGATAAAGACACGCCCGGCCTGACCCTCGGCAACGAGGAGCACAAGATGGGCATCAAAGGCAGCAGCACCCGTCAGGTGTTCCTGACTGATGCGCAGGTGCCGAAGGAGAACGTGCTGGGCGAGATTGGTAAAGGCCACCTCATCGCCTTCAACGTGCTGAACATCGGCCGCATTAAGCTGGCCGCCGCCTGCCTGGGCGCTGCCAAGGGTGCCGCCACCCAGAGCGTGAAATACGCCAACGAGCGGGTGCAGTTCAAGATGCCAATTTCGAAGTTTGGCGCGATTCGCTACAAGCTGGCGCAGCAGGCCATCCGCCTCTACGCCGTGGAATCGGCTATTTACCGCGCTGGTGCCGATATCTACCGCATGGAACAGCAGCTGCTGGCCGAAGGTAAAGGCACCAACGAGGCTCTGCTGGGTGCCGCCCGCGAGTTTGCCGTGGAGTGCGCCATTCTGAAAGTAGAAGGCTCGGAAGTGCTTGATTACGTGGTGGATGAAGGGGTGCAGATTTTCGGTGGCTACGGCTTCTCGGCCGACTACCCAATGGACCGCGCCTACCGGGATTCGCGTATTAACCGCATCTTCGAAGGCACCAACGAAATCAACCGCCTGCTGGCCGTTGATATGATTCTGAAGAAGGGCCTGAAAGGTGAAATCGACCTCATGGGCCCTGCTCAGGCTGTGCAGCAGGAGTTGATGAGCATCCCGAGCATGAGCCAGGACGAGGAAACCGGCCTGTTCAGCAAGGAGATGAAAACCCTCGCCAACCTGAAAAAGGTCATCCTGATGGTAGCCGGCTCGGCCGTGCAGAAGTTCACCGCTACCCTCGCCAAGGAGCAGGAGCTGCTGATGAACATCGCCGACATGTCCATCAAGGTGTACATTGCCGAGAGCACCATCCTCCGCGTAGAGAAAGAAGCTTCCGTGAAGGGCGAAGAGGCAATGTCGGTTGAAGCCGATATCGCCCGCGTGTACTTGGCCGACGCCGTGGACCTCGTGGAAAAGGCGGCTAAGGATGCCATCGGCAGCATGGCTGAGGGCGACGAGCAGCGCCTGCTACTCATGGGCCTCAAGCGCTTCACCAAAACCGAACTCATCAATGTGAAAGAGTCGCGCCGCCGCATCGCCGCTAAGCTGATTACGGCCAACGAGTACGCCGTCTAGACCACGGAGTAGCTCGGATTTTAACGAATTTGGCTACGCTGACTTTTAGTTTACGGATTTTGTGGATGGCGAAAAGGGCCGCTCCCAATTGGGGGCGGCCCTTTTATGTAGCGCGGACGTTTAGTCCGCGAGTGGAGACAATGAGTTTGACTCATTCAAAAAGGGCCGTCCCTGGGTTCAGGAACGGCCCTTTTTATTGTGGCTGCGGACTAAAAGTCTGCGCTACTTCACCACGATTTTATCCAACTGCAACGCGGCCGACTTCTTGCTCGGCCGGCTCACGCCGATGATGGTTTTCTCATTGAGCCAAGCCGTGAAATCCTTCACGTAGGCCAGCTGCTGGTCGTCGGCCACGTTCAGTTTCAGGCGCTCGGGCGCGCTCACTACGCCGGTCTGGGCATTCACCCGCCGCAGGTACAGGTCCGATTTCTTGTTGATATTTTCCAGCGTGAGTAGCTGCACCATGCCGCCAAATACGGCGGCTCGGAAGCCAATGCCGGTGTACGAATCCACGGCCGGGGCCACCTGGTCTTTGGCCACGATGCTGTGCCAGGTAGGCGCGCCAAACTCATTATAGCCAAACACATGCAGCTCGCGGGCGTGCACCGGGGCCTCGCTACCGCCTTCCTCGTAGTGCTTTTCGGCCACTACTATCAGCTGCTTTTCCGGCGTCAGCAGCAGTTCGCCTAAGTAGATGTCGTCCAGGCGTTTCACATCGACCCCGCTGGCCTTGCTCACTTCCGTCAGGTAGGCGGGCGTGAAGCGGAACTCCGGCGAAAACTTCATGTCGCCGTTGCCACTGAAATCGTACTTCACTACTTTCAGGCTGTAGTATTCGCCGGTTTGGTAGTCGGCGCACAGCGCGGCGGCATACAGGCTGCCATCGTTCAGCACCGTGAATCGGGCGTCGCGCACCGTTACGGCCCGGCCGCCAAACACGCCACCCACCGGCACGCCCAGCACCTTAATCTCGGTAGAAGGCCCGGCCGGATAGCGGCGCACCGTCAGTTTCTTCATGCCCTCGCTGATGAGCGTCACATACTGCGTGCCATCGTTGGCAACGTGCACGGCTGGCGAGAAAAAGTCGCTCAACGTTCGGAAATCATACGTTTTTTCCTCCAGCTGCGCCAGGTTCTGGTCGAATAGCGTGGCCGCAATGCTCTTCACCTGCTGGTTGCTGGTGAGGTAGCGGAAAGCCAGCAGCCGGCCGCCATCGGGCGAGATGCTCACGCCGGGGCGGCGGTCGCGGGCGGGGGCGCTCATCACCATTTTAGCCGCGCCCTTCTGGCCGCTTTGCAGGCTTACGGGCACCACGGTCAGGTTCTGGCTGTCGCCGTCCTTATGGTGGAGCACTACCAGGGCCTGTTGCGAGCCACGCCCAAAAGCTTCCAGCGTCTCGCTCGGCCCCACCGGGATGGTAGTGCTCCACTGCTTTTTGAGGTCGATATCGTAGCGCTCCACCGCGTAGCCGCCCGCACTCTGGTGGGCCAGAATGATAAAGCCCGAGCCATCGGCCAGGGCCAACGTCTTGTGCGGCACGCGCATGTCGTAGCGGTCGGTACCCTGCTCGGGTAGGTAGCTGAAGGGGGCCGACTTTGTCTTCTGAGCCACGGCCGATACCGCATTGCCCAGCAGGGCTCCGCTCATCAAACCGATTATTACTGCGCGCTGCAACATAAAAATTTGACGTTTTGGAAACATAAGGAAAGTGGATTTCAACGGTCTGGTGTGCCCAAAAGTACCTGCTTTTGAGCTTTGACTTTACTTTTTAGCAGTTAAGTCCTGTGCCAAGAGGGGGAGCGGCTAACAAAAACGTATTCCAAGCATAACACTCCCGCAGTCACTTTCGTACAGGAACACCGTTTACTTCGTGTCAGCTTTCAAGGTTCAATCGGGAACGATTGGCGGCCTTCGATACCCGGCTGGGCTTCAACTCGTAACCGCTCAACTTGGTCGAGCTATTTGACTTTTTAAATGTATTTTTTGAACTAACTCCAGTTTCACTGTACCTTTGCACCCGCAATTATCTACTATCCTTATGAAGTCATTACTCAAGTTCACCCTGTTATCGGCCCTCATTATTGGCGGCAGGCTCGTTAAAGAGTCGGCTCCGGCCACTGTAGCCCAAACAGTTGAACCCACTGCCAAATCCAGCTCCTCGGTTGTTTTGGTTCATCAGGTGCTCACTTCCGAGCCCGTCCGGTCTATCCGACAGCAAGCCCAGCCGCAGCAGAGCGGTAGCGGACTCATTGCTGAGATGTTCTAGCCAGAATAAAAAAACGACTTTTTTTAAAGTCGTTTTTTTTTGCTCTGCCGCCAGCACAAACCGCTAGCTAATCCGGCTCCAGTTCACGGCCGTGGCCGGCAGACTTTCGATGTGGTGGCGGATGTTGGCGTTTTCTGGATTGGCCAGGTTAGGGTCTTCGCTTAGCAGCGCCTGGGCCGCCGCCCGGCTCTCGCTCAGGATGCGGCCATCCTTGGCCAGGTCGGCAATCAATAAGTCCAGCACGCCGCTTTGCTGGGTGCCCATCAGGTCGCCGGGGCCGCGCAGCTTCAGGTCGATATCGGCAATCTCAAAGCCGTTACTGGTGCGTACCATCGTTTCGAGGCGGGTGCGAGCATCTTTGCTCAGCTTGAAGCCGCTCATCAGGATGCAGTAGCTTTGGTCGGCTCCGCGGCCCACGCGGCCCCGCAGCTGGTGCAGCTGCGAAAGCCCGAACCGTTCGGCGCTCTCAATCACCATCACCGAGGCGTTGGGTACGTTCACGCCTACCTCAATCACGGTGGTGGCCACCATTATCTGGGTTTCCTTCTTGATGAAGCGCTGCATCTCGTAGTCCTTTTCCTCGGCTTTCATGCGCCCGTGCACGATGCTGATTTGCATCTCCGGAAAGGCCCGGCTCACGCTCTCGTAGCCATCGGTCAGGTCCTTGTAGTCCATCGTTTCCGATTCCTCAATCAGCGGGTACACGATGTATACCTGCCGCCCGATTTTCACCTGGTCGCGGATGAATTCGAACACCTTCAGGCGGTTGGCATCGAACCGGTGCACCGTCACGATGGGCTTGCGGCCGGCGGGCAGCTCGTCAATTACGCTCACGTCGAGGTCGCCATACAGCGTCATGGCCAGCGTGCGCGGGATGGGCGTGGCCGTCATCACCAGCACGTGCGGGATGATGTGCGGGTTTTTCTGCCACAGCTTCGAGCGCTGCGCCACGCCAAAGCGGTGCTGCTCGTCCATAATCGTCAGGCCCAGGTTGCGGAACTGCACCACGTCCTCCAGCAGGGCGTGGGTGCCCACCAGCATGTGCATGCTGCCATCGCGCAGGGCCTCGTGCAGCACGCGGCGCTCGGCGGTGCGGGTGCTGCCCGTGAGCTTGCCAATGCGGATGCCCAGCGCGTCGGCGTACACCTTTAAACCGGTGTAGTGCTGGTCGGCCAGAATCTCGGTGGGAGCCATGATGCAGCTTTGCGCGCCGTTGTCGGTCGCCATCAGCATGGCGATGAAGGCCACGATGGTTTTGCCCGAGCCCACGTCGCCCTGCAATAGCCGGTTCATCTGCTGGCCGGTGCAGAAGTCCTTGTAAATGTCGTGGATAACGCGTTTCTGCGCTCCCGTCAAATCAAATGCGAGGTGGTTTTTATAAAAATCCACCAGCGTCGGCACCTGATTGAAAATCTGGCCCGCCAGGGTCACCTTGCGCTGGTCGCGCTGCCGCAGCAGCTTGAGCTGCACATAAAATAGCTCCTCAAACTTGAGCCGGAACTGCGCCGCCGCCAGCAATTCCGCGCTCTGTGGAAAGTGAATCTGCTGCATGGCCTGCGCCTTGCCCATCAGCCCATACCGCTCAATGAGCGCCGGCGACAACGACTCCGTGATGTGCGGCTGCGCCAGCCGCAGCAGCTCGGCCACCATCCGCATAATGGCTTTGCTATCAACGCGGTGGTAGTTCTTGAGCTTCTCTGAGGTATTGTATACCGGCTGCAGAAAGCTCTGGCCCGGCTTGGCTTCGGTCACTTCTTCCAGTTCCGGGTGCGCCATCTGTGGCCGCCCGTTGAACATTGTCGGCTTGCCGAAAACGATGTATTCCTGGTTGTTGCGCGTGTATTGCTGCACCCATTTCACCCCCTTGAACCACACCAGCTCCAGTTCACCGGTGCCGTCGCCCACTTTGGCGGTGAGTCGCTGCTTGGGCCCTTCGCCCACCAGCTCCTTGCCGCGCAGCATACCGCGCACCTGCACGTAGGGCAGGTCGTCGTTCAGGTCGGCCACCTTGTACACCTGCGTCCGGTCGAGGTACCGGAACGGGTAGCGCTGAATCAGGTCGCCATAAGTAAACAGGCCCAGCTCTTTGCCCAGCAGTTGGGCCCGCTGGAGGCTGCCCACCGAACGCAGAAATTCGAGCCGGGTATTGAAAAAACTCATTTAACAATTATCATTTATCATCCAACATTCTCTATCAATCAAGGCCCTGCTTCAGCTACATCCTAGCTGTCTGCCAGAACTGTTAACTGTTAATTGATAACTGTTAATTGAAAGTTATTTATAGCGTAATGTGTTCAGCATCCGAACTATGTCCGTCTTCACGTACTCAATCACCGGGGCCAGTGAGTCATTGGCCGTGGCCGTGCGGAAGTACAGCGCGCCCCGGAAAAAGTGCTTGGTGCTGTCGGTGGTATAAAACTGAAACTGGCTCGGTACCTCACCCTGCAACTCAAATACCGAGGCCCGCATCCCGCTCGGCGTCTTCAAAATCCGCTCATCAATAGCCGTAGCCTTGATTTCGTGCTTGCCCGTGAGCTTGCGCGCATCCTCCATCATCTTGTTGTAGAGGCGGCGGTCGCGCTGCACGTCCATGTACGTAATCTGCACGTTGGCGTGCAGCTTGGGGTAGTACACGTTCAGCCAGTGCGGCTGCGCCATATACGACGAATCCCGCTTAATCACGGCCTGCGTCGAATATTCGAACTCGTAGGGGTGGCCGGCGGGCAGCATCCGGTAGCGGTGCGCTGGCAGGTCAATGCGGTTGTATCCCTTGGGCTTGGGCGTAAAATCCGGGGCCGACGAGCAGCCCGCCAGCAGCCCCAGCCCAGTGAGCACCGGCAATATTGAAAGACATTTCATGCAAGAAGCGGCCCCGGCCCTAAAACAGCCCAGCCTTCATAGTTTCAAAGGTAACTGCCACCGCAACGAAAAAAGCCCCAGCGCAGTGCCAGGGCTTCATCTCAATCACTGCGCGGGACAGTTGCAGCCACAGGCCGTGCAGGCCCCCATCGGGCAGTCAGAAGGGCAGCTGGTCCAGCTCCGGCTCCTGCCGGAAGCTGTGTTGCGGTTCTGCCACGCCCGCGCCATTGGCCTCATTGGCCGCCGGAGCAGCACCTTGCGGCCGACCGCCCAGCATCGAAATCTCATCGGCGATGATTTCAGTGATGTAGCGCGTCTGCTGGTCCTTGTCCTGGTACTGGCGGGTGCGCAGCTTGCCTTCTATGTACACTTGCTGGCCCTTTTTGAGGTATTTGTCAGCCATTTCGGCCAGGCCGCGCCACGCCGAAATGTTGTGCCACTCGGTCCGCTCCACGCGGTTGCCTTGCTTATCCTTGTAATAGTCGTTGGTGGCGAGGGTGAAGTGAGCCACGCTCACACCGCCTTCCAAATGGCGCACTTCGGGGTCTTTGCCCAGGTTGCCTACCAAAATCACCTTGTTCACTCCGGCCATATTATTGCACGTTAGGAAATACAGAATTGAAAAAGCCACCCGGCCTTTTCTGTCTCAAAGATAAGAAATTAAATTTGCCACGCAATACTTTTTGCTAAAAATAAAGGCTGAAAAATCTAATTAAATTAGGCAGGCCCGCTCAAAGGTTTTGGTCACAATAGTTAGCAATCAACTTCGGCTTAGGCAGCGCCTCAATCTCCGCCGGCGAGTAGGCCCGCAAGCTCAAATCGCGTAACGCGGCCTCCTGCAGCGGCTCGGCCAGCGCCATTGGGTGGAAGCGGACCTCCAGCTTCTGGTGGCTCAATACGTGGCGATACGTCGCGCTGGGCTCGGCCGCCTGGCTGGTATCCAGGTTCGCGCCCAGGGCATGCAGGTGGCGCTGGAGCTCGGCGGTAGGCAGCTCCGGCACGGCGGTTTCGGCCAGCGCAAAGTCATACAGGCCCTGCCAGATGTCTTTCTCACGGCGCTCGCGCAGGTACGTTTGCTCGCCGTGGCGCAGCACAAAGTAATGGAAGTAGCGCGTGCGCGAGGCCTTCGCCTTGCTTTTCACCGGCAGCAGCGCCACCTGCCCATGCTGAAACGCCCAGCAGCTGAGCTGCATCGGGCAAAACAGGCAGTCGGGCTTGGCTGGAGTGCACTGAATGGCCCCGAATTCCATAATGGCCTGGTTGAAGTCGGCCGGTGTGCTGGCGGGGATGTGCTGGTCGGCCACGGCCTGGAATTCTTTGCGCGAGCTGGGCGCGGCAATATCGGAGTGAAGTCCAAAAACGCGGGCCAGCACCCGGTACACATTTCCATCGAGCACGGCCACGGCTTCATCGAAGGCAAACGACGCGATAGCGGCGGCCGTATAGGGCCCCACGCCACGCAATTTCAGCAATTCGGCGTAGGTGCCGGGAAACTTTCCAGCATATTCGGCCACCACCTGCTGGGCGGTGCGGTGCATGTTGCGGGCCCGGGAATAGTAGCCCAAACCCTGCCAGTAGCGCAGTACTTCGGCCTCGGGCGCGGCGGCCATGTCCTGCACGGTGGGGTAGGCCGCCAGGAAGGTTTGGTAGTAGGGAAGGCCTTGCGCCACACGGGTTTGCTGTAGAATAATCTCCGATAGCCAGATGGCGTACGGGTCGCGGGTGTGGCGCCAAGGCAGGTCGCGCTGGTGGCGCGGGTACCAGGCCAGTAGGGCAGAGGCCAGGAAGGAAGGCTGAGAGGTTTTTGCGGTCAAAATTTTGAAAGCGAATAATTTGGGCCAACACCTAGTTTAGAAGGGTTGATTGGTAAAACGAAAAAATGGGGTTACCTTTGTGGCCCCAATTCAAGGGCGAACCGCTTACCGGGCAAGGGCTTACGCTGGAATTTGGGACTATTTTGCCTAAAACTGTATTTTTTTCAACCACTCTAAGTACCATACCAACGTGACTAAAGCTGAGGTAATCGCCGAAATCTCCACGAAGACCGGCATCGAGAAAGCTGATGTATTGATGACTGTTGAAGCCTTCTTCAAAGTCGTGAAAGATTCGATGACCGAGGGCAACAACATTTATGTACGCGGCTTCGGCTCGTTCGTAAATAAGAAGCGCGCTCGTAAAGTAGCCCGCAACATCTCGAAAAACACGTCCCTCATCATCGAGGAGCACTACATCCCGAGCTTTAAGCCTTCGAAAACCTTCGTGGCTAAGATTAAGAACAGCAAGAAGGTGAAAGCCGTTGCGGCCAAAGCCTAATTATGTTTGTTATTGTTTAGGAAACAGGCAGGGGGATTAACTCCCTGCAGGTTTTCTAACAACGATGAATTACCGGCCGCGCCGCCGGTGTCTTTTCCGTAAGGGAAAGCCCGGCGGCCGGCTTTTTTCAGCTAATGGCTACTACTCGCACCGCTCCGCATCAATTGGTCCTCGTCGCTGCCGCGCTCGCGCTGGTTGGCGGCTTATACGTGTTGCCCAAAGGCATCATGAAGCCAAAGGAGAGCAAATCGGAGATGAGCAAGGACGCTGCTGCCACGGCCAACCGTGACGGCGGGGGCATGGCTACCAACGGCTCCAAACCCGAAGCCTCGTCTGGCCCGGTACCCGCCACCGCTACCGAGAACAAAGGCCCCGATGCCGCCCCGCACACCACCACCAGCACTGCCCAACGGCAGGAGCTGGCGCGGTTGCTGGGCGAGTACCAGGCTGCTGCCACACCCGATGCCAAAGCCACGGTGGCTACCACCCTGGCCCGCCGCTACAACGACGTGGAGCGTTTCGACAGCGCTGGCTACTACCTGGAGCAGGTGGCCCAGGCCAAACCCAGTGCCCAGCACTGGCAGCAGGCCGCCGATGCCTACTTCCAGGCGTTTAGCTTTGCGGCTACCGACGAGCGGGTGAAACTGCTCGGCGGCAAGGCGCGGGAGCTCTACACCAAGGTGTTGAAGGACCAACCCGGTAACCTCGATGCCAAAACCAACCTCGGCATGGCCTACATGGCCTCCGAAAACCCCGTGCAGGGCGTAACGTTGCTGCGCGAAGTGCTGGAAGCCGACCCCCGCAACGAGAAAGCCCTGTATAACATGGGAATACTCGCGGTGCAAAGCAACCAGTACGACAAAGCCGTGAAGCGTTTCCAGGATTTGGTGAAAGTCAATCCAAAAAATGTGAACGGACAATTCTACCTCGGCGTAACTTTGGCCCGTACAGGCGCTAAGGAAGAAGCCAAACAGGCCTTCCTTGCCGCCAAAAGCCTCAGCAACGACCCCGCGCTGGCCGCTTCGGTAGAAGAGGAAATCGCCAAATTGAAATAGCTACGACACAACCAATCACCAACTTAACCCCCAAGCATCATGCCCTGCGGTAAAAAAAGAAAGCGTCATAAGATTGCCACTCACAAGCGCAAGAAGCGCCTGCGCAAGAACCGCCACAAGAAGAAGTAAGCCTCACGGGGCGTAGCGGCGGCCGGCAGATTTCCTAACGGGAAGGGAGCCAGCAGCCTATCTCTCACGTAGCCTCCCGAGTGGGGCCGCGCCAGATGCTTTTCCTGTGGCTCGCGAGGGAAGCCAGAACCGTTAGGTTCTGGCTTCCCTTTGCCGGTTTCGGGGTAGGCCTATAGCGGCATTACCGGCAGGTTACTTTAACTATATCAAGGCTTTGAGTAATGAATTAGTCATTAATTCTACTCAGGAAGGCGAGCGAATAGCGTTGTTGCAGGACAAGCGGCTGATTGAATACCACTTCGACCGCAACGACACCAACTACTCAGTAGGCGACATCTTCCTGGGCACCGTGAAAAAGGTGATGCCCGGCCTGAACGCAGCTTTCGTAGACATTGGCTACGAAAAAGACGCGTTTTTGCACTACGGCGACCTCGGCGAGCAATTCCCTTCGTTCACGAAGTGGGCCCGCACGGTACAGAGCGGCCGGGCGCCCAGCGCCGGGCTGGAAAAATTCACGTTTGAACCCGTCCTCGAAAAAGTGGGGAAGGCGGAAAGTGTATTTAAGAAAGGGCAGCAAATCGTTGTCCAGATTATCAAGGAGCCGATTTCCACCAAAGGCCCCCGGGTGAGCACCGACATTTCGATGGCCGGGCGCTATCTCGTGCTGATGCCGTTCTCAAACACCATCAGCGTCAGTAAGAAAATTGTGAGTAAAGCTGAGCGGGACCGCCTCAAGCGGCTCATCGCCAGTATTAAGCCCGAAAATTTCGGCGTCATCATCCGCACCGTGGCGGAGGGACGTGAAGTGGCCGAGCTCGATAAGGACATGCAGGATATGGTGGCGAAGTGGGAGCAGCTGTACAGCACGCTGCGCACCGCCAAGCCCAACGACAAGGTGCTCGGCGAGCTGGGCCGCACCTCGTCGATGGTGCGGGATATGCTGAACGAGTCGTTCGACAGCATTACCGTGGATGCTCCGGCGATGTACGATGAGATGCGGGACTACCTGCAAAAAATCGCACCGGACCGGCTGGGGCTGCTGAAGCTGCACAACTCAAAAATCAAGATTTTTGAGCAAACCGGCATTGAGAAGCAACTGAAAACGCTGTTCGGCAAAACCGTGACTGTGCCCGGCGGCGGCTACCTCGTGATTGAGCACACCGAAGCTCTGCACGTTATCGACGTGAACTCGGGTAGCAAGAGTAACCAGGAGAACGACCAGGAAGCTACCGCGCTGATGATTAATATGCTGGCGGCCAAAGAAGTGGCCCGTCAGCTGCGCCTGCGCGACATGGGCGGCATCATCGTGGTCGATTTCATTGACATGCGCTCGGGCGAAAGCCGTAAGAAGGTAGAAGACGCCGTGCGCGACGTGATGAAGCTCGACAAGGCAAAGTACACCGTGCTGCCCATCACCAAGTTTGGCTTGCTGCAGATTACCCGTCAGCGGGTGCGGCCGGCCGAGAACATCGTGACCGGCGAGGTGTGCCCCACCTGCGGCGGCACGGGCAAAATTTCGGCCTCCATCCAGGTGACGGACGACATCGACAACAGCATTGACGACCTGCTGGTGAACCAGAACCAGTCGGGCATCACGCTGTCGGTGCACCCGTTCCTGTATGCCTATTACACCAAAGGCCTGATTTCGCGCCAGATGAAGTGGTATCTCAAGTACTACAAATGGGTGAAAGTGGTGAATGACAGCAGCTTGGGCCTCACCGACTACCGCATCGAAGACGAGCGGGGCGAGGAAATCCAGCTGCGTTCGTCGGCCGCCGCCATGAGCCGTTTGCAGGACCGTGAGGTGGAAATAGTGGACTAACGAAGGTTGTTTCGGCCACAATACGAATCAATAAAAAGCCCCAGCCTCGTTAGAAGCCTTGTCCTTACCCACATCTTCCAAAAAGCGCCGGCCAGTAGGCCGGCGTTTTTTTATGGGGCCTTGTGGGGGGTGGGTAGTAGCTTGCGGGATGAGTATTTCGACGCATTTCTGCGACCCGCAGTGGTGGGCCCAGACGCATTTTGGGGGCACGGTATTGGGCGACGTGCGGCGCAGCCGGCGGGTCGTGACGCTGGCCGCCGGCTGGGCGCGGCAGCCCGGGGCGAGCATTCCGCAGCTGAGCGCCGGACAGGCCGGGGCCAGCAAAGCGGCGTACCGCTTGCTGGGGAGTGTAACGGCCACGCCCGAGGCACTCTAGGGGCTGCACCAGGCCGTGGTTCGCCAGGCGTTGCAGGTGCCGGGAACCTACCTGCTGGTGGAAGACACGACCGAGCTGAGCTGGCCCGAAACCGCCGCGCGCCGCCCCGGCCTGGGGCCGGTCGGGCCGGGCAAGGCCACGAGCCAGGGCGTGCTGCTGCATTCACCCGGCCGCCAAACGGCCCGCGTCGCCGCTGCTGGGCCTCCTGGACCAGCAGTATCACGTCCGGCAGCCCGTGTCGGCAGCCGAAAAAGACCATCCCCCCGGCGGCTCGCGCCTGCGCCAGGGCCGCGTGCGGGAGTCGGCCCTCTGGTCCCGGAGCCTGCGCCAGGTGGGCCGCCCGCCGGCGGGCACGCGCTGGGTGGTGGTGGCCGACCGCGGGGCCGACATCTACGAGCACTTGCAGCAGTGCCAGGCCCAGGGCCTGGGCTTCGTGGTGCGCGCCGCCCAGGACCGGGCCCTGGTGGCCGGCCCCGGGGAAGCACCCGCCAGACGGCTCTTCGCCCTGGCACGGGCCCAGCCGTCGGCGGGCCAGTTTCCCTTGGCCTTGCGCGGCCGGCCGGGCCAGGCGGCGCGCGCGCGCGGTCGCGCTGCAAGTGAGTTTCAGCCCCCCGCTGGCCCTGCGCGCGCCCCAGGGGCCGGGGGCCGCCACGGGCAAAGGGGACCCGATTCCCTGCGCCGTGGTGCGGGTCTGGGAAGCCGCCGAAGCTGATTCGGCCACGCCGGGCCTGGAATGGCTGCTGCTCTGCGACCAGCCCGTCACGGACTTCGCCCAGGCCCAGGCATGCGCCCGCCAGTACGTGAGCCGCTGGCTCATCGAGGACTTTCACAAAGCCCTGAAAACGGGCTTGGGGGCCGAAAAACTCCAACTCCAAACCGCCGAGCGGCTGTTTGCCGCCGTGGCCCTGCTCAGCGTCGTGGCCCTGGCTTTGGTGGATATGCGCGAAAAAAGCCGCCTCCAACCCGACTTGCCGGCGACGGCCGCGGGGCTGGAGGCGACTTTTTTGCGGGTGCTCGCCCTGCGCAGCCACCGACCGGTGCAGACCGTGCGCGACGTGTATGATGCCCTTTGCGGCCACCTGGGCCGCAAAGGCGATGGACCGCCCGGCTGGCAAACCCTCTGGCGCGGCCTGATGAGCTTGCGCCTACTCGTCGAAGGCGTCCGGCTCGCCACTCAACTCGACCAGCCCTGAGATGTGGGTAAGGACAAGGCCTCGTTAGAAGCTGGGGCTTTTTGCTGGCGGTTGCGAATACTTAGAACTTGATGCCCAAGTCTAACGCGAAGCCACTGTTTTTAATGGTAACGTCTTTGAATTTCCGCGTGCTTTCGAAATAATTGTCGATGTCGACCAAACCACGGTGGTAGCTAAGGCCGGCGAAAAGTTTGGTGCTTTTGCCCAATTGATATTCTGCACCAGCACCCGCCAAAGCGTCAGCATCGAAAAACTTGACGTAATCGCCGGCCTTGACACTGGTATTGTTGCTTGGGTCAATGTAGAATTTTTCGCCATTGATGCGGGTGCCAATGGGAACATTCAGTGAGCCGCCGACTTGGAAATAGAGCCGGGTGGCAGGGGCTATTTCATTAGTGAACAACTTCACACTAAGGGGAAGCTCGAGGTATTGCGTGCTTATTTTCAGTGAGTTCGTGAAATTCAGCCCATTTCCACCCCCAGTAGAGTTTTTGGTTTCGTTATATGCAATGGTGCCGCCTTTACCGGTTAGTAGTAAGCCTGTACTAAAGGCATAGTTTTCACCGAAGAAATAATCAACCACTAACCCGCCTCCGAAGCTAAGCTTGCTGCCATCGCTGGTGAAGTTGTTGCCAACTGCCGTGCTGGTGGGTGAATCGGCCCGCAGGCTGGTGATGGAGGGCGAAATTTTCAGGCCAATTTCGACCTGGGCCGAGGCGCTGCCAATGGTAGCGGCGAGGGTGAAAAGCGCGAGCAGTAGTTTTTTCATAGGGGTTTATCGTTCCATTGCTGCTGGCAACAGCCGGCAGCCAACAGGTTTTGGCTAATTTTACCTCAAAGTAACGTGCGTGAATACGAATAATTTTGCCTGGCGGCGCTGGCTGCCCATATTTTTAGGAGCCGGCCTCAGCCTTGGCGGTTGCAAAAGCGGTCCGGCCGAAGGCTGCCGTCCCGATGCGGCCGAGGATGCGGCGGCCGTATCTGTGCAGATACAACGGCTGGAGCCGGCTTTTTTCCAGCTGAAGACGCCCGCGCAGGCGCAGCAGTTTATGGATGCCAACCCGGCCTTTGCGCGCTACTACTTGCAGCGGCAGCCGGCCACGGAAAAAGAGCTGGAAGGCACTCTGGTACAGCTTGCTACCAACCCGGCCTTGCAGCAGGTGGGCCGCGAAACGGCCGCCGCCTTCCCCGATAGCGCCGCCTTGCGCCACGACCTGGGCGAGATGTTCCGGCGGGTGCATTATTACTTTCCCGATTTCCGGGTGCCGCCCACGGTGACGTACGTCAGCGGCTTTTTGGCGAAGGATATCTACGTGAATGACAGCCTGCTGGTGATGAGCCTGGACTGGTTTATCGGCCCCAAGGCCAGCAAGCGACCCGACCTGCCGCAGTACATGCTGCGCCGCTATACGCCGGCCGGCCTTATGCCGGTGCTGGCCCAGGATGTGGCCAGCAAGTACAACAAGCACGAGCTAACCGCCAATAGCATGCTTGATGCGATGGTGCATGCCGGCAAGTCGCTCTACTTTGCCAGTCTGGTGCTGCCCTGCACCCCCGACTCGGTGCTGATGGGCTATACCCGGCGCGAGATGCTGGGCCTCGATGCGAACGAAGGCCGGGTGTGGGCTCATTTTCTGGAAAAGAATCTGCTGTACACCACCACGCCGTTCCTGCTCCAGAAATACGTGGGTGAGCGGCCCAACGTGCCCGAAATCGACAAAACCTGTCCCGGCCGCGTGGGCCAGTGGGTGGGCCTGCAAATTATCAGAAAGTACGTAGCCGAGCATCCCGACGTGACGCTGGGCCGCCTAATGTCCGAGAAGAATGCCCAGCGTATCCTCAACGACTCGCACTACCGGCCCAAGCGGTGAGGTTGTGAAATGGTGAGGTGGTGAGTTTGAAGCGCTGAACGCCCAGATAAAACATCAAACTCACCACCTCACCATTTCACCATCTCACCGCCTATGCACATCGCCGTTTTCAGTCAGTACCACACCAACCCCGACTGCCCGGCTACCAGCCGGCACTATGCGCTGCTGTCCCACATTGCCAAAATGCACCGGGTAACGCTGCTGACCACCCCCGCATGGAAAGGGCAGCGGTTGACGCAGGAATTTCCCTGGGTGCCCGAAGGGGTGGAGATTCGTGAAGCTGAAGTGCGGTATGATAATAAAATGGGCCCGGCCCGGCGGGCGCTGGCCTTTGGGCACTATGCGGCGTGGGCCGTGCGCGAGGGGCTACGGATTGATAAGCCGGACGTGATTTGGGGTATCAGCACGCCGCTGACTGCTGCCTGGGCGGCGGCGCAGGTGGCGCGCTGGCGGCGGGTGCCGTGGGTGTTCGAGGTGCAGGATTTGTGGCCCGCCTTTCCTATTGCGATGGGGGCGGTGCCCACGCCAGTGGCCCGGCAGCAGCTTTATCAGCTGGAAAAGCGGCTGTATAAAAGTGCCCGGCACATCCTGCCGCTCTCGCCCGATATGGCGCGCTACGTAACCGATTTGGGTATTCCGGCCGCCAAAGTCACCACCGTGCTCAATGGCACCGACCTGGAGCTGGCAGACCGCGCTACGCCCGCCGCCGTGCAGCTGCTGCGGCAGGAGCAGGGCCTGGCCGGCAAGCGCGTGGTGCTATACGCGGGCACATTTGGGCGGGCCAATGATATTCCAACGCTGGTAGCGGCGGCCGAAACGATGGTGGCGGCCGATGCGGAAGTGGTCTGGCTGTTTCTGGGCCACGGGTTTTTCGAGGCGCTGCTTGCGGCGGCGGCGGTGCGGTGGCCGGGGCGCATCAGGCTGGTGCGGGGGCAGGCACGCCACGAGGTATTCCGTTGGTTTGCGCTGGCCGATGTTTCGGTGGTTTCGTTCCTGGGTTTGCCGGTGCTGGATTCCAATTCGCCGGCGAAGCTGTACGACTCATTGGCTGTGGGCACGCCGGTAGTGGTAACTAACGCGGGTTGGACCAAAGCGCTGGTGGAGCAGCATGCCTGCGGCTGGTACGTGCCGGCCGGTGATGCCCCGGCGCTGGCCGCGCAGCTCCAAACGCTGCTGTACCAGCCGGAAACCCTGGCGCAGGCTGGTGCCAATGGCCGTGCGCTCGCCCGGCAGGCGTTTGACCGCCAGCGCATGGCCGCCCAGATACAGCAAATAATGGAGCAGGTGGCAGTGCGATAAAGTAATGTCCTGACAGCATTGAGTTAAACCAACGTTGGTTTGTGCCGCGTAATGCAACGGAGTTGTTTAGAAAGTCACAAAAGGTGCTCAAACGGTCATGCAGCGCGCAGCGAAGCATCTTGCTCGCCTCGTTGAACGGGCCTGACGATGCGAGCAAGATGCTTCGCTGCGCGCTGCATGACCATTCGGGGACTTTCTAAACAGCTTCCACACTTGTACCCGCTTGTGCCAAAAACCATTTGGCGCTTGCTGTAGCGCCGTAAGGTTGGCGTTACGCCGAAGCCTTTGGCTGCTTGGCCAGGGGCTTGACGAAGGTTTTCTCGAAATATGCGCAGCTGGCCGAAAGCGGACATATTTCGCATTTCGGCGAGCGGGCTACGCAGATGTAGCGGCCGTGCAGAATCAGCCAGTGGTGGGCTTTGGCAATAAGCTCCTCGGGGATGTAGCGCACCAGCGCCTTCTCCACGGCCAGGGGCGTGGTGGCCGTTTTGGGCACGAGGCCTAGGCGGTGCGACACCCGGAAAACGTGGGTGTCAACGGCCATTGCCGGCTGGTTGTAGATGACGGAAACCACCACGTTGGCCGTTTTGCGGCCCACGCCGGGCAGGCGTTGAAGCTCCTCGATTATACTCGGTACTTCGCCGCCGAAATCTTCGGTGAGCATGCGGCCCAGGCCGGCCAGGTGCTTGGCCTTGTTGTTCGGGTAGGAAACGCTGCGGATGAAAGGGAAAATATCATCGGCGGTGGCCGCGCCGAGGTGCGCGGCGGTGGGGTATTCGGCCAGCAGCGCGGGCATTACCAGGTTCACGCGCTTGTCGGTGCATTGGGCACTCAGCACCACGGCCACAATTAACTCGTAGGGATTGCCGTAGGCCAGCTCAGTTTTGGGCTCCGGAAAATTGGTGGTGAAGTAGTCGAGAAAGAAGCGAAACCGATTGGCGCGAGTCATGCGGTGGGAGAGTAGGGGAGGCCACAAAAGTAGGGTGGTTGCAATTACTTGCTCTCGGCTGTGATGCTGATGCAGTGAAGCATCTTATCACGCCAGAACAAGCCGTTCCTACGCGATAAGGTGCTTCACTGCGTTCAGCATGACAGACGTAAAGTGCCTAACTCCGCCAGCGCGGAATATGCAGCGGCCGCCACAAGAAGTTGAAGGGGCTCAGGACCTGCTCAAGAAAGTGCGCGAGTAGCGCAAAATGGCCTCGGAGGTTTCGGGCCGGGGTTCGCGACGTACACCGTCGAGCGCCCGCTGGGCCAAAAGGAGGTCGGCGCAGCTCGCGGCCAAGTCCGGGTCGTGCTGCAATGCCTCCTCTACCTCGCGCTGCCTTTCAACCGGCAATTCGTTGTACACATACTGAAGTAGTGTCGAATGGGGTAAGGTTTGAATCATAGTGATGCAGAGAATTTGCGGTCATCTTTTTCCGCAGGTTTATCAGCGCGTAGCGCATCCGGCCCAGCGCCGTGTTGATGCTCACGCCGGTGGCGTTGGCAATCTCCTGGAAGCTCATATCGCCGTAATGGCGCATTAGCAACACCTCCTTCTGGGCAGCGGGCAGCTCCTGGATTAACGCCCGGAGGCGGCTGTGGGTTTCTTCGCGGGCGAGAATATCGTCCGGGCCGTCGTCGGCAATGGTTAGTGTATTATTTAACCGTTCGTTATCGGTGAGGCTGATGTGGGGCACGCGCTTGCCACGCCGGAACGAGTCGATGGCCAGGTTGTGTGCGATGCGGCAAATCCAGGGCGCAAACTTGCCCTCCTCGTTGTAGCGGCCACTTTTCATGGTGTGGATGGCCTTGATAAACGTGTCCTGTAATAGGTCCTCAGCCATGTCCTCGTCGCGCACGATGAGGAGGATGGTCGTGAACACACGACTGCGATGCCGCTCGAGGAGGATAGCGAAAGCGGATTCCTGGCCGGCCAGGTAGAGCGAGATGAGCGCGGAGTCGCTCGGTTGCATGAGGTCCATAAAGGGCTACGGAATAGGAGAACGTAGAGCTTTATGCCATAGTATGCAGTTACCGAGAAAAAAACTGGGAGCGACGGGCGGTGGTAGGTTTTACCCAGCTAGAATCAGACCAAATGTAGAGAAATAGAATCCACTTACGCAATAGCCTTTGGTGGAAAAATGCCGCAATCTTTTTGAGAATCTGGCGCAACCTTCCTCAAAACTTCATCTAAGCCGTTTTTCAGGGAAATTACCTAGGCGTTTTTCTGAAAAAAGTTTCCGAAGCAGGTAAGATAATTCGGGCTGCCTGTGAAGCAGTTCATTGGGCAAGCCAACGGTAGGCGGCGGCTTCTTCGGTAAACAGGGCCGTTTGGTAGCCCTGCCCGGGGTGCGAGGCGGAGCTGAGGGCGGCGGCGGAGCTGGCCGTTTGCTCGATGGCGGCACGCAGGGGTGAAATGAGGAAGGCTATGCGAACGGGCGCGGGATAGCGGTTCAGGAGCTGAGGGAAGAGCTCGGTGTTAATCCAGCTGGTGAGGGCGGGGCTGGCCAGCTCTTCGCGGCGGCGCAGGTCAAGTAGCCAGCGCCAGCAGCCGAGGGCATCGCCGGCGGCGAGAATACCGAGGTAGCCGTGCTGGAGCTCGGATTCGGTTATTTCGCGCTGCCAGCGGGCCACCACGGCGGGCAAGTCGGGGCGGGGTGTTATTTCCAGGCCAAAATCTTGCATAAGCGGAGCGGGAAGTAGGATGAGCGTTGGGTTGCAAGGTAGGCGAAATGGGGTGGCAAAACTAACCGGCGACGGCAAGGCAGGGCTACCTTTGCCGCTGGCCGCTGCACAGGCGGTTTTTGTGCTCTTATGCTGCCATCTGCTGATTCTTCGCCGGCCCACGACCCGTACGCGGCACTGCGCGTCCCTGATTTTCGCCGCCTGGTATCGGCCCGCACCCTGCTCACGGTGGCCACGCGCATCCAGGGCCTGGTAGTGAGTTG
Source organism: Hymenobacter siberiensis (assembly GCF_018967865.2). Taxonomy (NCBI): domain Bacteria; kingdom Pseudomonadati; phylum Bacteroidota; class Cytophagia; order Cytophagales; family Hymenobacteraceae; genus Hymenobacter; species Hymenobacter siberiensis. The sequence continues at coordinate 719,232 of NZ_JAHLZY020000001.1, forward strand.
GCAAATATTCAAGCTCACCAATAATCCGCTGGCGCTGGGGCTGATTGGCCTATCGGAGGCCATTCCGAGCATTGTGGTTTCGTTGTATGCCGGGTACGTGGCCGACTCGATGCGCCGCAAAAACATTGTGGTGGTGGCGCTTGCGGTGCTGGTGCTGTGCGCGGCGGCGCTGGCGGGCTTCGCCAGTCCTTACGGCATTCACTGGCTGGCGAAGGACTCGCTGTACACGCTGCCGCTGTACGGGGTGATTTTCGTGAGCGGGCTGGCGCGGGGCTTCATGGGGCCGGCGCTGTTCTCCTTCATGCCGCAGCTATTGCCCGACCGGGCGCTGCTGCCCAACGCCATTACTTGGAACAGCACCACTTACCAGGGCTCGGCGGTGCTGGGGCCGGCCATTGGCGGCTACCTGATTGCGGCCGTGGGCGTGACCAATTCCTACGTGGTGAGCACGGTGCTGCTGGCGCTGGCGCTGTTCCAGTTTGTGCGCATTGCCAACCGGCCGCTGCCGCCCATGGAAGGCGAGCGGCTGAACCTGAAGGACAGCGTGCTGAGTGGGCTGCGCTTTATTTTCGGCAACCAGCTGGTGCTGGCGGCGTTGTCGCTGGATATGTTTGCGGTGCTGTTTGGGGGGGCGGTGGCGCTGCTGCCGGTGTTTGCGTCGGATATTCTGAACGTGGGCGCCAAGGGCTTCGGGCAGCTGGAAGCGGCTCCGGCCATTGGCTCGGTGCTGATGGCAGTTGCGTTGACCTACTTCCCGTTGAAGCGGCGGGCCGGGCGCAAGCTGCTGTGGGCGGTGGCGGGCTTCGGGCTGGCCACCATCGGCTTCGCCTTGTCGAAAAACTTCTACCTGTCGCTGTTTTTGCTGTTCCTGACCGGCGTGTTCGATTCCGTGTCGGTGATTGTGCGCTCCACGCTCATCCACATTTACACCCCAGAGTATATGAAAGGCCGGGTGTCAGCCGTGAATAACATCTTCATCGGCTCCAGCAACGAGATTGGAGCTTTTGAGAGTGGCACGGCGGCCAAGTTGCTGGGTACGGTGCGTTCGGTGGTTTTTGGGGGGCTGATGACGCTACTGGTAGTGGCCATCACGACCTGGAAGGCCGATAAGCTGCGCAAGCTGGAATCGGGTACGAAATAAGAAATTACGGCTGACGAGGCTGGGTTTCCAGCAAAGCCGCGTACTGCTCTGGCGTGTCCACATCGAGCAAACCGGCCGGAAACAACACCCGCTCCACGGCCGCGCCCCAGCTGGCAATGAGCCGCCCGGCCCCTTGTTGCCCTTGCAGCTGAAGCAAGTCCGGTAGCATGGTTTGGGCGAAAACGGCGGGCACGCCCAGCGTATCGCCATAAGCCGCCGCCACGATGGGGGCTTGCGTTTGCTGTTGCCGGGCCATCAATTCCCGCAGCAGCTCCGGCGTCACCAAGGGCTGGTCGCTGAGCATGATGAGCACGGCGGCAGGCCGGGTATCGGCAATGGCGGCCAGGCCGGTGCGGATGGACGAAGCCATGCCGGTTTCCCAATCGGGGTTGTGAATGGCCTGAATGGGCAGGCCCGAAATTTCGGCTACCAGGGCTTCGTGCAGCGCCCCGGTCACCAGCACAAGGGGCGTACAGCCGCTGGCCACGGCCGTTTCGGCCGCGTGGCGCAGGAGGGTGCGGCCGTGGTAGAGCAGGAGCTGCTTGGGCTGGCCCATGCGACTGGAAGACCCGGCGGCCAGAAGCAGCAACGCCACCGGCTCGGCGATGGGAGCGGTGGCGCTGGAGGGGGGCGGCGTTTGCATCGGGCTTGTTTTTGAATAAATCAGAACGTCATGCTTCGACAAGCTCAGCATGACGTTCTTGAGTAGCCTCTTAAACGGCCTTCGTGCCCAGGATTTTATCGGGCGTAATGGGCAGGTCGCGCACGCGCTTGCCGGTGGCGTGGAACACGGCGTTGGCCACGGCGGCCGATACGCCCACCATCGAAATCTCGCCGATGCCCTTCACGCCCATGGCGTTGATGAAGGGGTCGTGCTCGTCGATAAACTCCACGGTCATGTCCGGAATGTCGGCATTCACGGGGATGTGGTACTCGGCCAGGTCGGCATTGGTGTAGCGGGCGTAGTGCGGGTCGCGGGCGGTGGCCTCCATCAGGGCCGCGCCAATGCCGAAGATGCTGCCGCCGATAATCTGGCTGCGGGCCGTTTTGGCATTCAGGATGCGGCCGGCGGCGTGCACGCTCACCCAGCGCTTCACGTGCACGGTGCCCAGGTCGGGGTCGACGTGTACTTCGCAGAAATGCGCCCCGAAGGAGTGCATGGAGTGCTTCGCCGCCTCTTCCTTGTGGGCATCGCCGGCAGCGGCGGTGCTTTGGCTGGCTTCGTAGCCCGCGCCGTACTTGCCCTGGCCGCTGCCTTCGATATCGTCCATGCCGGCCCGCTTCATCAGAGCTCTGAAGTCCTCGCCTTTTGAGGGGTTGGCCTTCAGCTGAAGACGGCCTTTTTCCATCACCACCTCTTCCGGCTTGGCCTTGAAAAGCGGGGATTTGGGGTCTTTAATAGCCACTTTAGTCAGTCGCTCCCACACGTCCTGCGCCGCCATGTACACGGACGACGACACGGTGCCCGCTGCCACCGAACCGCCCGAGTTGGGCGCGGTGGGCAGCTTGGTATCACCCAGCTCGAAGCGGATTTTCTCGGGCGGCAGGCCCAATGAGTCGGCCGCAACCTGCGTCATCACGGTGTAGGTGCCGGTGCCCAGGTCGGTGGCTCCGCTTTGTACCACGGCGTGGCCGTCGGCGTAGAGGCGCACGCGGGCGGTGCCCTGTGAGTTGTGCACCGGGTAGCTGGCCGTGGCCATGCCCCAGCCCACCAGGGTACGGCCGTCGCGTGTGGCGCCGGCTTTGGGGTTGCGCTTGCTCCAGCCGAAGAGCTCGGCCCCGCGGGCGTAGCACTCGCGCAGGCCCTTGCTGCTCCAGTCCTGGCCGGTGCTAGGGTCTTTTTCGGCGTAGTTCCGCAGGCGGATTTCAATGGGGTCGATGCCGAGCTTGTAAGCCAGGTCGTCCATCAGGCACTCGATGGCGAAGGAGCCGGGCGCCTCGCCGGGGGCCCGGGTGAAGGTGGAGGTCATCACGTTGGCGCGGCCCAGCTCGTAGTGCGATTCAAAGGTGGGGCACTCGTACAGCATGTTGATGATTTTACTGTTCGACTCGGTATAGTTGTCCCAGGGCGAGGTGGTGGCTGTTTTCTCGTGAATGAGGGCCAGCAGCTTGCCGTCCTGAGTGGCTCCGGCGCTCAGCGTTTGGGTCTGGTCTTCGCGGTGGCCCATGCTCGTGAACTGCTGCTGGCGTGTGAGCACCAGCTTCACGGGCCGGCCCAATGCTTTGGCAGCCTGCACCGTGAGCACGGTGTGCGGCCAGCAAGAGCCTTTGCAGCCAAAGCCCCCGCCCAGGTATTTGGTGATAACCCGCACCTGGTCCTGCGGCAAACCCAGCATGGTGGACAGCGCCTTTTGCGTGCGCGTCACGCCCTGGGTCGACTCGTACACCGTGAGGCGGTCGGACGCTTCCCAGATGGCGGTGGTCGCGCCCGGCTCCATGGGGTTGTGGTGGTTGATGGCGTGAGTGTACACGGCTGTCATTTTCACCGGAGCGCTGGCCATGGCGGCGCGGGCATCGCCGCGCCGGGTGTAGCCGTCGGCCTTACCGTCCTGAATTTTCTCAGGGTTGAAAAGCTGAGCTTTGGAGTCGGTATAGGCGGCAATAGGCTGCTCGGCGGCGTAGGTCACGCGCACCAGGCGGGCGGCGTGGGTGGCCCGCTCGAAGGTATCGGCTACCACCAAGGCCACCGGCTGGCCGGCGTAGTGAATTACGTCCGAGGTCATCGGCATGAAGCCCATGGGCGCACCGATGGCCTTTTTGCCCTCGGGGTCGTTGGGCGTTCGGGCCAGCTTGGGCAGGTTCTCGTGGGTGTAGATGGCCAGCACGCCCGGCTCTTTCTGCGCCGCGCTGGTATCGATGCGCTGGATGCGGCCCTTGGCGATGTCGCTGGTTTTGAGCACGCCGTAGGTGAGGCCGGGCAGCGGGTATTCGGCCGAATACTTGGCCCGGCCCATCACCTTATCGCGCCCGTCCACGCGGTCGAGCGGCTTGCCCACCACGCCGGGCTTGGGGGAGGTTTCGAAGAAAGCGGGTTCGTTCTCGTACATGGCGGGATTGATAATTAAGAATTAAAAATGATGAATTAAAAATGAGCGCAGCGATGAAAGTCCTTGAGCAGGATTTTTAATTCTCAATTTTTAATTAGATTTTATGCAGTAGTCAGTTCGGTGAGGGCGCGCACCAGCGTATTCTGGGCCAATTCTACTTTAAAGCGGTTTTGCTCGCGGGGCTGGGCATCGCGCACGGCGGCGGCGGCGGCGGCCCGGAACGTGGCTTCCGTGGCCGGTGCACCGGTCAGGATTTTCTCGGCGGCCACCGAGCGCCAGGGCTTGGTGCCCACGCCGCCCAGCGCCACCCGCGCCGAGCGAATGGTACCGTCCTGCACGTCAATGCCCACGGCAACCGAGGCCAGCGCATAGGCGTAGGAGGTGCGGTCACGCACCTTCAGGTAGGTGGATTTGCGGGCGTGCGCGGCGGCCGGAATGGTCACCGAAACAATCAGCTCGCCAGGTTCCAGCACGGTTTCTTTCTGAGGCGTGTTGCCAGGCAGCAGGTGGAAATCGACCAGCGGCACGCGGCGCTGCTTGCCCTTGGCGTTTTCGAGCAGCAGCACGGCATCCAGGGCCACGAGGGCCACGGCAAGGTCGCCGGGGAAGGTGGCGATGCACGATTTGCTGGTGCCCAGAATGGCCAGCCCCCGGTTCTCGCCGTCCTGGGCCGGGCAGCCGGAGCCGGGCACCCGCTTGTTGCACGGAAAGGCGGTGTCGCGGAAGTAGCCACAGCGCGTGCGCTGCAACAGATTGCCGCCGATGCTGGCCATGTTGCGCAGCTGCGGCGACGCTGCCAGCAGCAGCGACTGCGACACCACCGGGTAGTTCTGTACCACCAGCGGATGCTCGCCCACATCGCTCATACGCTCCAGCGCGCCAATGCGCAGGCCGTCGGCCGTTTGCTCAATACCCTTGAAGGCGAGCGTGTTGATGTCGACCAGCTGGCCGTAGTTTTCCACGTTCAGCTTCATCAAATCGAGCAGCGTGGTGCCGCCCGCGATAAAGGCTGCGTCCTTGCTGTCGCGCACGGCGGCGGTGGCTTCTTTCGCCTGCGTGGCCTGGAGGTAGGTGAAGTTGTTCATAGATTGTTTGCTGATAGGCGGTTATGCAGAGCGCAGCATCTTTACCGCAGTAGTAATTAATTAGTATTGAGGTAAAGATGCTTCGCTGCGCTCTGCATGACGTTCTTTTGATTTACCCTTTAAAGCCGCTTTGCTCTACCTGCCGGATGGCGGCCACGATATTGGGGTAGGCCCCGCAGCGGCAGAGGTTGCCGCTCATCCATTCGCGCACATCGGCATCGGTTTTGGCGTGGCCTTCTTTCAGGCAGGCCACGCCCGACATGAGCTGGCCCGGCGTGCAGTAGCCGCACTGAAAGCCGTCGTGCTCGATGAACGCGGCTTGCAGCGGGTGCAGCTCTTCGCCCTTGGCGAGGCCTTCCACGGTGGTGATTTCCTTGCCCTGGGCCATCACGGCCAGGGTGAGGCAGCTATTCACGCGGCGGCCGTCTACCAGCACGGTGCAGGCGCCGCACTGGCCGTGGTCGCAGCCTTTTTTAGAGCCGGTGAGGTCGAGGCGCTCGCGCAGGGCGTCGAGCAGCGTCACGCGCGGCTCGGCCTGAATGGTGCGCAGGGTGCCGTTCACCTTGAGGCGCATCTCGCTGACGCCTTCCACTTTACGGGACATGGCGGTGAGGCGCTCGGCTTGGCTGACGAGGGGCGGGGCCAGGGCCAGGCCCAGCAGGCCGGTGGCTTGCTTGATGAACGAGCGGCGGCCGTCCTGCGGGGCCGGGCCGTCGGGCAGCGCGGCCGAATCGGGCGTGAAGTTATCCGTCATGATAAGAGAATAGGCAGTGGCTAGCAGTAACAGCGCTGGCCCCGATAGGTTGAGCCGGCTCGGCCATAAAGGTCCGCCAAGTTCAACCATTTACTACGCTACTACCATTCCGAATGGTCGCTTATTCTTTCTGAGTTTTTGATGAATTTTAGGAAAGCCCGTCGCTATTGGCAGCGCACGTAGGGCCGCATCTTCTCCCAGTCGGCCGGTTTCAGGATGGGAATCTGCTTCAAATCCTCCACCGTTTTGAAGGGGCCGTGCTGCTGCCGGTAGGCCACGATGATGCGCGCCCGGGGCTTGCCGATGTAGGGCTGCAGGTACATTTCATCGAAGGAGGCCGTGTTCACGTTCACCGTTTTGGGGGCGTAGCCGGGCGCCACGAAGGTGTATTTCCGGAGGCTGTCGCGCAAATCCGGGGCGTCTTTCAGTACGAATATTTCGTCGAGCTGGTCCTCACGCAGGTAGCCGCCGAGCTGGTTGCGGTACTTTACCACCCACTTCGCCCGCCCCGCGCCAATGCCGCGAATCTGCATCAGCTGCGTGGTATCGGCGGTGTTGAGGTCGAAGGGCTGGAGGTTGCGCGGCTTGCGGGGGAATTTCCCGGGCGTACCATCAGTACTGGCGAAGGGCGGGGATTTGCCATCGGGGCCGGGCCGGTTGGCGGCGTAGTCGCGCCTGGCGCCTTCCTCGGGCAGCTGCATGAAGGGGGCCAGGCGCTGGTACACCGAGTCCTCCAGCCCGTACATTTTCTTTATTTGAGCCTTGGCTTTGAAGCCGCCCGCCGCCGCGCGGTATTTCTCCAGGCGGGCCGCCACGAAATGCGGCACGCCCCGCGCTTCCCAGCCCTCGGCTGTGAGAGCATTGGGGTCGAAAAGGCTGAGCCGGACCTGCGCAATTTGGGGGTAGCGGCTGCCGCTGCGGTCGAATTTCTTGTAGTTCCGCTTGGGGTAGCGGCTGGCGAAGCTCTGGTCGGTGGCGCGGTGCTCTTTGAGCTGAGTGGCCAGCTCATCGAGGGCTTTTTGGTCGGCAGCGGGCAGGTACTGCGGCAGCTCCGGGCGCAGGAGCATGGGCGCGATAATGAAGCCCAGCATCAGCAGCAAAATGCCCATCATGCCCCGCGCCTCGCCCCTAGAATAACCAAAATAGTGGCGAACCCAGCGAACGGGACGGGAATTGAGCCAGGACCAGCCTGAGCGCGGCGGGGGTAGAGCAGCCATTGGGTAGAAGCGCGTAGGGAAGTAGCAGCAAACCGCCGGAGCTGAAAGGGCCGTCCGGTTTGTGGGGCAAGTATAGGTGAAACGGCCCTAACAGCAACGCTAAAACGGGTTGGCCGTTCTGCAAATCTGCGCGCAGAAAGACCAACCCCTCCCTAAATTCACCGCTCACGGACTCGCAGCGTCCGCAATACAAGCGCGTTAGTTGCGGGCCCTGCTGACGCTGGGCGTGCGGCTGGCCTTGCGCTGGGTGGCGGGACGCTTCACGGTCACGGGCAACGGGTCGCCGGGAGGGCGGGTTTCCTGGGCTACCCAGGAATGGATGATTTTCAGCCCTTCGGGCGAGAAAACGGCTTGCTGCACGCCGTTTATCATCGGCCACTGTGCCGGGGCGGGTTGGAACAGGTGGTTGATGCCGTCGAGCTTGTACTCGGTGGCCGTGCGCTTGGCGTGGCGCAGGGCCTTGTAGAGCGGCGTCATGTTGCGCCGGGCCGAAACCTGCAAATCGGAAGTGCCATTGAGCAGCAGCACTGCGCATTGCACGCCGGGCAGTTTGGCCTGGGGGTCGAAATCGAAGAAATAGCGCGACCACGGCGAGGTGAGCTGCACGGCGCGGGCGCGGGCCATCGGCGCGTCGATGCCCATATTGGCCCCGAGCAGCAGCGAGGCCACTTTGGACCGGGCTACGGTGTTGTCGGGCGTCTGGCGGATGACGTCCACCGTGCGCTGGTACACGTCCTGGGCCGCTTTCACCTGCGAAGGGTCGGCTCCAATCAGGCGCATGATTTCGCCCTGCTGGCGGCGCAGTACCTCATTGCCCAGCTGGCCATAGCCGGCCAGCGACACCACAAATGCTGGCGTCCGGCCCGGCGTGGCGGCGGCCAGCAGGGCCACGTTGGCTCCTTCGCCGTGGCCCAGCAGGCCCACGCGGTGCGCGGCTACCAGCTTCTCGGCGCGCAGAAACGTCATGGCAGCCTGGGCATCGGTCACGAAATCGGCAGTGGTGGCGCTGGAATAGCTGCCGGTCGATTTGCCCACGCCCCGGTCATCGAAGCGGAGTACGGCAATGCCGTGGCGGGTGAGGTAGTCAGCCAGCTGGCCAAACATGCGGTAGCCGTTCACGTCCACGTCGCGGGTTTGCGGGCCGGAATCGGATAGCAGTACCACGCCCGCAAACGGCCCTTCGCCGGCCGGAATGGTGAGCGTGCCGCCCAGCCGGTTTTTGGTAACGGGGTTGGTGAACGTGACGTCGGACTCGCGGTAAGGCGGCGTCGCCTTGAACTTGGTGATGGCCTGCGTGGAGGCCACCGCCCGCGTGAGCACCATGGGCGCCGTCAGGCCCGGCTGCTTCCAGGTGCCGCTGAGGGTGGTGCCTTCATCCAGCACCTTGCCCACGAAGCTGCTGCCGGCCTGCTCGATGGTCAGCGTCAGGTTGTCGCCTTTCAACTCTACTTCCACCGGCATGCGGCTGATGCGCTGCTGGGGCGCATCGAGGGCGGCGTAGTAAGCACCGTTGGTAAGCGGTACGATGGTGATGATGATGGAAATCTCCCCGCCGAGCAGCTTCAACGGGCCTTTCCACTGGCCGTTGAGCGGCGCGGGCGTGGGCGGCGCGGCCATTGCCCGCGCCGGGGGCTGAATAATTAATCCCAGAAAAATCAGAAAGGAGAGTAGTAATCTTATCATGGAATCAGGATATAAAAAGGGTAGATAAAGTGGTTTCAAGACAAATCAAGGCTGAAAAGTACAACAAATGTTTTTTATCACAATTGCTGTTTTTTTGTTTAATGGCTCGGCAGCTAATGCCAACGGCCGCTCTTGCGGAGCGGCCGTTGGCATTAGCAATAGATAAGGAGGCTATTTCCTGGTGTGCTGCGCAATCCAGTCGCCAATCAGGGCCAGCGCGGCCGGGGCCAGTGTTTCCTCAATGGTGCTGTACTCGGCCGGACTGCCGGTGGCGGCCGTCTGAAACAGGTGGTTGAGGCCCGGCAATTCTTTGGTGGTTACGTCGCGGTTGCCAGCGGCTTTCAGGCCGGCGGCGGTGGCGGCCAGGTTCAGGGCGGCGGGCACTTGCCGGTCGTTGCTGCCGCCTAGGGCCAGCACCGGGCAATGCACTTTGGCTAGGGTCTGGGCGGGGCGGTCGGCCAGGAGGTGGCGGTAGAAGGGCGATACCATCACGGCGTATTGCGCCTCCATGGCTGCCGCCGTGTTGGGGGCGTTGGTGGGGTTGTACAGCGCCACGAGCTGGGTACGGGCCTGGGCATCGTCGGGGGTTTTCTGGATTATCCGGGTCATGCTGCGCTGCTGCTTTTCGAGGGCCGCCAGCTGGGCCGGGTCCGAGATATTCAGGCCGACCAAGGCCAGCGACTGCTGCACAATCAGCTCATCGCCAGCCACGCCCGGCGCGGCCAGCAGCACCAGGAAATCGGGCCCGGCGGGCTGCCCGGCCGCCCCAATGGCCGCCGTGCCGCCCTCGCTGTGCCCCAGCAGCCCCACCTGGCTTTTGCGGATGCCCGGCTGGGCCCGCAGCCAGGCCAGGGCGGCCTGAGCATCGGTGGTGTAGTCGGCGCTGGTCATCCCCTTTTGGGTGCCGCCGCTCTGGCCCACGCCCCGGTCGTCGAAGCGCAGCACGGCGATGCCGTGGCGGGTGAGGTAGTCGGCCAGCACCGCGAAGGGCTGGTGGCTGAAGATGGTTTCGTTGCGGTCTTCCGGCCCCGAGCCGGTGAGCAGCACCACGGCCGGAAACGGGCCCATGGCGGCGGGCACGGTGTAGGTGCCGGCCAGGGTGATGCTGGCCTTTTCATTCTTAAACGTGACATCGGCCGACTGGTAGGGGAAGGGCGGCTGCGGCGTTTGGGGCCGGTTGGGGCCGGCGGCTTTGGCCCCGCCCGCCCGGCTGAAGGTGAGCGGGAAGGAGCGCAGGCCCTGCTGCCACTCGCCGGTTAGCTGCTGCCCATCGGCCGAGCGGCGGCCGGCAAACTGCGCGGCCACGGGCTGGCGCAGGCGCAGGTATACGCTGTCGGCGGGTGCGGTGAACTGCATGACCAGGCCGTTGGCGTGCCGGGCCGGAATATCCAGCGTGGCCGTACGCGGCCCACCGGCCGGGTCGGTGAGGTGCGCGGTAAGTTCCAGCGTGCCCATCAGCGTGCCGGACCAGTCGCCGGTGAGGCTGGGTAGAGCCGTTTGGGCGTGGGCGCTAGAAAAACTCAGCAGCGCGGCGGCGGTGGTTAAGAAGGAGCGGTTCAGCAGGTTCATTGGCGTGGAGGTGAATGACGCTGCAAGTGTACGAAGATAATTAGACAAACTTCTAAATGATGAAAATAAAAAATTTGTGTGTGCTACCTTATTGTGGTTAGAAACTCACGGCGAGCGTAGTCGTCTTTTGGTTGGAAGGCAGCTGTTGCAAGGCATAAAGCGCATTGGCAATGCAAGCGGCTGCACTGTAATGAGTGCCAATAAAAATGGCTTTGCCTTTATAAGAGCTTATTGAACTAGAGCCTTTTTCAGGCTTACTACTCGAAAACATAAAGCGGGATTTGCCAGCCTTATCAGGAAATGGGATTGATATATTCGAGTTGGTTTTCAGCACCATTTGACATACTTCCAGCAGAATGTCTTTCCAAGTTGAAATTGTTTTGATGGAGCCATTCGGTAGCCGTAGCTGCTTCGGTTTCTGGCCGGTGGGCAAAGCGGCTAGGTTCAGTTGGCTCACCTCTATAAATTCAATAGCTTCTGCCTTCGATTTTTTCGGCTGCGACTTGGTAGTAGGTTGTGGTTTTGGCGACTGAATAGTGCTGTGGTTAGTTGCTTTAATAACAGTTGCCGCAGCAATTGCCGCTGATGAGTGGCTGCCGTGTCCGCTATGTGCCGCATCGAGCCATTGGATAAGCTGCAAAGCGCACGTTATTTCATTGTCATGCAATAGGTTAAATTGAGCATTGGCAACTGAGTTACCGGGCTTAAAATCGCTGTAGAAATGCCAGTTAATGCCATCAGTAACCACAACTTTCAGTACCCCAAACCCAAAGGCATAGCTGAGTAACTGCTGCACGGTACTGTACTTCTCCAAATTCGAACCCAAACATTTAGCTTCAATCAGAAGGTCAATACTGTTCTCGGCGTTATGCAAGGCGTAATCGGCTCGCCAAGCGGTATTTATAGTTTTTTCGGGCTCAACCATTCCCACATTATGCAGTATCCCAGCCCAGCGACCGTAAAATCGGGTCAATGAGTGCGGCACGGGTAGCCGCTTCGCTTTTGCGGAGTAAGTCCGCGTGAGTCTGGGCACTGAGCCGCACTACTTGTAAAACTTGGTAGAGAGTGGCTAATGGGCTGGAAAAAGGCATAAGTATCTGATGGGACGAAATGTGGCGTAATGTTAAGGAAAGCGCGTCACTGTTGTGCATTTGTCAGCACGCACAAGCTAAAGCTTATGCCACTCCCCTCCGCCCGTACCTTCGCACCCGCAGCAAATGCCCATGGCCGAAACCTTCCGGCCCCCCTCCGCTGTTAGTTTGTTTATGCCCAAAAAAGACGCTTTGCAGGTATCGGCCCCCGCCGACAACGCCATTGATAATCTCGACCCGCGCGAATTTATCCTCATCAAAAACGCCCGGGTTCACAACCTCAAAAATCTCAGCGTAGCCCTACCGCGTAACCAGTTTATCGTCGTCACAGGCCTCTCGGGCTCGGGCAAATCCAGCCTCGCCTTTGATACGCTATATGCTGAAGGACAGCGCATGTACGTGGAAAGTCTGAGCAGCTACGCCCGCCAGTTTCTGGGCCGCATGGACAAGCCCGACGTGGACTACATCCGGGGCATCTCGCCGGCTATTGCCATCGAGCAGAAGGTCAGCATCAAGAACAACCGCTCGACGGTGGGCACCAGCACCGAGATTTACGACTACCTCAAGCTGCTGTTTGCGCGGGTGGGCCGCACGTACTCGCCCGTCAGCGGCGAGCAGGTGCGCAAGGATAACGTGGCCGATGTGGTGGACTTTCTGGCCGCGCAGCCCGACGGCACCCGGGTCATGATTCTGGCCCCGCTGCACCGCCCCGACAAGACCCGGGCCATGAGCAAGGAGCTGGATTTGCTGCTGCAAAAAGGCTACAGCCGCGTGGTGGTGGACGGCGTGACTTCGCAAATCGAGGACCTGATAGGGGAAGACCAGCCCGAGGTGAAGGGCGATGTGTCCATCATGGTGGACCGCGCCGTGCTGCGCCCCGACGATGAGGACCTGCTGTTTCGCCTCTCCGATTCGGTGCAAACCGCGTTTTTCGAGGGTCACGGCACTTGCGTGGTGCAGCTGGCTGCTCCCGACCAAGAACCCGAAACCCGCATCTTCTCCGATAAATTCGAGCTCGACGGCGTCACCTTCGAGGAGCCCAGCGTCAACTTTTTCTCCTTCAACAACCCCTATGGCGCGTGCCAGACCTGCGAGGGCTTCGGCTCGGTGCTGGGCATTGACGAGGACTTGGTGATTCCGGACAAGAGCCTGACGGTGTACGAAGGCGCGATTGCGCCCTGGCGCACCGAGAAGCAGGGCGAGTGGCTGAAGCCGCTGCTGAAAAACGGCATCCGCTTCGATTTTCCCATTCACCGGCCTTATAATGACCTTAGCCAGGCCGAGCAGCGCCTGCTCTGGACCGGCAACAAGCACTTTGACGGCCTGGACAAGTACTTCAAATGGGTGAGCGAGCAGACCCACAAAATCCAGTACCGCGTGCTGCAAAGCCGCTACCGGGGCCGCACCACCTGCCCCGATTGCCGGGGCACCCGCCTGCGCAAGGATGCGCAATACGTGCGCATCGACGGCCGCAGCATTGCCGATATCGTGCTGCTGCCCATCTCTGACGCGCTGACTTTCTTCCAGAACATGAGCCTGAGCGAGCACGATGCCAAAGTGGCCGAACGCCTCGTAACGGAAATCACCAACCGCCTCGGCTACCTCAACCGCGTGGGCCTGGGGTACCTGACCTTGAACCGCTTGAGCAACACGCTGAGCGGCGGCGAGAGCCAGCGCATTTCGCTGGCTACGTCGCTGGGCTCGGCACTTGTGGGCTCCATGTACGTGCTCGATGAGCCTTCAATCGGCCTGCACCCCAAGGATGCGGAGCAGCTCATCGGCGTGCTGCGCTCCTTGCAGCAGCTCGGCAATACCGTGGTGGTGGTGGAGCACGAGGAGAAGATGATGGAAGCCGCCGACCAGATTATCGACATCGGCCCCGAGGCCGGCAGCGGCGGTGGCAACCTGATGTTTCAGGGCACCATGGCCGAGCTGCTCCAGGACACCGAAACCTATACTGGCCTTTACCTGAGCGGCAAAATGGAAGTAGCGGTGCCCAAAGTGCGCCGCCCCTGGCGCAACGCCCTGGAGCTGACCGGTGCCCGCGAAAACAACCTCAAAAACGTGAGCGTGAAGCTGCCGCTGGGCGTGATGACCGTGGTAACCGGCGTATCCGGCTCGGGCAAATCCACGCTCATCAAGCGCATTCTGGCCCCGGCCCTGATGAAGATGCTGGGCGGCGGCGCGGGCGAAAGCACCGGCAAATTCGACCGCCTCACGGGCGTGAGCGGGCAGGTGTCGCACGTCGAGTTCGTGGACCAGAACCCCATTGGTAAGTCGTCGCGCTCGAACCCGGTGACGTATGTGAAGGCGTATGACGCCATCCGGACGCTGTTTTCGGAGCAGCCGTTGGCCAAGGCCCGGGGGCTGAAGCCGTCGCACTTCAGCTTTAATGTGGACGGCGGGCGCTGCGAAGTGTGCCAGGGCGAAGGCCAGGTGAAAATCGAGATGCAGTTCATGGCCGACATCTACCTGACCTGCGAGGGCTGCGGTGGCCAGAAGTTCAAGCAGGATATTCTGGAAATCAAATTCCAGGACAAAAACATTTATGAGGTGCTGGAAATGACGGTGACCGATGCCGTGCAGTTCTTCCAGAGCCAGCCCAAAGTGGCCGACCGCCTCCGGCCGCTCGAAGACGTGGGCCTGGGCTACATCCGCCTCGGGCAGTCGGCCAACACGCTGAGCGGCGGCGAGGCCCAGCGCGTGAAGCTGGCCTCGTTCCTCACCAAAGGCGCGACGCTGCAGCAGGATAAAATCCTGTTCATCTTCGACGAACCCAGTACCGGCCTGCATTTCCACGACATCGCCAAGCTGCTGGGTGCGCTGAATGCGCTCATCGAGCAGGGTAATTCCGTGCTCATCATCGAGCATAACGTCGACATCATCAAGTGCGCCGACTGGATTATCGACCTCGGCCCCGAGGGTGGCCTGAACGGCGGTCACTTGCTCTTCGAAGGCACGCCGGAGGACATGGTGAAGCTGAAAGACACCAACCACACGGCCCGCTTCCTGGCCGAGAAGGTTTCCTAAGCTCAGCCATTATGCAGCTCGGTGTCGAAGCAAAAATTACGATTGGGACGCCCAATGCCTTTATCGAGAGCACGTCGGCGGCCGGCACGATAGGCGTGGTGTTTGAGGATGATGGCACGACGGGGTACCTGTATGCCGTTCGCCCGGGCACCACCATGGAGCTGCTTGATGCCCTGCATATTTATGATGTGGCCAACGTGGCCGACCGGCAGGTGCCCGTGCGGCTACAGGTATTCTGGGACGTGGCCGGCACGGCGGCGGCCCTGCTCATCAACGGGTATTGCCATGCGCTGTTCGACTTTCAGCGCATGGCGGGTTTTTGCCGCACCGCATTTCCGGCCGTCCGCAACGGGCAAGTACTGAAACGGGAATTGACCGATGAATTGATTGAACAATACTTTGCGGCCTGATACCAGTAGAGTAGGTCGTGTCTGTTAAGCAAGCCGAATACCGGCCAATGCGTTGTCCTGTAGGGTAGTGGCTGCGGTAGCCGGAAAGTGATTCGGGATGGTCTGAAAAACGTAGAACCATCCATAAAGATTAATACGTAAGTTCACTTCCCCCCTCACATCCATCCTCGTGACTATGCCCACCGCTACAACGCCTCCGGACCACTACGCTGCCGCTAACCGGTCGGGCACGGGTCGGCTTTGGCGGTGGCTGACGGCGCTGGCCATCATCGGCAATATTGCCCTCAACTATTATTCAAATACCCGTCCCTTCGCCGGGCAAACGATGGGTGCGGTTTCGGCCAAGTACCCCACGCTGTTCACGCCGGCGGGCTACGCGTTCAGCATCTGGGGGCTGATTTTTCTGGCCCTGACCATTTATGCGGTGTGGCAGCTGCTGCCGGCGCAACGGCGAATATCGCTGCCTGATGCCCTGGCCAAGCCGCTCACGCTGGCCAGTGTTGCCACCGGGGCCTGGGTGGTCCTGTTTGCCTATGAGTTGATTTTGCCCAGTGTGGGCGTGATGCTGCTCATTCTCGGCTGCCTGATAGTGGCTTACGGGCGGGCCCGGCGGCGCATTTTCGCCGACGCGGCTCCGGCGCTGGCGGGTGTGCCGTTCTCGCTGTACTTGGGCTGGATTTCGGTGGCGTCGGTCATCAACATCACCATCGGGCTGCAGCAGCTGGGCTGGCAAACGGCCGAAGGTGCATCGGTAACCCTCACGCTGGGGCTGATTTTTGTGGTGGTGGCGCTGGGGCTGATTATGAGCCGCGTGTTTCGCGATATGGTGTTCCCACTGGTGGTGGCCTGGGCCTTGGTGGCCGTGTGGGTAGTGCGGCTGCGCGAAGTGCCCGAGCTGGGCTGGGCCGCGCTGATTGGCGCGGCCGTGGTGGCCATTGCGGGCGTTGTGCTCTCGCGGCTGGGCGGCCGCAAAACGCCCTGGCAGCTGCGCGACGAAGCCGCCGCCGCCGCCGAAGCCGAGATTGCCGCCCGCAACACCATGCGCGCCTCCGAGTAGCGGCGTGGCCCGGCGTGGCGCGGCGCGGGTGCGGGTGCGCCGCCGCCGGTTTGGCCCGTAGCTTTGCAGGTAGTCCCAACCTTCTTACCTGACCCGCTCGATTATGCGCCAAAAACTTGTTGCCGGCAACTGGAAAATGAACCTGACCTACCCCGAGGCCCTGGCCCTGGTAGGTGAAATCACCAGTCTGGCCGGCGAAGCGGGCGCGGCTTCCGCGCCCACCGTCGTGATTTGCCCGCCTTTCCCGTTCCTGCACGCCGTGGGCCAGCAGCTGCCGCAAGCCTCCAATTTTCACCTCGGGGCCCAGAACTGCCACCAGAAAGAAAGCGGCGCCTTCACCGGCGAAGTTTCGGCCAAAATGCTGGCCTCAGTGGGCTGCGAATACGTGATTCTGGGCCACTCGGAGCGCCGCCAGTACTTCCGCGAAGATGACGAGCTGCTGAGCCAGAAGCTGAAAGCCGCCCTGGCCGCCGGCCTCAAGCCCATTTTCTGCGTGGGCGAGTCGCTGGATACCCGCGAGGCCGACGAAACGTTTAAATACATTGGCAAGCAGCTCACTGATGGCCTGTTCCACCTCAGCAATGAGGAATTTGCCCAGGTCGTGATTGCCTACGAGCCCATCTGGGCCATCGGCACGGGCCGCACCGCCACCAGCGCCCAGGCGCAGGAAGTGCACGCCTTCATCCGCGAGCAGATTGCCCGCGCCTACGACGCCGAAGCCGCCCTCGATACCACCATTCTCTACGGCGGCTCGGCTAATGCGCAGAATGCCAAGGAGCTGTTCTCGCAGCCCGACGTGGACGGCGGCCTCATCGGCGGCGCGGCCCTGAAAGCGGCGGACTTCACCACGATTATCCAGTCGTTTTAAGAAGGGTTGAATTTTTAGGGTTGAGTGTTGAGTTGAACGCGCAACGCGGCATTGCATTTGACATCCTACACTCAACCCTCAACATTCAAAACTCAACCCTTCCTCAATGCTCTCCTTCATTCTCACGCTCCTGCTGGCCCTGCTACCCGCCAAAAGCCCGGCGGCCGGCCCGCTGGAGCCGTGCAAAATCTTCGGCTCAGTCTATCTCGAAACCGACCCGGGCCGGCGCAGCTACTGCTACGGCACGGTGTACGTAGAGCCCGAAGAAGCCTTTGCCGATGTGCTGATTTTCAAGGAGAACAACAAGCTGTTTGCCGATAAGCCCGGCCTGTGGGCCGAAGCCCCCGCCCGCGACTTTGCCGACTACGTGCTGCTGGTGGTAACCGACCGCAGCCGCGCTGATTTCAGCATTCACTACACCACGGTGCGCTCCTTCGCCGGCTGCAAGACCAATTAAGGGGAGTTAAGAGTTAGGAGTTAAAAGTTATAAGTTGAACTGTTAAACGGCTTCAACTTCAATCTTTCGGTTCTCAAACTCTTAACTCCTAACGTACTCTACCCTACTATTTTTAGTAATTGATTTTTAGCAAGTTGCCTCGTAATCCAGTTCAGTAGCGTTTCAACCAAGCGGGCCAATGGGTCCTCGGGCAGGGTCAGCGGGCGGGCGAGTTGGCGGAGCAGATTGAGGCCGTGGCGGCTCAGGCTGGCGGCCCGGTAGCCGTGGTTTTTGCGGGCAATGGGCTGGCGGCCGCCGTGGGCGGCCGCGCCCACGCCCAGACAAAACGCGTAGGCCAGGCTGACCAGGGCCACGAGCTTGCGCAGCTTTTGGAAACAGCGCAAGTGGGTGGCTTCCAAGTTAAAGCCCCGCCCTTTCAGATTTTGAAAGCATTGCTCAATCGTCCAGCGCTTGGCGTAGAGTTGCGCGAGGTGGTTCAGGCCGGCCGTGGCAAACAGGAAGACAAACGCGTCCGCCGCCACGGCCTTGACCCAGACCTGCCCCCAAACCCCGTCGACCTGCACGTGGGCGAAGCGGCGCACCTGCCCCGGCACCAGGCCCAGGTCGGCCACGGCCTGCCGCCGGCCGTCGGCGTGGGTCAGGCAATGGTGCTTGGGCAGGCGCATGATAAAATTAAGCCCGTTGTCTTTGAGCCACTTGAACCACGCATGGCCGACAAATTCCCGGTCGCCCACGACCAGGCCGATGCAGTCTTTGCCCAGCAAGGCCACGCAGATTTCGAGCACGGCGATGCGGTCGGCGGCGTTGGAGTTGCCGCTGCGGTTGTCGAGTAGGTGCCAATAAAGGGGCACGTGGACTTCGCCCGTGCCGACGGTGACGAGTAGGATGTTCACCTGGCACTGGCCGAAGTCCCACTCCGTGCGGTCGAGGCATAAGCGCAGCTTGCCCTGCGCAGGCAACAAACTCAGTAAAAGCTTGGCCAACAGTACGTAATTGAGGTCGACTTCGCGGAAAAAGTCCTGAATGCGCGTTTCGTTCGAGGCGGGCTTGGCCGCGTCATTGAGGTGCTGGGCCACCTCGCCGAATTGCACGTTGCGGCTCTTTATCAGGCCAAGAATGAACTGGCCCACAAACTTTTGGCGGGACAAGTGGCCCACAAACGGGGCCTGCTGCAAAAGCGTCGTAATTTTAGCGGCGAAGTGTTGCTTCACGGGGCAGAACGGATTTTTGGTGGTGTCGGAACCCCAAAGGTCGGGCTGCCCCGTTTTTGTACCTGAAAAATAGTAGGGTAGAGTACTCCTAACGCTTAACTTATAACTTCAACCAAGTGGATTTTATTGAACTGACCGTCGAAGCCCCGCGCGAGCTGGCCGACATTCTGGTGGCCGAGCTGGCCGAAGTGGGTTTCGACACCTTTGAGGATACCGATGCAGGCTTCCAGGCCTACACCACCGAAGATGTTTTCAACCCCGACGCGGTGGCCGAAATCATGAGCCGCTACGAGGGCCAGGGCGAGCTGAGCCATTCGCACCGCGTGATTACCCGCCAGAACTGGAATGCCGAGTGGGAGAAGAACTTCCAACCTCTCATCATTGCCGAGCGGGTATCGGTGCGTGCGCCGTTTCACCCCGAGCCGGCCGGTGTCGACTACGACATTGTGATAATGCCGCGCATGTCGTTCGGCACGGGCCACCACGAAACCACGGCCCTGATGATTGAAAATCAGCTTGATGTGAGCCATAAAGGGTTGCGCGTGCTGGACATGGGCACCGGCACCGGCATTCTGGCCATTATGGCTGAGATGCTGGGGGCCCGCCAGGTGCTGGCCGTTGACACCGAGCCCTGGACCGTGGAAAATGCCCGCGACAACGCCGCCGAAAATCAGTGCCACGGCATCGAGTGTCGCCTGGGCGGCGTGGAAACCCTCGCCAACGAGGAGCCCTTCGACCTCATTCTGGCCAACATCAACCGCAACGTGCTGTTGGAGGATATGCACGAGTACGCCCGCCTGCTGCCCAGCGGCCGGCCCATCCTGTTCAGCGGCTTCTACGAGGAAGACCTGCCCAAAATTCAGGCCGAGGCCAGCAAGCATGGCCTGCGCTACCAGCGCCACCGCACGCTGCGTAGCTGGGTATCGGCGGTGTTTGAGAAGGAATAAGTACCAGCAGCACCAATAGTAAAGAACGTCCTGCTTCGGTTGCGAAGCAGGACGTTTTGCGTTGCGGTCGGCTGCATGGGGCGTTGGTTGTGCCGGGTGGCATCCTTCCCGGCAACGATTGCGCGAATAAAAAGGGTCCTGAAGGCATATTACGAGCCATTGGGGCCGTAATATTAGCATACAGAATTACCGGCCTGCCGCGGCTGTTTTGGTGCGGCGGGCCTGGGTGATTCTTTTATCAGCACCCCAGATTTCCCGCAATGAATTTATTCTCCACTCCGTTTTCTTCGCTTCGTGTTGCAGCCGGCCGGCCAGCGGCGCGGGTTGGCCTGGGCCTCGTGGCATTGGTGGCCGGCCTGGCCGCTTAGCGCCGCCGCCCGGCGGTTGGAGTCAGGGCGTGGAAGTGCGCCTGAAAGAAGTGCCCTTTGGCGTAAAACTCTTCAAGCTAGTGGCCACGAACGGCGACATTGAATGGTTTATTACCAACCACTTGGCTGCTCATCTGACCCGCGAAATGGTGATTGAAGCCGTGCAGGTGTGTTGGCAGGTAGAGGAGTTTCACCGCAGCTTCAAACAGTTGACGGGGTCGGAGAAGTGCCCGTGCCGGAAGGAGATGGCGCAACGCAACCACTTGGCCTGTTGTTGCTTGGCCTGGGTATCGCTGCGTCAACACGCCCGCCGCATGGGGCAAACTATTTATCAGGTGACCAACAGCAATGGGCACCCTACCTGCGGCAGTTGCTCCAAAAACCACTCATTCAAGCACTTGTATAGTCGAGTGCGTAAGTCCTAACAAGAGTACCGATTT
This sequence comes from Hymenobacter siberiensis, assembly GCF_018967865.2. Classification (NCBI taxonomy): domain Bacteria; kingdom Pseudomonadati; phylum Bacteroidota; class Cytophagia; order Cytophagales; family Hymenobacteraceae; genus Hymenobacter; species Hymenobacter siberiensis. The sequence goes on from NZ_JAHLZY020000001.1 coordinate 739,607, forward strand.
TTTGCCCAAGCCGCCCCAAAAACCCCGGCAGTAGCGCGCTGGCGAGTAGCTTGCTGTCGCTAAGGAAGGTGCCCGGGTGGGCCGGTGCTTCATGTCGTCGCCATCTTTGTGCGGTAATCTAGGAGCCGGCCCGTGTGTGCGGGCCGTCTGTTTTCGACTGAATGCAACCATGAAAGTAGTGCGCGTGCAAAAAGGAATGCTGGCCGCCGGGCTGGCCGTTGCCATTGGCCTCACCGCGTTTCGGCTGCGCCCGCCCGAGGATGGGCTGCTGCCGCGCATTGCCCGGCAGCTGGCCGAGTACTACGCCGCCGCCCGGCAGGAAAAAGTGTACCTGCACCTTGACCGGCCGGTGTACGGCACCGGCGAAACCATCTGGTTCAGTGCCTACGTGGTTGATGCTTCGGCGCACCGGCTCGACTCGCTCAGCCAGGTGCTGCACGTCGATTTGGTTTCGCCCGAGCACCGGGTGGTGGCCCGCCGCACCCTGCGCCTGCAGGGCGGCCGTGCCAGCGGCGACCTCGCCATTACCGATACCCTGGCCGCTGGCACCTACGTGCTGCGGGCCTACACCAACTGGATGCGCAACGCCGGCGACGAGTTCGTGTACAGCCGCCGGCTGAGCGTATGGCCGGCCTCGCCCATTGGCCCGCAGGAGCCCCGCCCGGTGGCCGTGCCCACCACGGCCTTTGCCCGCGCCCGCGCCGCCGCCGCCGCCCGCCCCGATGTGCAGTTTCTGCCCGAAGGCGGCTACCTCGTGGAGGGGCTGCCCGCCGTGGTGGCCTGCAAAGCCACCGACCCCAACGGCCGGGGCCTCGACGTGCGCGGCCAGATTCTGAATGATAAAAATGGGGTGGTAGTGCCCTCCTTCAGCAGCCGGCACGCGGGCATGGGGCGCTTTGCCTTTTTGCCCGGCAGCGGCCAGCGCTACCACGCCCACTTCACCATGCCCGATGGCAGCACCGCCGACTACCCGCTGCCCGCCGTGCAGCCCAGCGGCTACACCCTGCACGTAGTGGATGGTGGCGAAAACTTTATCGTAGAGGCCCGCTACCGGGGCGTGCCCGGCGCGCCCGCTCCTGGCCCCGTGCAGCTCATGACCCAGGTGCGCGGCGTGGCGGTATACCCCGGCCCCCGCACCTTCACTGGCGATGCCCCCGCCGCGTGGCGCATGCCCAAAAAGAACTACCCCAGCGGCATCGTGCATTTCACGCTGTTCGATGCGGAGGGCACGCCGCGGTGCGAGCGGCTGGCTTTTGTGCAGAATGGGCCGGCCGGGCTGCGCATCAGCATCACCCCAGACCAGCCCAGCTATGGGCCGCACGCGCCGGTGCAGTTGGCCGTGCGCGTGACCGACGCCGCCGGCCAGCCGGTGGCCACTAATTTCTCGCTCGGTGTGAGCGATGCCGGCCTCAGTGCCCTCGACCCCACCGCCGAAACCATTGCCTCGAACCTGCTGCTGACCTCTGACCTGGTGGGCTACGTGGAAAACCCGGGCTACTACTTCCGCAGCACCTCGGCCGGCCCCAATCTGGCCCTCGACGACCTGCTGCTCACCCAGGGCTGGCGGCGCTTTGTGTGGAAGCAGGTGCTGGCCGGCCAGGCCCCGCTTCAGCCCTTCAGCGCCGAGCACGACCTGAGCCTGGTGGGTCAGGTCGTGAGCGAGCACGGCAGCCGCCCCATTGCCAACAGCCAGCTCACCTTCCTGCAAACGCGCCCTTCCAAAAACGTGACCACCGGCACCACCAACGCCAATGGCCGCTTTAGCTTCGTGGGCATTCCGGTGGTCGATACGGCCGTTATCACGCTGCAGGCGCGGCGGTCGCAGGGCGGTAGCAACGTGCTCATTCTGCCCGATGAAGGCCCCGCGATACCTACCCAGGCGCTGCCGCCGCTGCCCTCGCTGGCGGCCGCCCCGGCGGGGGTGGCCGCCTTCGTGCGCCGCAGCCGCCAGGCCCAGGCCGCCGACCTCGATATGCACCCCGAGAGAGCCATTCGCAACATCACTCTGAGCAACGTGGCCGTGACGGCCAAGCGCGTGAAAATCCCCTCCGACGACCCGCGCCGCCTCTATGGCGCCACCGGCGGCACGGTGGTCGACTTCACCGAAATGTCGGCTTCGCAGTCGGGTATGAACGTGTTGCAGCTGCTCCAGGGCCGCGTGGCGGGCCTCGTAATTACGGGCCAGGCCCCCAACCTGTCGGTTCAAATCCGAAACTCGGGCACGCCGCTGTTTATTCTGGATGGGCAGCGGGTCGACCTCGATTTCATTGCCAACATGTCGTCCAATGATGTCGAGTCGGTTGAGATATTCAAGGGTGCCGAGGCGGCTATTTTTGGCGGCACCGGCGGGGCCATCGCCATCTACACCAAGCGCGCCGACCCCAACTACAAGGGCGCCGATAAAGGCCCTTCGCCGGGCATTGCCATTGTGAAGATGGCTGGCTTCGCCGAGGTGCGCGAGTTTTACCAGCCCCGCTACAACGCCCTGCTCACCAACCCGCCCGCCGACCCGCGCACCAGCACCCTCTATTGGAACCCCATCGTGCGGACCAACGCCAAGGGCGAGGCCGAGCTGCACTTCTTCACCGCTGACGGCAGCGGCACCTTCCAGGCCGTGGCCGAGGGCCTGAGCCTGGACGGCATGCCCGCCCTGGGCAGCAGCACGCTCACCGTGAAGGGGAAGTAAGGCGGTAGCCGGTGCTGTTTGCAACGACTCCGGATTGGGGTGAACAAGCGGGAAGTGCCAACATGCCGCTTTCCTGACAGAAATTACGGCTGTTTCACTTGCGCACCGGGCGGCGGCATGCCAGCTTGCTGCGGCGCTCACTTCGATAACACCTAAAACAAAACGCGCCCCCGGCAGAGCCAGGGGCGCGTTGCAAACGGGCGAAAGCCGGAACAGGCTATTCCTTGGCAATGCGGGCGCTGCTGCGCTGGCCACCGTCGGCGTACTCTACCAGGTAGAGGCCACGGCTCAGGTTGCTCAGGTCTACGGCCGTTTCGGTGGTGCCGGGCTGGGCGCTGAAGCTGGCAACCCGGGCCCCGGTGGTGCGGAATACCGTGACGCGGGCATCGCGGCTGGCGGCGGTATGGGGCACGTTCAGGCGGTTCTGCGTGCGGTTGGGGTACACGCCCAGGTTGGTAGCCACCAGCGAGCGGGTAGCCAGGAATATGGGAACGTAAGCCTGCCGGCTCTTAAAGGTCATGTTGCTGAGCAGCACGCAGCGGCCGACGGTGTTGCTGCCCAGGGCCGTGTAGAGGCGTACCATCAGCGTCTGGCCGGCGGCCAGGGTCAGGCCCGTAGCGTTGTTGTTGAATGCAAAGAGGAAACCGTCTTTGGGGTTCAGGGAGTTGTCTTGGGGCATGTAAGCGTATGCCGTAGCGGCGCTGGGACCCGTAATGCCGGTGCCAAACGTGCCATTGTGGGCCGACGGCAAAATGCCGCCGGGGGTGACGGGTAAGCTCGTGCTGGTGCCCGGGTTGGTGGCAGGGCCTTTGGCGTAGCTGAATTCCGTCGAGTCCGTGATGAACCCGTTCAGCGGCCACAGCAGCGACAGCCGGCTGTTAGTGCTTTGGGTCGTGCGGATATTGAAGTCGTGCGAATCGACGCGTAAAGCGGCCGTAGCTGTGATGGAAAACTGCTCGTAAGCAATGCCTTTTGGCGAGCTGGCCAGCGTGCTGAAACCAGTGCCATCGGCGACTGCGCCAATAGCCTGGCCTTTGATGCAATAGGCGGGAACCAGGCCGCCGGCCGTGCCGCCATCGGAAAGCACGATGCGGTGCAGCACCGGCGCATTGGTCGTAACGCCGGTGGAGAGCACGGTGGCGTTGTCACTGCCGTTGATGGTGAGGGGATATTGCACGAAGGCTGCCGTTTGGGCGTTGGCTTTTTCGGCAAAGCCGAGGCCACCTAAGAGCAGGAATGCCGGAAGTAGATTTTTTTCATCGGGAGTATTGGAAATAGGGTGAGGTAAAGGACGAATCGGTGGAAAATGAATGGATAAAAAACCAGGGTGCGTGCCGCCGAGCGTAGCTCAGCCAGACATTACCCTCACAATGTCTGGCTTTGGTTGGCCAATGCAAAAGCTTTGCGGGACTATAGTTGCGCAATCCTTGTCGGGAACGTTCCCACCCGCGCCCGGCCGGAGCCGGGGCTTCGTTGGTCGTAGAATAAATCTCAGAATGGATTGCGATGGCTGAAACGGGATTGTTGGGGAAGACGGGCCGACGTGGCAACGTTCCCGGCAATGATTGCGCAATTAAAGGTGCCTAATCCGGCAAAAACAGGCTGTTTTCGGGGCGCGTCTGGTCTAAGACTGTTAGGGCAACCCTGCCTTTACAATCCCTTGATGGCTCCGGCCAGCGCGAGTCCCACCTTTGGTTTTCCTTCAATGAAATCAACCTTCGTAACGATACTGGCCGGCCTGGCTGCCTTCCTGACCATGGCCTGGCACCCGGCCGAAACCCCCAAAACCCAGATTTTCCTGGTCGGCGATTCCACCATGGCCGACAAGCCCGACCTCACCAAGCCCGAGCGCGGCTGGGGCATGGAATTCGGCCAGTACTTCGACGGCGGCGTGGTGATTCGCAACACCGCCGTGAACGGGCGCAGCACCAAAAGCTTCCTGCGCGAAGGCCGCTGGGCCAAGGTGCTCGAAGTCATTAAGCTCGGCGATTGGGTATTCATCCAGTTTGGCCACAACGACTCCAAAGCCGAAGACAGCACCCGCTCGGCCACGGCCCAGACGCTGTACCGCCAGCTGCTCACCAAATTTGTGCAGGAGGGCAGGGCCAAAGGGGCGAATATCCTGCTGATCAAGCCGGTAGGTCGCCGATATCTCGATAGCAATGGCAAGCGCAAGGACGACCACAGCGAGTACGCCGGCGTGGTGCGCGAGGTGGCCAAAGCCCAGAAAGTGCCGCTCATTGACCTGCACGAGAAAAGCTGGGCCCTGTACTCGGGCCTGGGCGAGGCCGGCACCCGCCCGCTGTTCTGGAGCTACCAGAACGGCTACTACCAGCCCAACCCCGTAGCCCCCGCCAAAAACGACGACACCCACTTCTCAGAGTATGGAGCCACCCGCGTGGCCCAGCTGGTAGCCGAGGATGTAGCAGCCCAAAAGTTGGCATTGGCCAGCCACCTCAGCCGCACTGTATTTGCGGGCAAGCTCACCGCCGACCTGCCCGTGGTGCTGCAAACCGCCTTTAAGAAGGACACCTTCAACCTGACCAAATACGGCGCGGTGGCCGACGGCCAGACTCTGAACACCGAGGCATTCCGCAAGGCGATTGAGGCCTGCGCCGTGGCCGGCGGCATCGTGCTGGTGCCGCGTGGCCTGTGGCTCACCGGGCCTATCAGCCTGAAAAGCAATGTGAACCTGCACCTGGCCGATGGCGCACTGGTGCAGTTTACGGCCGACCGCAGCCAGTATCCGCTCATCAAAACCACCTGGGAAGGGGAGGAGGCCATCCGCAGCCAGGCCCCGCTGTCGGGTACCGACCTCACCAACATCGCTATCACCGGCCACGGTACTTTCTAAACAACTCCAGTGGCGGCGCGGTAGCATAACGGCGCGAAAGGTCGCCTCACCCCCCCCCCCCCCCCGTCCCTCTCCGAAAAGGAGAGTGGCGCCAGCCGACATTATTTGGCTATAGGTGCACAACTCACCAGAACTCTCCCCCCTCTCCTTTTCGGAGAGGGGGCCGGGGGGGGGCGTCCGGCAGCGCCATTTGCAAATCATGACTATGAGAAAATTCCTCCTTCCCTTGCTGGCCCTCACGCTGCTGGCGGAAACCGGCTCGGCCCAGACGGCCCCTCCGCGACCGTATTCGCAGCGCATGGCCGATGCCTTCATTTCCTGGAGCCCTGACTCCATCGTTATCGGTAACCGGAAATCGGCCCGCTGGGACTATTAGCAGGGGCTGATGCTGAAGGCCCTGGAACGCGTGTGGCAGCGCACCGGCGACGGCCGCTACTTCACTTGCATTCAGAAAGATGTTGACCAGTTTGTGTAAAAGGATGGCAGCATTCGCACTTATAAGGCTGATGAATACCAGCTCGATAACATCACTACTGGCCACGCCCTGCTGCTGCTGAGCCAGTTGTCGGTGCCCGGCAACGACAAGTACATAAAGGCCGCGCAGCTGCTGCACAAGCAGCTCGAAACCCAGCCCCCCCCACCAAAGAAGGCGGCTTCTGGCACAAGAAAACCTACCCCAACCAGATGTGGCTCGACGGCCTATACATGGTCGAGCCGTTCTACGCCGAGTACAGCCGGATTTTCAACCAGCCGGCCGGGCTCGATGACGTAGCCAAGCAGTTTGCCCTGATTGAGAAGCATCTTGTGGACCCCAAAACCGGCCTGCTCTACCACGGCTACGACGAAAGCCGGGAGTAGCCCTGGGCCAGTAAAACTACCGGCCAGAGCCCCAGCTTCTGGGGCCGCGCCATGGGCTGGTACGCCATGGGCCTGGTCGACGTGCTCGATTACTTCCCCGAAAACCACCCGCAGCGGCCCCTGCTCCTCAAGGCCCTGCAACGCCTGGCCCCTGCCGTGGCCCGGTATCAGGACCCCAAAACCGGCACCTGGAGCCTCGTGATGGGCCAGGAAACCCGCAAGGGCAACTACGCCGAAGCCTCCGGCAGCAGTATGTTCGTATACGCGCTGGCCAAAGGCGTGCGGATGGGCTACCTCGACAAAAAGTGCGCCGCCGTGGCCCGCAAAGGCTACGACGGCATCCTGAAAACCTTCGTGGAAACGGGTGCCGACGGCGCACTTGCCTTCAACGGTACCGTGAGCGTGGGCGGCCTGGGCGGCAAGCCCCACCGCAATGGCTCCTTCGACTACTACCTTACCGAACCGCTGCGCAAGAACGATTTGAAGGGCGTGGGGGCCCTTCATTCTGGCCAGCACCGAGATGGAGATTGCCGCCGAAAATGCCCTCGGTCAGGGCAAAACTGTGGGCCTCGACTACTACTTCAACCACGAAACGCGCAAAAGCCCCCTCCCCGGCGAGCCCGAGCAATGGCACTACACCTGGGAAGAGCGTACGCATGGCGGCTTCTGGCTGTGGGGCCCCCAGCTCCGTGAGCTGGGGGCCAAAACGGTATCCGTGCCCGCCGCGCCCACCGCCGCCAGCCTCAAGCCCCTGAGCGTGTACATCATCGTCGACCCGGACTCGCGCAAGGAGTCGCCCAAGCCCAACTACATCCAGCCCGCCGACAGCAAGGTTATCACTGAGTGGGTGCGCGGCGGCGGCACCCTCGTGCTGCTGGCCAACGACACGGCCAACTGCGAAACCAAATACTTCAACGAGTTGACCAAAAACTTCGGCGTGCAGTTCACCAATCAGAGCGTGAACATGGTGCAGGGCTCCCAGTTCGAGCAGGGCAAAGTGGATTTGACCTCCGGTAGTGTGGTTTTCAAAAATGCCAAAACTGCTTATGTGAAGGAGCTGGCAGTGCTGTCGGCCCGGCCGCCGGCCCGGCCGCCGGCCCGGCCGCTGGTCGTCAATAACGATAAAATTATCATGACCACGGCCCGCCTGGGCAAGGGCAAAGTCTTCATCCTCGGCGACCCGTGGCTGTACAACGAATACACCGACGGCCGCAAAATCCCGGCTTCGTTCGAGGATTTTCAGGCCGGTAAGGATTTGGCTGCCTGGCTGCTAGGCAAGTAAATCGAAGAAGTAATGCGCCGACCAAAGCTGGCCGGGAATTTCCCGGCTGGCTTTGTTTTGGACGGTGAAGGCTGGTGAGCACTCACTAGCCAGGTAATTATCGGTAACGGTTTCGAAAACGATTGCGCAATTAAAGCAAAGATTTTCCTTTCAGAAGCGGTTTTTTTGCCGGAACATTACTTTACCATAGCCTCGCCACACTGCGCCCGCCGGTGCGGGCAGTCGCGTTGCTCTAAATTCCCATTCTTCGTTCAATGAACCAGCTCGCTACGATTGATTACATCGTTTTCTTCGTCTACTTCATCATCGTATCCAGCTACGGCATCTGGATTTATCGGCGCAAAACCGGCCACGACGGCACCATCGAAGGCGATTCCAAAGACTATTTCCTCGCCGAAGGCTCCCTGACGTGGTGGGCCATCGGCTCCTCGCTCATCGCCTCCAACATCTCGGCCGAGCAGTTTGTGGGCATGTCGGGCTCGGGCTTTAAGATGGGCCTGGCCATTGCCACCTACGAGTGGATGGCCGCCATTACGCTGGTCGTGGTAGCCGTGTTCTTCATCCCGGTGTATCTGAAGAACAACATTGCCACCATGCCGCAGTTCCTGAGCCAGCGCTACAACGGCACGGTGGCCATGATTATGGCCCTGTTCTGGCTGGCGCTTTACATCGTGGTCAACCTGACCTCCATTCTCTACCTCGGGGCCATTGCCATCAGCAGCATCGCGGGCCTCAACCTCACGTTCTGTATGTACATGCTGGCCGGTTTCGCGGTCATCATCACCCTCGGCGGCATGAAGGTGATTGGCTTCACCGACGTTATTCAGGTATTCTTCCTGATTCTCGGCGGCTTGGCTACCACCTACCTGGCCCTGAACCTGGTAGCTGAGCACTACGGCTCTTCGGGCGTCCTCAACGGCTTCAGCCTGATGACGGAGCACGCCAGCGACCACTTCCAGATGATTTTCAAGCGCGACAACGAAAACTACATGGACCTGCCGGGCCTCACGGTGCTGCTCGGCGGCATGTGGATTGTGAACCTGAACTACTGGGGTTGCAACCAATACATCACCCAGCGCGCCCTGGGGGCCGATTTGCCCACGGCCCGCGCCGGTATCCTGTTCGCCGCCTTCCTCAAGCTGCTGATGCCCGTGATTGTGGTGCTGCCCGGCATCGCGGCCTACGTGCTGTATAAGCAGGACATCTTTGGTGAGTTCGGCAAGGCCATGGTCTCGGGCGGCGAGCTGAACCCCGACCGCGCCTACCCGGTGCTGCTCAACATCCTGCCCGTGGGCCTCAAGGGTCTGTCCTTCGCCGCCCTCACGGCCGCCGTGGTGGCCTCGCTGGCCGGCAAAGCCAACTCCATTGCCACCATCTTCACGCTCGACGTTTACAAGAAAGTCATCAACCCCAGCGCCTCCGAAAAGACGCTGGTGAGCACCGGCAAAATTGCCGTAGTCGTGGCCATGATTCTGGGCGTGCTCATCGCGCCGCACCTGGGCATCGACAAAAAAGGCGGTTTCCAGTACATTCAGGAGTACACAGGCTTTGTGTCGCCGGGCATTTTTGCCATGTTCATCCTGGGCTTCTTCTGGAAGAAAACCACGTCGAGCGCGGCGCTGTTTGCCACCATCGGCGGCTTCCTGCTCTCGATTCTGCTCAAGTTCCTGCCCGGCATCGTGAACCTGTCGTTCCTTTCGCCCTTCGGCTTCTCCATCAAAAATGCCGCCGGCGTCTACGAAATTCCCTTCCTCGACCGGATGGGTTTCGTGTTCGTTTTCTGTGTGATTGGGATGATTATTATCAGCCTGTATGAGAAGAGCCGCGGCGTGAAAACCAACGGTCTGGAAATCGACAGCAGCATGTTTAAGCCGCAGCCCAGCTTTGCCATTGGCACGGCCGTTATCCTGGTCATCATCACTGCCTTGTACACCATTTACTGGTAGGGCCGGGCTTGCGTGAAACAGCGCATGAAATAAGCATCCCGTTTGAATAGCGGGTGCTGCTGAGCCTGGCCCTGCCGGCCGCCGCCCTGTCAACCCTCTTGCGGGAGTGGGGGCCGAACGTGGCGCCGTAGGCCCATTTGCGCAATTGCCAATCGGAAGCCCCGGGAGCCCGTCGTTTTGAAACGACGGGCTCCCGGGGCTTTTTACGGGCCTTTAACGGAGGGAATCTGTGAAATCCGGGGGCCGTGTCGGTGATGGGTTGGGAATCGGTTGTATTGGTAAAGTTTAATAATTGGTCTTGTTGCAGTCGGCTGGGTAAGCCGGGTATGCTTTGTTGAAATTTTAGTGCCTGAGGCATATTTGGTGCCGGGTTTGGATGGAAGAGGGGCACATGGCATCGTTCCAGGCAACGATTGCGCAAAAAAATATTGTTCAACTCTTGCTTTTGGCTGAGGCTTCACCAAATCTTTAAGAAGCAGGACCGGTCCCAACTACTTTTTCGGGCCTGTCGGCCCTTCTTCATCGCCGAAAGCATTGGCTGGCAATGGGCTTTCATTATCACGGGTGCGCTGGGCTTTATCTGGCTGGTGCTCTGGATAGTGTATTACGAAACGCCCGCTAAGCACGCCCGCCTGAGCAAGGCTGAGTTTGATTACATCAACGCCGATATTCCTGCTGGCCTGCCCGCCGAGGGCGTGACAGAGGAAAAGCCCAAAGCCTCGTGGGGCAAGCTGCTGAGCTTTCGCCAAACCTGGGCCTTCGTGATTGGCAAGTTCCTCCCCGACCCCATCTGGTGGTTCTACCTGTTTTGGTTGCCCGATTTTCTGGGCAAGCAGTACTACCTCAAGGGCACGGCCATTGCCCTGTCGGTAGCGGCGGTGTATGTGCTGTCGAGCATCGGCAGCGTGGGCGGCGGCTACCTGCCGCTGGGCTTTATGAAGCGGGGCATGCCCGCGTTCAAGGCCCGCAAAACGGCGATGCTGCTTATTGCCTGCTGCGTGTTCCCGATTGTGTTTGCGCAGTGGCTGGGGGCATCAACATGTGGCTGGCGGTGCTGGTCATCGGCATTGCAGCGGCGGCGCATCAGGCCTGGAGCGCCAATATCTTCACCACCGTATCGGACATGTTTCCGAAGCGGGCGGTGGGCTCGGTCACGGGCATTGGCGGTATGGCGGGCGGTCTGGGCGGTATTGCCCTCACGGCGCTGGTGTAAAAACGCATGTTTGTGCACTTCGAAAGCATCGGCCAAATCGATAAGGCATACTACATCATGTTCTTCATCTGCGGCGCGGCTTATCTGCTGGCCTGGGTGCTGATGTTCACGCTGGTGCCGCGCATGGAGCCCATCAAGCTCGACGACGAATAACCATTGGGTACGACCCCGTCCCTACACCATTCCTGACTCTAAGAATATGAAAACGAGGCCGTTACTGCTGGCGTTACTGCTGGCGCTATTGCTGGTTTTGCCCTTACTTGTCTTCGCTCAGGTCCCCAAATCCAGGAAAATGACTGCCGAAAAAGAAGTGGAAGCCCTCGAACGCCAGCGCTTTGAGGCGCAGGTGAAAAAGAACTACGCCGTGCTCGAAAAAGTGCTGGGCAATGACCTGGTCTACATCCACGGCGACGGCTACGAAAACACCAAAGCCGAATACATTCAGAGCATCCGCGACGGCAAAAGCCAGTACGGCAGCATCGAAATTGATGCCCTGAACGTGCGCTCCTACAACGACGACAAGACGGCCGTGGTGAACGGCACCATCCGAATCACCTCGCCGCCCAAGCTCGATGGTAGTACCAGCGTAGCCCGTATCAAGTACGTGGTGGTGCAGATAAAGGACAAGAAAAAAGGCTGGCAGGTAGTGCTGTGGCAAGCTCAGAAACAAGCCTCGTAGAACACGGCTCTTCCCTGACCGTCATGCTTCGACTGCGCGGACGCAAGATGAAGCACGACGGTCTAACCAACTGTAATACCATCCACCCCATGTCCCAGACCACTACCGAAAATGCCCTGGCCACGCCCGTTGGCATTACCCTGGAGCGCTACATCATGCGCATGCAGGCCGAGTTCCCCTACGCCACCGGCGAGCTGAGCCAGCTGCTGCACGATATTACCCTGGCCGGTAAAATCGTGAACCGCGCCGGTCTTTTGCGCATTACCGGGGCCATGGGCGAGCAGAACGTGCAGGGCGAAGCCCAGCAGAAGCTCGACGTGGAAGCCAACATCCGCTTCATCCGGGCCCTCACCAACGGCGGCGAAGCCTGCGCGGTGCTCTCGGAGGAGAACGAGGAAATTATCCAGACCGGCAACGACAACGGCAAGTACGTGGTGGCCATCGACCCGCTCGACGGCTCGTCCAATATTGACGTAAACGTGAGCATCGGCACCATTTTCGGCATTTATCGCCGGGTGTCGCGCATTGGCGGCCCGGCCCGCAAGGAGGACTTTTTGCAGGGTGGCCGGGCGCAGATTGCGGCCGGCTACATCCTGTACGGCTCCAGCACCATGCTGGTGAACACCACCGGCCACGGCGTAACGGGCTTCACCTACGAAAACGCGTTGGGCGAATTCTTCCTCTCGCACCCTGATATCAAGATTCCGCAGCACGGGCCGGTGTTCAGTTGCAACGAGGGTAACTGGTTCGACTACCCCGAGTTCGTGCGGACCTACCTCACCACCTGCAAGAAGCGCCGCCTCACGGCCCGCTACGTGGGTTCGCTGGTGGCCGACTACCACCGCAACCTCTTCACGGGCGGCATCTACTTCTACCCGCCCACGGTGGACAAGTCCGGCGGCATGGCCGTGACCGGGGCCGATGTAGTGCTCGACGTGCCGCCCACCGCCGACCTGCACCAGCGCGCCCCGCTCTTCGTGGGCTCCGCCGATTTGGTGAAGGAGCTACAGGCGGTAGCGGCCGCCTAGCGCATGGCGACGCGGGCAAGAATCGGCCTGTTGGTCTGGCTGGCGCTGCTGATAGGGCGCTCGGGCCAGGCCCAGCAGCCCGGCCCCAACGTGCTGGACTGGAAAGCTCCTACTACTCTCAACACCTATCTGCTTCAGCAGCTGCATGCGCAGTACGCGCCCCGCGCGGCGGAGCTGGACCGTGCCGTGCAGTCGGCGGCCAGCGCGCTGGCTTACCGCGACAGCGTGCGGGCCCGCTTCCGGCGAGTGCTGGGGCCGTTGCCGGCCCGCACGCCGCTGCGGGCACAGGTGACGGGCCGGTTGCAGCGGTCGGGCTTTCAGATTGAGAAAATCATCTACGAAAGCACGCCGCACCACCACGTCACGGCCAATCTGTACGTGCCAGCCGGCAAGGGGAAGAAGCCCGGCGTACTGCTCTTCTGCGGGCACGAGCAGGAGTCAAAAGCCACGGTTTCGTACCAGAAAACGGCGATTTTACTCGCGCAGCACGGGTTTGAGGCGCTGGTGATTGACCCCATCTCACAGGGCGAGCGGATGCAGCTGACCGATGTGGCCGGCAAGCCCCTTGCCCGGGGCGGCACCACCAAGCATACCCTGCTGAACGCCGATGCCACCTTGCTGGGCCAGACCACGCCCGGCGAAGAGTTCTGGGACAACGCCCGCCGCCTCGACTACCTGTTCACGCGCCCCGAAGTGGATACCGCCCGGCGGCGCTGCCTCGGTAATTCCGGCGGCGCTACCCAAACGGCCTATTTCATGGCCCTGGAGCCGCGTATGAAGGTAGCCGCGCTATGCCGCTACGTGGCTAGCGGCGAGAAAAACCTGGAGCTGACCGGTCCCGCCGACGGCTGCGTGCAACTACTCGGGGCCGGCCGCGACCGTCTCGATATCGCCGACTGGCCCATCATGTTCGCGCCCAAGCCACTACTTATACTGGCCGGCCGCTACGATTTCGTGGATTACACCCAAATCGAAGCCGCCATGGCCGAAACCCGCCGCATCTACCGCGCCTTGGGCAAGCCCGGGTAGCTCGATTTATTCACGTATGATGACGGCCACGGCATTTCGCAGCCCAAGCGGGAGGCGGCGGTGGCGTGGTTTCGGCGTTGGTTTTATGGTGATGCCGCGCCGGTGCGGGAAGGGAATCTGCCTGTTTCAACTACCAAAGAGCTGCAATGCACGTCCATTGGCCAGGTTAATACCGCTTTTTGGGACGAGGCCACGCTGAGCAGGCAGAATTTTGCCGAAGCCCAACGGCTGGCCGCCCGCCGCCCGGTCACTCCCGCCGAAATCCTGGCGACGGTGCAATAGCAGCAGCGTAGTTATGCATCAGCAATAACCAGCGATAACCTGCCCACACGGGTAGAAATTCAGCCATTGGATACCGTGTGCCGCGCCGGCCTAACCCTGCAAAAGTTTGTGCTGCGCCTGCCGGGCGAGCCCCCGCTACCGCTTCTGCTGGCGCTGCCCACTGGCCCGGTGCGGCCCGGCAAGGTCGTCATCTGGCTGGCCGATGGGGGCAAGGCGACCGTGCTCGACAGCAGCATGACCCAGGTGCAGGCCTACCTTAATCAAGGCACAGCAGTGCTTCTGGCCGACCTGCTCGGCCTGGGCGAAACCGCCGACCCCACCGCCGCCATCGACCCCAAATACTACAACCGCAAATACCACAACAACATGATGGATAAGTACTTAGGCCGCAAGCTGCCCATCCAGCGCCTGTCTGATATCGACATCCTACACGTATTCGTGCGCTGCGTCGACCCGCTGGCGGGTGCGCCCGTGGAGCTCCGTTCCAGCGGCCGGGCCGTGGTGCCGGCCCTGCACGCGGCCGCCCTCTGGGCGGATATCATGCGCCTGACGGTGGACCAAATACCCCCAACGTACCAGCAGCTTCTGGCGCAGCCGACGACCAAAAACGTGTACTCGGAAGTGCTGCCCGGTGTGCTGCGGCACTATGATTTGCCAGCTTTGCAGCGGGCGTTGGGCGATAAGCTGATGGTAGGCAAAACCCCGGAGAGAGCAATGATGCGTCGCTAAAGCACCGCCGGCTGCTCCAGCAGCTCATTCTGCCACAGCAGCTGCTCGTCGCGGATGGGGTAGGGCTCGTTGTGGCGAATGGTTTGGAACACGGTTTCGAACAGGCCCAGGTAGTTGCCGGGGGCGGCCGGGTCGAGCGTGGTGCCGAGGGTACCATTGGGCGCGGCCAGGGTGAGGCGGCCTTCCTGGCCGGGCTTTTCGTGGCCGTAGTCGGGGGCCTGGGGCGACAGCCCTTGCAGTAATTGGGCTTCCTGGCCATCGGTGCGGTCTTTCTGGTAACTGCCCTGGGTGCCGTGCAGCACGTAGGCCGGCACGGGGTCAGCGATGAGCAGGCTCGAGCTCACCCATACATGCAGGCCGGCCGGGTAGCGCAGGTGCAGCGAGAAAAAATCGTCGACCTGGGTGCCGGAGCGGTAGCTGCCCAGGGTTTTGTGCGCGCTCAGGGGCTGGCCAAACAGGCTCAGGGCTTGGTCAATGATGTGCGGGCCGAGGTCGTAGAGCAGGCCCGCGCCGGGGCCGGGCTCCTCCTTGAATTTCTTGAAATGCAGCGCCGGCTTGTACCGGTCGTAGCGAATGTGGACTTCGAATAGTTGGCCCAGCTGGCCGCTTTCCACTACGCGCCGCACGGCCCGAAAGTCGCTGTCCCAGCGGCGGTTTTGGTAGGCCAGTAGGTGGCGGCCCTGCTGTTGGGCCAGGGTCAATAACTCCTGGAGTTGCGCTACGGACGTGGCCACGGGCTTTTCGAGTAGAACGTGCTTGCCGGCGCGTAGGGCCTGGCTGGCCAGGTCGAAGTGGGTGTTGCTGGGCGTGTTCACCACTACCAGCTCAATACTGGGGTCGGCCAGCACGTCGGCTACGCTGGGGTAGCTGCGGATGTCGGGATAGTCCAGGTGCATGCGCTGCTCGGTGCGCTCGGCCACGCCGTACAGCTCGAAGCCGGGATGAGCGGCCAGAAAGGGCGCCTGAAAAAGCTTGCCCGACATGCCATAGGCCAGCAAAGCGGTGCGAATAGGGGGGGGGGGGGTCATGCGTCAAATGTAAAGCCCGGCCGGGTTTGTGGTCGAGGGCAGGGAAAAGGATGCTGCTGAGAAAAAAAGTAATAATCAAAAGGCAAAGCACTTTAAGCCCGACTGTTGGCGAATTGCTTTTTTGATTGTGCCTAACTTGTACCGGGTTTTTATGCGCCGCACCGGGCACTATCCTTCGGGTCCGGCGTTTGCGTTGGAAAAACCACTCGTTGGGTTGAGCGGGCGGCTGGGCGGGCCACCGCATGCCGGGGCGACGCCGGGCGATACTGCTCGCTCGCCGCCGCCCAAAGCCGGACCAACGAATGAGTGTTCCTGAACTAACAGACTTTATGAAGCAAGCAATTGGTGTTTTTATCGTGTGGCTGGGGCTGTGGCTGGGTTTTGCCGCGCCTGCGCTGGCACAAACCAAGCCGGCCGCGCCGGCTGGCACGGCCCCGGCAGCCGCCCCGCGCTACCAGGTAGGCAAGCTTTCGACCGACCCCGCCCAGTACATCAACGACGTGCAGGGCATGATGGCCAGCACCAATAACGCCGTGGCCCGTGTGACGGCCGCCCGCCTGAAAGAACTGTGGGCCTCCAATACCCTCACCAGCTCGCAGCAGTCGCGCATTGTGGCGCTGTCGCAAACCATGCTGGCCAAGAAATTTAAGCCCCGGCCGCACTTCGAAATGCTGTTTGGCAACATCGTAACCGGTAAAATTCTGGCCAAGCTCAGCGACCAGCAGATGGACCAGTACCTCGACGTGCTGACCCAGACCCTGGAGAAGGAAGCGCCGCAGGAAACCGAGAAATTTCTCGTCAGCACCAACCGGTTTTTCAACGGCGGCTACCTCTACCGCTCGGGCTACAACACGCTGCGCGCCGTGGGCGGCACCGTTTCGTTCGCCTACTCGCCCATCGCCGCACCGGAGTCGAACCTGGAATTTGGGGCACCCACGCCCGCTCCCAAAGAAGCGCCGCTGCCCGCCGCCAAACCCGTAGCCAAAAAGCCGGCCGCTAAGCCCGTGGCCAAAGCCGCCGCCAAACCCGCGCCCAAGAAAAAGTCCAGCAGCGGCTGGGACTCGGCCGATATGTGGTCGTCGCCCTCGGGCGGGGGCTGGGGCGATGACGATGGCTGGGGCGCGCCCGTGAAAAAAGCGCCCGCAAAAAAAGCCACTGCCGCTGCCAAACCGGCCACCAAAGCCACGGCCGCCAAACCGGCCGCCGCCAAGCCGGCTTCTTCCGATTTTGATGCGCCGGCCCCTTCGTTCACGCCCTCGGCCGTGTACAATGCCTACTCGCCACCGCCCACCCGGGGCGCGGTGATTGTGGTGAAGGATGCCGACCTGTTTATGGCCACCGGCGGCGATTCGGTGTTTGTGAAGAAGGTGAGCGGCACGGCCGTGCCCGGCACCAACCGGTTTGTTGCCACGAGCGGGCAGCTGGTGTGGTCCATCAAAACCAATCTGGTAACGGCCGAGCTGGCGGGCTTCGACTTCGACATGACCAAGCCCGAGTTTACGGCCCAGCCCGTGACGCTGAGCTACCCGGCCGTGCTGGAAGCGCCCGTGAAAGGTGCCCTCAGCTACAAGAGCGTGCGGCGCAGGCCCGGCGCCCCCGATACTGGCTACCCGCGCTTCATCTCGCTCACCAACGATGCCCGCATCAAGAACCTGGGCGACAACATTCAGTACCGGGGCGGTATCTCGATGGCCGGCGGCCGGATTCTCAGCGCGGCCCTCGATGGGTCGCTGGCCAACCTCATGGTGAGCCTCGACGGCAAGCCCAAGTTCAAGGCAACCTCGCGCGCTTACGTGCTCGGCGACTCGGTGATTACGGCCAGCCGGGCCGCCGTTACCATTTACGAAGGCACCAAGGACTCGCTGACGCACCCCGGTACGCAGCTCAAATACTCGAAAAATAAGCAGCAGCTGAAGCTCTCGCGCGAGGAAGGCCTGTATAAGAACACGCCCTACAGCGACTCCTACCACCAGATGGACATCCGCACGGAGGCCCTGACCTGGAACCTGCGCCAGCCCCTCATCGACTTCGCCGTGCTGTCGTCGAAAAACCAGAGCTCGGCCGATTTCGAGAGCAAGGAGTTCTTCACCAACAACCGCTACCAGCAGCTCAAAAGCATCAACCGGCTGCACCCGCTGCAAATGCTGGTGGGCTACAGCCAGGCCCACGGCGATGCGAAAACCATCAATGTGAGCGAGTTGGCCGAGAACCTGAAAACCTCGGTGCCCAATATGCGCTCCGACATGGCCGGCCTGGCCCGCGATGGCTACGTGGTCTGGAACCCCCAGACTGGCGACGTAACCATTCTGCCCAAGGGCGCACACTACGTGGCCTCGGCCCGCGATAAAAAGGACTACGACCACATCGCCATTAAGTCCTTGTCGGGCTCGGGCCGCAACGCTACGCTCAACCTGAACACCAACGAGCTGCTGGTGCGCGGCGTGGACCGCTTCAACTTTTCCGACGATTCGGCCACGGTGTACGTGAAGCCGGACAGCGCCATTATCCGCATTGGCAAGAATCGGAACATCAATTTCCGGGGCGCGGTGGTGGCTTCGGCCATGCGCTTTAAGGGCCGCGATTTCAATTTCGATTACGACGGCTTCTACATTGACATGGCCAAGATTGACTCCATCGTCATTCGCAGCGAAACCAAGAATGCCAAGGGCAAATCCACCGGCAAGCACGCCGACTTTGCCCTCACCAACAAGGGCAGCACCTCGACCGGCCGCCTGTTCCTCAACGACCCTACCAATAAATCGGGGCGCAAGAAAAAGGGCCAATACCCGGCTTTCGACACCAAGAGCGGGGCCAACGTGTACTTCGGCAAGCAGGATGTGCTGGGCGGCGTGTACGACTCCACGCTGGTGTTCGACATTCCGCCCTTCCGGCTCGACTCGCTCAACGGCATTGGCAAATCGAGCGCGGGCTTTACGGGTACGTTCCGCAGCGGTGGCATTTTGCCCGACCTCAAAACCAAGCTCACGGTGCAGGAAGACGGCTCGCTGGGCTTTGTTTATGATGTGCCGAAGGACGGATTTCCGCTCTACAAGGGCAAGGGCCGGGTGTTCAGCAAGGTGAAGATGAACGGCCGGGGCCTGCAGGCCGATGGCAGCATCACGTACCAGTCGGGCACCTTCACTTCCGACGCCTTCGTCTTGTACCGCGACTCGGTGGTATCCGTGGGCCGTACGGGCGTTATCGCGGCCCGCACCGAGGGCGCCGTCGATATTCCGCGCATCAGCATGCCGCCCAACTACCTCATGCACTGGAATGTGAAGCAGGACTCGATGTTCCTGGCCACGCCGGCCGGCGGCGGCACGGCCCGCCTCTACGCCAACGCCGACCGCAAGGCTAAGACCGTGGCCAGCTACAACTTCACGGGCACGGCGCTGCTCACGCCCAAAGGCACCGGCGGCGACGGCCGCCTCGACGGCCCGCAGTCGCTCATCAAGTCGCACGATTTTACCTTTAACTCCGACCATTACTCCGGCAGTCATGCCACGCTGAGCGTGAAATCGGCCGAATCCAACAAGCCCGCCCTCACCGCCAACGACGTGGCCTTCGAGTACAACCTGAAGAAGGGCACGGCCGACTTTACCCGCGAGAAGGATAGCAAGGCCAGCGTCGAGCTGCCGTACTCCACGTTCGGCACCACGCTCAGCAAAGGGCACTGGGACTTCAAGAAAAAGCAGGTGCAGCTGCGCATGGCCCAGGGAGCTGATTCCACCAAGTCGTTCTTCTACTCGACCAATCCCACGCAGTACGGCCTGAAATTTAAGGCTACCAGCGGCCTCTACGACCTGGCCAAGTACCAGATGCAGGTGAGTGGCGTGCCCCACATTGCCGCCGCCGATGCTTGGATTATCCCCGACTCGGGCCGCGTGAACGTTGGGGTGAATGGCAAAATTCAGCGCCTCAAAAACTCCGTGGTGCTGCTCGACTCGCTGGCCAAGCTTCACCGCCTCACCAAGGGCAGCATTGAAGTGGTGTCGAAGGCGGCCTTCACCGGTAGCGCTGACTACGTGGTTAAAACCGCCAACGACTCGGTGTCGCTGCGCTTCAACAACTTTGAGCCCGAACCGGCCTTCCTGATGGCCAGTACCGACGTGAGCGGCAGTGGCGGTATCAACCCTTTCCGCCGCACCAAAACGGCCAGCGGAGCCTTCGAAAGCACCGCGCAGGGCCCCGCCACCGTGGCCACGGCCGCCGTGAACGTGAGCAACAAGGTGCAGCTACTGCACCGCATCGGCTACCGGGGCAACGTGCAGCTGAACTCCCGGCGGCGCGGCTTCGCCTTCACTGGGGAAGCGCAGCTGCAGTTCGGCAACGACCACTCCAACTCCTCCTGGGTGGCGCTGAAGGACTCCATCGACCCGAAAAACGTCCGCATCAACCTCCGCGACCTGAAGGCCCCCGACAATACCCCACTTGTTATCGGCCTGTTCCGGGCCGACCAGAGCGGCAAGCTCTACCCGCTCTATGGTGCCCTCGCGCCCCCGCCCGAAGATCTGACCATGCTGAAGGTGGACGGCGAATTACGCTATGATGCAAAAAAGGCCACTTACACCATCTCGCGCAGCGACCCCAGCGACATAAATGCCTACGAGGGCGCGGCCCTCACCTACATCGACTCTACCAACCGCATCACCTTTCGCGGGCCGCTGTCCTTCATCGCCCCCAGCAAAGACTACAAGATGATTGCCAGCGGCGTGGGCGCGGCCAACCCCGACAGCGCCCGCTACGCCGTGGATGCCTTGCTGGGCATCGACTTCACCATGCCCCCCAAGTCCATCGATGTGATGGGGAGCGAGATGGCTAAAATTACCAAAAACGGCCCCGAGGCCCAGACCGGCTCTACCAATGAGCTCTACAAGCTGGCCCAGTTCATTGGCGACAAGGCCACGCAGAGCTACGCCGCGCGCAGCGGGGCCGCCGGGTCAATCGCGCAGCTTTCGCCCAAGCTCACGGGCCACACCCTGCTGCTGAGCCAGGTAAACCTGCGCTGGAACGAGAAGCGGCACGCCTGGTACTCGGTGGGCCCGATTGGCGTGGCCGGCGTGGGCAAGCAGCCGCTCAACGCCCTGGTGACGGGCAGCATCGAGATTCGTCGCGAAGACGGGAATGAAATGGTGGAGATTTACCTCGAAGCCGAGCCGCAAAGCTGGTACTACTTCAAGTACGCCAATAACCTGATGCTCACAACTTCGTCCAGCGATAACTTCAACTACGAAATCAGCAGCAAGGCCAAGTACGACTACGAAACGGCCACCAGCTACGGGGTGTTTCTGGGGGCGCTGACCGACGTGGATGCCTTCCGCACGCACTTCCAGAAGGACTATCTGGGCAAAACCGGCAAGCAGATTACCCGGACCGTGGCCCCCACGGGCATGGCTGACCCCGCCGAGGCCCCCGATGGCAAAAAGAAGAAAAAGGGCAAGGCCGATGACGCCTTCGGCACCGACCCCAACGCCAACCCCGGCACCGCCGAGGCCGCCCCCGAGCCGACTTCCAAAAAGAAGAAAAAAGCCAAAGCCAACGACCCCTTCGGCGATGGCGTGCTGGACGACCCCGCTCCGGCCCCGGCTCCGGCCAAAAAGGAAAAGGCGAAGGACAAAGCCGCCGATGCTCCCGCAGCTGCCACTCCGGCCGTGGTCGCTCCGGCTACTGCTGTTCCGGCTGCTACTACGCCCGCTGCTGCCACCCCCGCCGCTCCCGACTCCGCCGATGCTAAGAAGGAAGCCGACCGCCAGGCCAAGGAAGCCGAAAAGCTGAAAAAGGAAGAGGAGAAGGCGAAAAAAGACGAGGAGAAAAAGAAGAAGGAGGAAGAGAAACAGAAAAAGAAAAAAGGGGATGACCCCTTCGGCGACAGCTAGCATGTAGTGCGAAGCGGTGCTTCGCGCCCCCGCACGGGCAGCAATGCTGCCTCGTGGCGCGGGGGCGCGAAGCACCGCTTCGCACTACTTTTATGCCATGCCCCTCCTCTACATCGCCCTGGCCCTGCTGGCCGCTTATCTGCTCGGCTCCATTCCCACGGCCCTGTGGGTGGGCCGCCGCTTCTTCAATCTGGCCGATATCCGCGAGCACGGCTCCGGCAATGCCGGGGCCACCAACACTTTCCGCGTGCTGGGCCCCAAAGCCGGTACGGCCGTGCTGCTCATCGATGCTCTGAAGGGTTTCGTGGCCGCCTACTACCTGCCGCAGTGGCTGGTGGCGCAGGGCGCCATCGCCCCCGAGCATGAGCTGTACTACCGGCTGGCCTGCGGGGCGCTGGCCGTGGTGGGGCACATCTACCCGGTGTTTGCGCAGTTCCGGGGCGGCAAGGGCGTGGCCACCATCCTGGGCATGATGCTGGGCGTGGCCCCGGCCACGGTGGGCGTGTGCATGCTCGTCTTTATCGTGATGCTGCTGCTGTTTCGCTACGTGAGCCTGGCCAGCATGACGGCGGGCATCACCTTCGCGCTGCTGCAGCTGCTGCCCCAGTTCCGACCGGCGCAGCCGTTTCTGGTGTATGTGGGCTTCCTGCTGGCGGCGTTGCTGATTTACACGCACCGGGCCAATATCGGCCGGCTGCGCAGCGGGACGGAGAGTAGGGTGCCGCTGCCGTGGGCGAAGTGAAAAGGGCTAGAGGCGATAAAACACCAATTGACTATCAATGGCCATCATCAAAGTGCCCCAGGTTCATCGCAGGCCATTTGATAAAGGTGGCTCCCTAATGCAAGTCCTCGCTTGGGTCTTGATGAAGATAGTACCTAAGGCTAGCCCCGACTACGACGTGTGCTTCCCATCGGTCAGCTACTGGCTGGTTGAGATAGATGAAGCAGGGTACCCAATGCGCGAGATTGGATTTACCACACAGGATACCCCCATTCTGTTTGCTCCAACCCATCGCAATTTGGGCTTGTGGACGGATTCTGACCGCATCTTTTCCCGGGATGAGTCTGAAACGCAAGACGATTTTCCTTTTGATACAACTTGGAACCACTTGCTCAAACTTTCCAAACAGGTTCCGTTTTAGGCCATCCAACAGGCCACTCCGCTGGCGCGCGTCTGCGACGCGCGGTCAATTGGCTTCGGGTCTCTGACTCGACCGCTGAACGAAACACCGCCGGCGGCTCACCGCCCAAGCATAATAAGCTGTTTGAGTTAAATTCTCGGGCCGTCTGCCTGATGTAGAGACGCATCTTTGCATCTCGTCGTTGAACAAAATCGGCCAACGACAAGACGCAAAGATGCGTCTCTATATCTTCCAGGCGTCGTTTTTTACTAACTCGAACCGATTGTTAGGCTTGAGCAATGGCCAGCGTACTGCCTTCAGCATGGCTGATTATTTCCGCGAACGTTTTGCTCTCACGCAAGAACGGATGGCCTCCTGGTTGGGCGTAAATCGTACCTCCCTGGCGCTGCCTGAGAACGGCTTTATTTTTAGCATATGCTCCGTTTCCTGTCTGCCCTGATACTGGGTTTATCACTGCTAAATCCCGCCCACGCCCAACGCTACAACGTGCCGCTAGCCACGCCGCCCGCCGGCTTTGCCTGGCAGGCGCTGCCCGACGGCAAAGCCGCCGCACTGCTTCCCGCCGGCTGGTACTACCGGGCCGAGGGCCAGAAAGGCGCGCCCACCTATTACCTTACCCAGGAGCAAATAGGCGAAAGCGGCGAGTTTCAAACGGGACTGGCGCTGCAAGTGGTGCGTAAGGCCACGGCCCACACTCGGCACCCGGCCCCGGAATACGCCGAGCTGCTGATGCTGCGCACGGGCTTCGGCCGGGGCCAGCAGGTACTGGAAAAAGCGGCTTCCGTGGAAGGCGCCTGGCACAAGTGGACGGTGCGCTACCGCGACGCTCCACCCGATGCCGACGCCCGCATCGTGTACCAGCTGGCCCTGGCCAATGCCAAAACTGACACTCTCTACCTGCTCACATTCGAAAGCCCCGAAAAAGACTGGGCTGCCGCCTGGCCGCTGGGCGAGGTGATGGTGCACGACCTGGTGCTGGATGCGCGGCAGTGAGCCACCGGCCAGTGCTGGCCGATGCCCGCCGGGGAACAATCGGCCCAGGTCGGGGTTTTGTCGGTTAGCTGGCCGGTGGCAGAATAAATTCCGGGGCTTTAGGCGTTTGTCCGGCATATTCAGCCGATGCTTATTCTCATCCACTTTCTTTTGTGTTATGGCTACTTCCTCAGAAATGAATCGCAAAGACTTTCTGCAGCTCTTTGGGTTGGGCGCTACGGCCCTGGTGGCCTCGGCCTGCCTCGGCGGCTGCGGCAGTAGCAAGAGCAGCGACCCGGTGCCCGGCGCTTCCGGCATTGATTTCACCGTGGACCTTACCGCCGCCAGCAGCGCCCCGCTCAACGATGCGGCCAAAGGCTATCTCTACAGCCCCACGCGCGACGTGATTGTGGCCAAAACCACGGCCGGCACCTACGTGGCCTTGCAGGCACCCTGCCCCCACCAGGGTACCAGCGTGTACTTCAGCCAGGGCCAGAGCCGCTTCGTGTGCCCCAATCACAATGCCGTTTTCGACATTGCCGGCACCGTGCTCAGCGGCCCCTCGCCCCGCGCCCTAAAGCAGTACACCGTGACGCAAACCGGCACCTCGCTGCGCATCACGGGGTAGGTGCGGGGCCGGGGTGGGCTGGCAGGGGGGGAATGCCCGCCGTTGGCGCGCTTATCAGCCGCCGCCCGCTACTTTTACCCCCGTATTCCCAACCTACAAACTTGCTCCGTATGGCCAATTACCTCGCCGATAACCAAACCCGCTTTCTCGATGAGCTGATGGACTGGCTCCGCATCCCGTCCGTGTCGGCCGACCCCAAGTTCCACGCCGATGTACTGAAAGCCGCCGACTTCCTCAAAACCCGCCTCGAAGAAGCCGGCGTGCAAAACGTCGAAATCTGCCCCACGGCCGGCAATCCCATCGTATACGGCGACTACATCGTGAGCCCCGAGGCCAAAACCGTTCTCGTGTACGGCCACTACGACGTGCAGCCCGCCGACCCCTACGAACTCTGGAACTCGCCGCCCTTTGAGCCGGTGATTAAGGACGAAAAAATATACGCCCGCGGTGCCTGCGACGACAAAGGCCAGGTGTATATGCACGTCAAAGCCTTCGAAATGATGATGCGCGACGGCCAGGGCGGCGTGCCCTGCAACATCAAGTTCATGTTTGAGGGCGAGGAGGAAATCGGCTCCAACAACCTCGAAATCTTCGTGCGGGCCAATAAAGAGAAGCTGAAAGCCGACGTCATTCTGGTGTCCGATACCGGCATTCTGGCCAACGATGTGCCCAGCATTGAGGTGGGCCTGCGCGGCCTGAGCTACCACGAAGTAACCGTGACCGGCCCCAACCGTGACCTACACTCCGGCCTGTATGGCGGCGCGGTGCAAAACCCCATCAACGCCCTGTGCGAGATGATTGCCAGCCTGCACGATGCCAACGGCCACATCACCATCCCGGGTTTCTACGACAACGTGGACGAGCTGAGCGCCGACGAGCGCGCCGAAATGGCCAAAGCCCCGTTCTCAGAAGATGAGTTCCAGAAGAGCATTGGCCTGCCCGATAGCTACGGCGAAAAAGGCTATAGCAGCATGGAGCGCACCAGCATCCGCCCCACGCTCGACGTGAACGGCATCTGGGGCGGCTACACCGGCGAGGGTGCCAAAACCGTCATCGCCTCGCAGGCCCACGCTAAAATCTCCATGCGCCTGGTGCCCCACCAGACTTCGGCCGAAATCACAGCCCTGTTCCAAAAGCATTTCGCCAGCATCGTGCCGGCCGGCGTCACCGTCGAAGTGCGCCCCCACCACGGCGGCGAGCCCGTGGTGACGCCCACCGACTCGGTAGCCTACAAAGCCGCCGCCGATGCCATGGAAACTACCTTCGGCAAGCGCCCGGTGCCCACGCGCGGCGGCGGCTCCATCCCCATCGTGGCCATGTTCAAGTCGGAGCTCGGCCTCGATACCGTCCTGCTCGGCTTCGGGCTCGATTCTGATGCCATCCACTCGCCCAACGAGCATTTCGGCGTGTTCAACTTCCTGAAAGGCATCGAAACCATCCCGCACTTCTACCGCAACTACGCGGCGGCCGAGTAGACGCCGGAGCTTCATCTTTATCAGCAGCAAAAAGCCCAGCTTCCGCAATGGAAGCCGGGCTTTTTTTTGGTAAGTAGAAGTAGGGGAAGCGGCGCTTAGCGCCCGCCAAAGGAGTACGTCAGATACAGCTGAAATGCGCTGTTGCGGATGTTATTCTGCACCGTCACGCTGCCCGCAGTGCTCGATTTCTGCACGTTGGTGAATCCGCCGTTGTAGCGCAGGCCGATGCCTGGGCCGGTTTTGCGCTGGTAGCCCAGCCCAGCCAGGTAGCCAAAATCCAAGGTGTTGTAGAGGGGTTTGCGGTCCACGCTCACGCTGCCGGCCTTGTCCTGGGCGGCTACCAGGATGCCAAGCTGCGGTCCCGCCTCGAAGAACAGGCCATCGGCGTTGACGTGGAACGAAAGCGGAATATCAACGTAGTTCAGGCGGGTCGTTACATCAATGCTGGATACTTTCGCCCCCTTCTGTGAGTAGATAATTTCGGGCTGGAAGGCAAACATGTCGGTGAGGCCAATATTAGCAAAAATGCCGGCGTGAAATCCGAAAATGCTCTCATAGTTGGTGGCCTGCGCCCCCACGAAGCCGGAATACGATGGCCCCGCTTTAATTCCCAGCGAAACATTCTGGGCCTGCGCCGCACCCATGAGCCCGGCTAGCAGCGCGAGGGTGAAAAGAGTCTTTTTCATAAGTGAAGTAGATAGATGATGCCGCAAAGCTACGGGTTGGGCCAGGGGTACACCTGTCGGCCGTTTCAAGACTGTGACACCATCCGCAACGCAAAAGCCCGGTTTCCATTGCGGAAGCCGGGCTTTTAGTAGTGTGGAGAAGCGGGCTACTAGCGCCCCGTGCCCCCGAAAGCGTAGCCGAGGTTGAACCAGAACGTGCTGGAACGCAGGTTGCCGGTGCCCAGGTTGTTGGCCGCCGCGTCCTTATAGGTGTGGCTGATGCCGCCATCGTAGCGCACGCCCAGCGAGAGGCCCACCGGGAGCTGATAGCCCAGGCCCACCACGTAGTCGAGGGTCACCGGCGTCACGTCGCGGCTTTTGATGTCCGCACCACCTTCATCTTTGCCCGATAAGGCGAAGTTGACCTCCGGGCCGGCTTCAAAAAATAGCCCGTCGGCGTGGTAGCGGGCCAGCAGCGGCACGTTGATGTAGTCCACGTCGCGGCTCAGGTTAACCAGGTCAGTAGCATCGAAATACTGCTTGGTATACAGGGCTTCGGGATGGAAGGAAATGACTTCCCCAAAATACACGTCAGCCATCAGGCCGGCCTGGTAGGCCGAGTGGCTCTTGGATGTATAGCCGCTGCTGGTGTTGCCCGTGAGGCTGGTGATGCCATAGCCAGCCTTGATGCCAATGCTGTTGGCGGGCGTCTGGGCCTGCGCCGCACCAATGGTGCTGGCCAGCAAGGCGATGGGAAGAAGGACTTTTTTCATTGTGAATAAATGATGAAGGTATTGATAGTCAGGTTTAAAGCTGCCGGATATATAGGGCTGAGGCATATACCGCCCGCACCGCAAATAGGTTGCTGAGGTAACCACCACGGGCGCATAGAAAAGCCACTGCGCTGCCAGCCCCAAAAAAAGCGGCCCGACTTCACGTTGAAGTCGGGCCGCTTTTTTGCCTAATCGAAAGCTGTTCCGGCTACTTACCGCCGAACAGATAGTGCACCTGAAACTGGAACACTGAGTTGCGCACGCTGGGGTTCTTGCCGTTAAACCCACTGGCCGCCGAAGAAAAGAGGTTTTTGGAATTGCCATCTTTATAGACCTGCGAGAAATCGCCGGCGTAGCGGATACCGATGCCCAGGCCGCTGGTAAGCTGGTAGCCGATGCCGCCCACGTAGCCAATCACCACTTTGTTAAGGTCATCGGTGCTGGTATTGGAGGAGCTAATCTGCTTGCCGCCGCCATCTTCAATGAAGTCGCGGTTATTGATGACGAAGCTGCCCTGTGGGCCCAACTCAAAGAACAGTCCCTTGCCATTATCACCAATGGTGGTTTTCAGCAAAATCGGCACATCAATGTAGCCGATAGTCGATTTGAACGTGCCGTTGGTGGTGCTGGCCGAGGGGGTCGTGTAGTTGATGCCGTCGATGGAGGCGCCCTTCTGCGAATACAGCAGCTCGCCTTGCACCGAAATCAGGTCCGAAAAGCCGTAGTTGATAAGGCCGCCGGCCGAGAAGCCTGCCTTGTACTGATTGCCTTTCGAGTCGTTGCCGGAAAAAGTAGCACCGTTGAAGCCGCCTTTAAGGCCGAGTTTGAGTCCGGTTTGAGCTTGCGCCGCGCTGGTTAGCCCAGCCAGCAGTGCCAGCGATAGGATTGTTTTTTTCATGATTAATAAAAATGATAAGATGAATTCTGAAGACAATCTATTACAGTGATTCAGAATCAGGGAGTATATCGGCCCGGAGGGAGCATGGGTTGTGGAAAAGGCGTATTATTCTTTTGGTAAAATCTATCAATCAGCTTTACAGGGGCTTATTTTTGATGCCGGTCTACTGAAGCTGTTTAGAAAGTCCCCGAACGGTGATGCAGCGCGCAGCGCAGCATCTTGCTCGCCTCGTCAGGCCCGTTCAACGATGCGAGCGAGATGCTGCGCTGCGCGCTGCATCACCGTTTGAGTACCTTTTGTGACTTTCTAAATAAATCTAATATATAAATATGAAGGGTGATGCTATTTTAAGGTTGAGCAAGACCGTAATGCCGGCGCTATTGTGGAGCTTGGCTACGTCCGGGGCCGCCGCCCAGACTGCTTATACCGCCGCCGCGCCGGTGCCGCCTGCGCCGTTCATTGTGGGCGCCTATGCCCAGGGCAGCATAATCATGGCGCACACTTATGCCATCCGGCACCTGGTAGCCTCGCATCCCACGGGCTTCGAAATCAACCTGCAGCGCCAGACGACCGGGGCCGCGCCCTGGCACGCGTGGTACAAGTTCCCAAAGGTGGGGCTGGCCCTCACGTACTACGACTTTCACAACCCGGTGCTGGGCTACGTTTTCTCGGCCAGTCCCTACATCAGCAAAACGTTTTCGCGCGGGCCGAAGCACGATTTCAGCTTCCGGCTGGGCGCGGGCCTGGCTTACCTCACCAACCCCTACAACCAGGAAACGAACCATAAAAACACCATCGCCAGCTCGGCCCTGAATGCCACGCTGCAGTTCCGGTTCGAGTACGACTACGCCCTCACGCCGCACCTGGGCCTGCTGGTAGGGGCGGGGCTGAACCACTACTCCAATGGCGCCACCACCAAGCCCAACTTCGGCGTGAACCTGCCCTCGGTGGTGCTGGGGCTGAACTACCACCAGCAGCGCCCGGCCCCCACGCTTGCTTCGGGCGCGCCGCTGCCGGCCGAAATCGGGACCAATTTCTTCAATGTGAGCACCAGCCTGGGCTTCAAGCAGCGCACCGAGGGCGACAAGCAGAAGTACCTGGTGAACTCCGTGACGCTGGCCGTGGGCCGCCGCGTCAACCGCAAATCCAACCTGCTGCTGGGCGTGGAGGGCTTCAACGACCGCAGCCTGAAAGCCACCCTGGAAGACACCACCCGCGCCGGCGGCCCGCAGCCCGACGTGAAGAAAGCCGGCGTATTTGTGGGCCATGAGCTGCTATTCGGCCGGCTGGCTTTTGTGTCGCACCTGGGTTTCTACGTGTACTCACCCTACAAATCGAGCACGGCCTACTACGAGCGCCTGGGCCTGAAATACCATTTTACCGACGTGGTATTCGGGGCCGTCGATTTGAAAATCCACCGGGGCGCGGCCGACGTAATCGAGTTCAAAGTAGGGGCAAAGCTGTAGCCGCGTGCCCCTATTTTTCGGCCGCTGATGACGCTTCGGCTGCCCCGGCCAATGTTTCGGTAGCGCCGGTTTGGCGCGGGCCGAATCGGTTTCCATCTTTCGGCCGTGGTTCAACAATAGCCGCGCCTGCCGTCATGGAAACCTTCTTCGCCCTTAACTGCTACCTGCACATCGCGGCCGGCTTCACCGGGTTTTTTGTGGCTCCCGTGGCGCTGGCCGTGCGCAAGGGCGGGGCAGCGCACCGGCGCTGGGGGCTGGTGTTTTTTTGGTCGATGGTGGTGGCCGGCACCACGGCCCTGGCGGGCTCGTAGCACATTCACAGCACGTTTCTGCTGCTCACCGCCGTGTTCAGCCTGTACATGGCCGGCTTCGGCTACCGCTCAGTTTTCCTGAAAAGCCTGGCCTGGGATGCCCACATAGCGGCCTTCGGGCCGTAGCCGGCGTGGGGCTGCTCGTGTTCCTGGGCACGGTTGGGTATGCGGTGCTGTCCGGCAACATTCCCGTGGGCGTGTTCGGCAGCATCGGGGCCTTCACGGTTTTCCGCCAGCTGCGCGGCTACGCTAATGCCGGCCACTGGACCAAAAACCAATGGCTGCTCAACCACATTTCGGGCTTTATGGCGTCCTACATTGCGGCCGTAACGGCGTTTTCGGCCACCAGCCTATACTTTATTCCGTTTTCGTACAGCTTCCTGTGGCCCACGGCCATTAGGGTACCCATCATTATCTGGTGGCACCGGCGGGTGCGCGGGCAGCGGGTTATGCTGGCACCAGGCTCCGGTTTATCCGGCTCACCAGCGCCGGCCCTTCGTAAATAAAGCCGGTGTATAGTTGAATGAGCGCCGCGCCGGCCTCCAGTTTCTCCCGCGCATCGGCCGCCGAGTGAATGCCGCCCGAGCCGATGATGGGCAGCCCGCCGTCGGATTTCTGGTGCAGGTAGCGGATGACTTCGGTGGCCCGCGCCCGTAGCGGCTTGCCGCTCAGGCCGCCCGCCCCCAGGCTGGCTACGTAGCTGGGCTCGGAGCTCAGGTTGTCGCGGCTGATGGTGGTATTCGTCGCCACCAGACCGCTGAGCTGCGTTTCGCGGGCTATTTCCAGAATGTCGTCGAGCTGCGAATTCGTGAGGTCGGGCGCTATTTTTAGCAGTAGCGGGCGCGGGCGGGCGCGGGCCAGATTGCGGGCCTGCACCTGCTGCAACAGGTCAATGAGTGGTTTTTTCTCCTGCAGCTGGCGCAGGTTGGGCGTGTTGGGCGAGCTCACGTTCACTACGAAGTAGTCCACCACCTCGGCCAGGGCCTCGAAGCCGGCCACGTAGTCGTCGGCAGCGCGCTCGTTGGGCGTGTCCTTGTTTTTGCCAATATTGCCGCCGATGATGAGCTGCCGGTTGCGCCGCCGGGCCAGCCGCGCCGCCACCACGGCTGCCCCGTCGTTATTAAAGCCCATGCGGTTCACTAGCGCCTCGTCCTGCGGCAGCCGAAACAGGCGCGGCGCCGGGTTGCCGGGCTGCGGCCGGGGCGTCACCGTCCCAATCTCCACGAAGCCAAAGCCCATTGTGGCCAGCTCATCGGTCAGGGCTGCGTTCTTATCAAAGCCCGCTGCCAGGCCCACCGGATTCGGGAACTTCAGCCCGAAAACCTCCCGCGCCAAGCTCGGGTCCTGAAAATCGTAGAGTGCCCGGAGCAGGGACTGGGTGCCCGGCACCCGCGTCGCCCGGCGCAGATTATCGAAAACGAAGTGGTGGGCGCGCTCGGCGTCGAGGTTGAAAAGGAGGGGCTTGACGAGGGCTTTATACATGATGGTTTACCCCGCCCAACCCTCTCTATCGAGGCTGCGGTATTGAATGGCTTCGGCCAGGTGGTTAATCTGAATATCGTCGGTGCCGGCCAGGTCGGCAATGGTGCGGGCCACTTTCAGAATGCGGTCGTAGGCGCGGGCCGAGAGGCCGAGGCGCTCCATGGCCGTTTTCAGCAGCTGCCGGCCGTCTTCGCTGATTTGGCAGATATCCTTCACCATCTGGGGTGGCATCATGGCGTTGGAGTGAATGTCGACGTAGTCGGTAAAGCGCGTTTCCTGCACCTGGCGGGCCTTGTCTACCCGCACCTGGATTTCGGCGCTGGTTTCCGATTTGCGCGATTCCGTCATCTGGTCGAAGGTGACGGGCGTCACTTCGACGTGTAAGTCAATACGGTCAAGCAGCGGACCGCTCACTTTGTTTAGATATTTTTGCACCACGCCGGGGCCGCACACGCATTCTTTCTCGGGGTGGTTGTAATAGCCACACGGACAAGGGTTCATGCTGGCGATGAGCATGAAGTTGGCCGGAAACTCAATGCTGAGCTTGGCCCGCGCAATGGTCACGCGGCGTTCCTCCAGCGGCTGGCGCATCACCTCCAGCACCGTGCGCTTGAATTCGGGCAATTCGTCCAAAAAAAGCACGCCGTTGTGCGAGAGCGAGATTTCGCCGGGCTGCGGGTTGCTGCCGCCCCCCACCAGCGCCACATCCGAAATCGTGTGGTGGGGGCTGCGAAACGGTCGGGTGCTCAGTAAGCCCCCGCCGCCCAGCTTGCCGGCCACCGAGTGGATTTTGGTGGTTTCCAGCGCCTCCTGCATGCTCAGCGGTGGCAGGATGCTGGGCAGGCGCTTGGCCAGCATGGTTTTGCCCGCGCCGGGTGGGCCAATCATAATCACGTTGTGGCCGCCGGCTGCCGCGATTTCCAAGGCCCGCTTGATGTTTTCCTGGCCCTGCACGTCGGCAAAGTCGGCCGTGTATTTATTCACCGCGTGCTGGAACAGGTCGCGGGTATCCACTTTGGTGGGCACGATTTCAGTACGGCCCTCGAAGAAGTCGATGGCTTCCTGCATGCTGCCCACGGCAATCACATCAAGGTTGTTGACGATGGCTGCTTCCTCCGCGTTTTCCCTGGGCAGGATAATGCCCTTAAAGCCCTCCTTGCGCGCCTGAATGGCAATGGGCAGAACGCCTTTTATCGGCCGCAGCTCGCCATCGAGCGACATTTCGCCCATGATGATGTAGTCGCCCAGCCGCTCGGTGTTCAGCTGTTGCGAGGCGTGCAGAATGCCCAGCGCAATGGGCAAATCATAGGCCGCGCCCTCCTTGCGGATGTCGGCCGGGGCCATGTTCACCACCACTTTGGTGCGCGGCATGCGGTACCCCCGAAACTTGAGCGCCGCCTCAATCCGCTGCTGGCTCTCCTTAATGGCGTTATCGGGCAAGCCCACCACAAAGAAATTCGTCCCGGCTCCCACCACCACTTCAATCGTGATGGTGTAGGCGTTGACGCCCTGCACGGCCGAGCCGAAGGTTTTGGTAAGCATGGTAGAGTGGTGAGATAGTGAATATTCTAGTGTCCCTACAAACCTACTACCGCACAGCTTCAATAACTCGCCAGCTCACCATTTCACTATTTCACCACTTCACCAATCACCAGTTTCTCAATCAGCAAAATCATGATGTGAATGGCTTTGATATGGATTTCCTGAATCCTATCGGCGTAGCCACTGTGCGGGGCTCGAATCTCCACGTCGCTCAGCCCCGCCAGCTCGCCGCCATCCTTGCCGGTGAGGGAAACTACTTTCATCCCCAGTTTTTTAGCGGCTTCGGCGGCGCGGAGGATGTTGGGCGAGTTGCCACTGGTGCTGATGGCCAGCAGCACATCGCCGGGGCGGCCCAGGGCTTCCACGAAGCGGCTGAATACGAACTCGAAGCCGAAATCATTGGCTACGCAGGTCATGTGCGAAGCTTCGGTGAGGGCGATGGCGGCCAGGGCGCGGCGGTTCTGGCGGTAGCGGCCACTGAGCTCCTCGGCGAAATGCTGGGCGTCGCAGAGGCTGCCGCCGTTGCCGCAGGTGAGGACTTTGCCGCCGCTTTGCAGGCTGGCGGCAATGAGCTCGGCGGCGGCGGCAATGCTGGCGACGTGGGCCGGGTCGGTCAGAAAGCGGTCGAGCACGGCGCGGGCTTCGGTCAGCTCAGCGCGAATCAGGTCGGGGAGGGAAGTCGTATCGGGCACGGAAAACGGAATCAGGAGGCAGAGCTAGGCCAGGGGTGGCCGGTCGGCCGGTGGGGTGTTCGACAGGCTGGGGTCGTTTTGGGGGAACGTGGGCTGGGGCAACGGGTCAACCGGGCGGTTTTCCAGGGGGCGCGTAGCGGGGATAGCCGGTTCGGCAATGCGGCCGTCGATGGTGCGGCTGCCCGGTACCGCGGGCGTGGTACCCCGCTGCTGGTGGTCGTAGAGCTTGGCTTTTAACTCGTTGATTTTGCCTTCGTTCTGGTTCACGGTGCGGCGCAGCAGGGTGCTGTCCAGGTTTTCGGTAATGAGCTGCAGGGCCATTACCACGGCTCCAATCACAAACATGACGTAGAAAAACTGCCGTTCCTGCTCCAGTACCGACAGGCCTGAACCCATGCCCATTACCGACGAGCGCACGGCCGGGGCCAGAATGAACAGCAGCGCCAGCAGCAGGTAAACCATTACGGCGACGGTGACAATGCGTTTGAGAGCGAGCATAAGAGGGAAAAGTTGATTTGAGACGAAAGATAGGGATTATAGTGAGTGGTGAATGATTCGTGGTTAATGGTCGGGGCTGCTCAATGCTTTATTAACCGTTAACCACTAAGTATGCGCGGCTACACCAGCGCGGCGTTGGTTTGCATCGAGCTCAGGCGCTGGTACACGCCGCCCTCGCGCCGCAGCAGCTCATCATGCGTGCCGCGCTCCACAATGCGGCCGTGCTGGAGCACCACAATCTCGTCGGCGTGCTGCACGGTGCTCAGGCGGTGGGCGATGACGAGCGAGGTACGGTTCTGCATCAGGCGCTGCAAGGCCTCCTGTACCAGCTTTTCGCTCTCGGTATCGAGGGCCGAAGTGGCTTCGTCGAGAATGAGAATGGGCGGGTTGCGCAGGATGGCGCGGGCAATGCTCAGGCGCTGGCGCTGCCCGCCCGAAAGGCGCGAGCCCCGGTCGCCAATCACCGTCTGGTAGCCCTCGGGGCTGGCGATAATGAACTCGTGGGCGTTGGCAATGCGGGCGGCTTCCATCACTTCGGCCTCGGTGGCCTGGGTATTGAAGCGGATGTTGTTGAAAATCGTGTCGTTGAACAGAATGCTTTCCTGGGTCACGATGCCCATCTGGTCGCGCACCGAGTGCAGCGAGCAGGCACGCAGGTCGTGGCCATCGATGAAAATCTGGCCGGCGCTGGGGTCGTAGAAGCGGGGCAGGAGGTCGGCCAGGGTGCTTTTACCGCCACCGCTGCCGCCCACCAGTGCCACCGTCTGGCCTTTTTTGATGGTTAGGTTGATGTCGTAGAGCACGGGCGTTTCATCGTAGCTGAAGCTCAGGTTGTGAAACTCGATTTCGCGCTCAAAGGGGGGCAGCACCGTGGCATCGGGCCGGTCGCGGATGGCGGGCTCGGTGTCGATGATGCTCAGCACCCGCTCGCCGGCCACCAGTCCGCGCTGGATATTGCCGAAGGAGCTGGACAAAGCTTTGGCCGGAGTCAATACCTGCGAAAACAGCACGATGTAGGTAATAAACGAGGCCCCTTCCAACGTCGATTGACCGCTCAGAATGAGCGAGCCGCCGAAATACAGCAGCCCGGCCACCACCGAAACCCCGGCAAATTCCGAAAATGGCGAGGCCAAATCCCGCGTGTTGTCGATGCGCTGGGCGGTGCGGGCGTACTGGTCGTTCTGCTCCTCAAACTTACCCTTGATGTAGTCCTGCGCATTAAACGCCTTGATGACGCGGATGCCGCCCAGCGTTTCCTCAATCACCGACAGCATGGAGCCCAGCGTGCCCTGGCTGAGCTTGGCCTGCCGCCGCAGCCGCTTGGCCAGCGTGGCAATAATGCCGCCCGACAGCGGCAGCAGCACCAGCGTGAACAGCGTGAGCGGCACCGACATATAAAACAACACCGCGAAATAGCCCACAATGGTGAGCGGCTCCCGCACCACGGCCTGCAGAGTGTTCACCACCGAAGCTTCTACTTCCTGCACGTCGTTGGTGAAGCGCGACATGAGGTCACCCTTGCGCTCATTAGCAAAATAGCCCAGCTGCAGGCCAATGATGCGGTGGTACAGGTCGCGCCGCATGTTGCGGATAACGCGGGCCCGCACCCGCGCCACCAGCCGCAGGCTCAGGTACCGGAATACGTTGCTGAAGAACACCGAAGCCACCAGCACAATGCACGCAAAGAGCAGCGCACCCAGCTTGCCATGGTCGGCAATCATCTGGGAGAAATAGTAGTTGAACGCACTGGTTACATAATCCAGCGACACCGCGAAGTGAGGTAGAACAGTGGGGGCCTTTGCCTGCATTTGCCCGGTTTTATCGAACAATACATTCAGCAGGGGAATGATGAGCGCAAAGTTGCCAATGCTGAAAAAGATGCCAAGCACGGTGTACAGCAGGTACAGCGGCACGAAATCGGCATAGGGCCGGGCGTAGCTGAGGATTCTTAGATAGGTTTTCATAAGCAAGGGTGGCGAGCGGATTTAAGAACGCCGGAACTCGGCAATTACTTCAATCAGCCCATCAATATGCTGGTTGAATTCGGCCAGCTGTTCGGCGGGCACCCAAAGCTCATTGTGCATTGGGTCGCCCACATTTTGCACGGCAAATTGCGCGAGATATTCATTGTCAACCGCAAACCGCACCACGTAGCCCACACCATAATATGGCACGTTCCAATCACGACTTATCTGCACCGCGTACTCCTCGTTCAGCACCGGGTAAAAAATGGGCTGTTCGGGCAGGCGCGGCGGGAAGCTGCGCCAGTTGCTGGCGGCAATCAAATCCAGCTCCTGTTGGTTAACGGGGCGGTATAGAAGGGTGGTGGCGGGCATGCAATGTGCGGTAAGCTTTAGCTTGCCGTGTAGAATATGGGGTTCTCCATTAAGGAGTTATCGGGAATAATACAAAACGGCAAGCTAAAGCTTACCGCACATCTTAAAACTCGTGCAGGCGCTGGGCGATGTTCCAGCGCACGGCCAGCGAGGCGTACACCTCGTTGCCATTGAGCGCCGGGGTGAGGGAGTAGGTCTGGTGCCGGGCAATGAGCTTGGCATCCAGAAACAGGTTCAGGCGCGGCTGGTAGGTGGCTGTGAAATCGGTGTGGAGCAGGCGGCTCTTGTTGCCCTGGCCGGTGCGGTTGCCGTAGTCCATCGGGTGGAAGCCGTATGGGAGGAGCGGATTGCCGCCGTAGTTGGCAATGGTGCCCGTGGTGATGGGACTGCCGGGAACAGCAGTGCTGAGCGGGCCAGTCGTGATGACATTGCCACCGGCGCTGTAGCCGTAATCCAGGCCTTGCTCGGTGTAAATGGCCTTAGCTACTAGGTTTAGGCGGGGCAGGGGCTGGTAGCTGAGCACGCCCAGCACCTCGGTCAGGTTGGCACCCATGGGGTGGGCGAGGGGCTGGTCGTAGTTCGTGTAGGCAGTGTAATAGCTTTCGTGCTGATAGGTGTAGGGCCGAATGTAGTTCAGCTCCATTTGCAAGTCGAGGTTGCGAATACCCGCTACGTCGATATACTTGGCGCCCAACTGCAAGGCCTGCTTGTTTGACCACCAGCCGTTGCCGGAGCGGATTTCGCTAATCTTAAATTCGTCCAGCACTACCTGCCCATAAAGCTGGGCCGTGTGCAGAATATTCCACTTAAAATCGAGGCCCAGCAGCGCATTATCGGCCGAGCCTACCTGCTGCTCGATGGCCCGGTAGAAGATAATCGGGTTCAGGTACTGCAGCTCGAAGCCCGTGCGCCGGCTGCCCGGGATATAGCGCCCCAGACTGTCTAGCTGGGCATTACGACCACCCAGTACGGTGCTCTCAAACACGCCGATATTGAAGTTGGGCGTTACGTCGAAGCTCAGGTGGTGGAACGCCAGGTATTTCTTAGAGTACACCTGGTCAGCATTTTCCTTATGCGCCGTCAGTTCAGCAAATATGTTTTGGTAGTTGAATTTCCAGACCCGCGTATTCACTTTCAGGAAGAAATACGGCGAGCTGTAATCCGACAGAATCAGCGAGCGATAGCCGTTGCCGATGAAGTTGCGGTCGTGCGCCAGCTGAATGTTGATGTGCTTGCTGGCCGCGTACGTGATGCCGCCGCGAGCCGTGAAGAAGTCGTATTGGCTGCCACCCTGGGTTTTGAAATATTTCCAGTAGCCCTCGTGCGGCACAATCTGGTCGCGCTGGATTCGGTTTTGCACGTACTGCGGCACAGCTTGCTGGTTGTCTGCCAGAAAGGTGTAGAAACCCAGCCGCTGGTCAATGGTGCCCTCCAACTGTACGCCCCGCGTGTTCACGTAGCGCAAGCCGTCGGAGTTTTGGCTGTCCTTGCCGGCCGAAAGCAAGAGTACCGGATTCACGCGCAGCGTAAAATCGGGGGTTACAACGTTGTACAGGTCCGTTTGGTCGCGGTAGAAATACGTGAGTATTGGTTTGGCGCTTTGGTTAATGGACGCCCCCCGGGCGCTGTTGGCCCAGTTATCTTTCAACAGGTATTGGGCGTTGAAGCGGTCGGAACGCGACAGGCTGCCCACGGCGGTCGCGGTACTATCCGGCGAAAGCATCCGTTCGCCCAAGTGGGCCACTGCAACGCGGGTATAAGGCCGCACACTGGTATGCGGGTCGCTCAGCGAATCGGCCCCGAATTTAATGGCGTAGCGGTCAATCAGCCGGTAAATGTCGGCATCGAGCGGCACGTAGTTGGCTCCCTGAGTGGTTTTGCTGGGCTTCGGTTCCATCACCGGCTTATCCGGCAACGGCTGGTCGAAAATTACCCAGGGCGATTTTTCGGTAGCAGTGGCAAGGGCCGAGGTGCCAGACGGGGCAGTTGCCGGCGTTTGGGCCGCTGCCGCGCTGGCCAGCAGCGCCGTAACAGCCGTTAGTAGCAGAGATTTATACATAGAAACAGATAATCCGAATAAAACCGACGCCCTGCTTCCCTGTTAAAAGCCCGGCATCATCATTTTTTAACAAACCTACGCAGCAAGCCGTTGGCGGGTGTAAGAGGGCTGTCGCTGTCCCGCATCGGCTCCAACCTAAATCTGCCGCAGAACCACGCAGGCGCGGACGAATTCCGGCCCGCATTCTTGCCTACTGCCCGTTTTTGTGCCAACTTCGGGGTGCCGGCCGGGCTGTTTGCTTGGCATCCTTCACCAAAATCCTGTTTGTATGGCCACGCCGCTCTCTTCCTCCGCCGCTTCGGCCCCCGCCGCCGCCGATGCCCCCGAGGCCATGGCCAACATC
This sequence comes from Hymenobacter siberiensis, assembly GCF_018967865.2. Taxonomy (NCBI): domain Bacteria; kingdom Pseudomonadati; phylum Bacteroidota; class Cytophagia; order Cytophagales; family Hymenobacteraceae; genus Hymenobacter; species Hymenobacter siberiensis. Next base: position 778,379 of record NZ_JAHLZY020000001.1, read on the forward strand.
CACGTCGTGTGTGCCGAGCCCAGCATTGCCAATCATTTCCTGGCCGAGCTGCGCGATAAAGATGTGCAGAAGGACAGCCTCCGCTTCCGCCGCAACCTCCAGCGCCTGGGCGAAATTATCGCCTATCGCATTAGCGCCCACCTCAGCTACACCGATAAAACTATTCAGACGCCGCTGGCCGAAACCACCGGCAAGCTGCTCCACGACTTTCCCATTCTGGCCACCGTGCTGCGCGCCGGGTTACCCTTTCATCAAGGTTTCCTGAACTATTTCGATCAGTCGCCCAGTGCTTTCGTGGCTGCCTACCGCATCGAAGGCACCGCCCAGGTGCAGGTGCAGGTCGACTACCTGTCGGCCCCCAGCCTCGATGAGCGCGTGCTCATCCTCGCCGACCCCATGCTGGCCACCGGCAAAAGCCTGGTGCAAACCTACCGCGCCATGCTGCGCTTCGGCATGCCGCGTCAGGTGCACATCGCCGCCGTCATCGCATCGCCCGAAGGCCTGGCCTACGTGGCCCGCGAAATCCCCGAAGCCACCCTCTGGGTAGCGGCCATCGATGAAAAGCTGAACGAGCAAGCCTACATCATTCCCGGCCTGGGCGACGCCGGCGACCTCTCCTACGGCAGCAAGCTGTGATGTAGTGCGAAGCGGTGCTTCGCAGTCCACGGCATGCCAACCCCCCAAAGCACCGCCTTCGCACCACCCCCATGGAACCCTGCCCCGCCAAACGGGGTATCTTTGCCACGCGCCCACCCCGCGTTGCCGTTTCCCTCTCACCCGTTGCCTGCCCTTTCGTTTCGTCGTGCTCCATCCCGCCATTAAATACGCGTCTGTGTTCCTGTTGAGCACGGTCAAGTTTTTGGGCGGCCCGCTGGCCGGCACTTCCATGGGCCTGCATTTCTGGCCCACGCTGGGCCTCACCGTGGCAGGAATGATGACCAGCGTGTTCATTTTCTCGGGCGTGGGCGGAGTCTGGATGCGGCACCGCCAGATGCAGCGCCGCCTGCGCCGTGAGCCTATTTTCACCAAACGCTCGCGCAACATCATCAAGGTATTCCGCAAGTTCGGGATGGGTGGCATCGCCTTTCTCACGCCCATTCTGCTCTCGCCCATCGGGGGTACGGTCATCGCCACGCTGCTGGGCGTGCCCCGCCAGCGCATCCTGCTGCACATGTTTCTGAGCGCATTGTTTTGGGGCGCGGCGCTCACCTTCGCCAGCATCCGCTTCGGCCATCTCATCCACCACGGACATTGATTGAGTTAAGGGTTAGGGGTTAAGAGTTGACAGAACTGCAACTCTTAACCCCTAACCCTTAACTCAATTTACCGTCCCCGCCGCTTCAGCGCCTTCACGCCGGGGTTCGAACCGCCTTTCTTGCCCACAAAAGCCTTCGAGCCCTTGGTGCTCTTTTTCTGGCCTTCGGCGAAGGGCTTGCCGGTGCGCTTGTCAATCGTCACGCCGGGCTTAATCCACTCCTTCTTCTCGTGGAAAGCACCTTTGAAGGTGGGGTCCAGCTTCTTGCGGCGCTCATCGAGCTCGCGGCCCATCTTCTGCTGCTCCTCGAAGGGCGTTTCTTCCACCACCACTTCCTCGGGCAGCGGCAGTAGCTCAATCTTCTGGTTGATGAGCAGCTCAATCTCGGCCACGTGCACCATTTCCGCCTCGTTGGCGAAGGTGATGGCCGCGCCCGTGTGCAGCGCCCGGCCCGTGCGGCCAATGCGGTGCACGTAGTCGTCGTGCACAATCGGCACGTCGAAGTTGATAACGTGCGTCACCTGCGGCACGTCGATGCCGCGGGCGGCTACGTCCGTGGCCACCATGTAGCGCACCTCCCCGGCCTTGAAGGAGTCCATGCTGTTCATCCGCGCGTTCTGGCCCTTGTTGCCGTGAATCACGCGCACCTCGCCGGCCGGAGCCTTGCGCTCCAGGAAGTGGGCCACCTGGTCGGCGTGCTGCTTGGTGCGGCAGAAGAGCAGCACCCGCGTCATCGTATCGATGTCGCGGTGCAGCAGGAAGTGCAGCAGGTTGATTTTGGTGAGCAGGTTGGGCGCTCCGTACATCACCTGCGACACGGTAGAGGCCGTTTTGGCCGGCGGGGTCACTTCCACGCGCACCGGAAACTCTAGAAATTCCTCGCTCAGCGTGGTCACGCGCTCCGGCATGGTGGCCGAAAACAGCGCATTCTGACGCTTGCGCGGGATAATTTCCAGAATGCGCCGAATCTGGGGCATAAAGCCCATGTCCATCATCTTGTCGGCCTCGTCCATCACCAGCGTCTTCAGGTCGGTGAGCCGCACGGCACCTTTCAGGTAAATTTCGAGCAGCCGGCCCGGCGTGGCCACCAGAATATCAAGGCCTTCGGAAATGGTTTCAATCTGGGTTTTTGGGCCCAGGCCGCCGTAAATGGCGAAAATGCGCAGGTCGGTATTCACCGCCAGTGCCTTCAAATGCTTCTCAATCTGCATGGCCAGCTCGCGCGTGGGAGCCAGCACCAGGGCCCGTGGGTTGTTGCCCTGGGCATATTTCACCTTCATGAGGAGGGGCAGGCCGAAGGCAGCCGTCTTGCCGGTGCCGGTTTGGGCAATGCCTAATACGTCGTGCCCGGCCAGCAGCAGCGGGATGGTTTGCTGCTGCACGGGCGTGGGGTCGGTAAAGCCAGCGGCAGCCACGGCCGAAAGCAGTTGTTTGTTGAGCTTGAAATCGTTGAACGATGGGGCAGTGTTGGGTTCCATTCCGCAAAGGTCGGGGTTTTTGTGCGGTAAGCTTTAGCTTGCCGTACTGATAATGCGTGCTTTCCCCACCACGGCAAGCTAAAGCTTACCGCACAACCCGAATTTATTTTGCCTTTTCCCACTTCTTTTTCTATCTTTGCACCACCAAAACAAACATGGTAGATATAGCTCAGCTGGTTAGAGCGTCGGATTGTGATTCCGAAGGTCGTGGGTTCGAGCCCCATTATTTACCCACCAGAAAAAGTCCCCGGAATTATCCGGGGACTTTTTTGTTGCTTGCACTGAATCCGTTTTAATACGGCTTTAATTTCGATTCTTTATTCACCATAATTTACCTGCATGAGCCTGCTCGTCATCGGCAGCGTCGCGTTCGACGCCCTGGAAACGCCCTTCGGCAAAACCGATAAAATCATCGGCGGTGCCGCCACCTACATCAGCCTTTCGGCGTCGTACTCGCTGAAGCCGGTGAAACTGGTGGCCGTGGTGGGCGACGACTTTCCGCAGTCCGACATCCTGCTGCTCGAAGAGCACGGTGTGGACGTGGAAGGCCTGCAAGTGAAGCAGGGCGAGAAGTCCTTCTTCTGGTCGGGCATCTACTCCAAGGACCTGAACTCGCGCGAAACCCTTGTAACCGAGCTCAACGTACTGGCCGATTTCGACCCCATCATCCCCGACGCCTACCAGGATTGCAAGTACCTGATGCTGGGCAACCTGGCCCCGCAGGTGCAGCGCCTCGTCATTCAGCGCCTCGTGAACCGCCCCAAGCTGATTGTGATGGACACGATGAACTTCTGGATGGACATTGCCCTCGACGAGCTCATCGCTACCATCGAAATGGTGGACGTGCTGAGCATCAACGACGAGGAAGCCCGCCAGCTGTCCGGCGAGTACTCGCTGGTGAAGGCCGCCAAAAAAATCATGGGCATGGGGCCGAAATTCCTCATCATCAAGAAAGGCGAGCACGGTGCCCTTCTCTTCCACAAGAACAAGGTGTTTTACGCGCCCGCCCTGCCGCTGGAAGACGTATTCGACCCAACCGGTGCCGGCGACACCTTCGCGGGCGGCTTCATCGGCCACCTCGCCGCGACGGACGACATCAGCTTTGAAAACATGAAGCGCGCCGTCATTCACGGCTCGGCCCTGGCCTCGTTCTGCGTCGAGAAGTTCGGCACCGAGCGCCTGCTCAACCTCACCTCCGAGGAACTGGAAGCCCGCGAAGCCCAGTTTGCCGAGCTGGTGAAGGTGGTGCCCGCCATAGCCGTAGCCAATGTAGCGTAGCACTCCGCAGGCACTGGCGTGAGGAGCAACCTTTTAGGTGAAAATCAGGTATATCAAGTATACTGCCTCCCTTTATATTTCATCCTAAAACTCACCCGCTATGAGCTTGCACCAAGAAGAAGCTAACCTCGAGAATAAAAAAACCTCCGTAGACCCCATGGCCCGAACCGGCCGTAAGAGCACGCAGGTTCAGAACCCGAACGACAACCAGGTATCGCACCAAGGCAATACCACCGATGGCCTCACGGCCGGCGAGGGCGTGCACAATATCCGCAGCAACCCCCAGAACAACAAGCCGATGTCGGTGAACAAAGGCCCGATGAAAAAGGGTGCCGACAATAGCAAAGACCATTAGTAGCTAGCGCTGCTTTAGCAAAAAATGCCCCGCCGGACGAATCCGGCGGGGCATTTTTTGTTTGTGGTAAGGACGCGAATCTTTGATTCCTTATGGGGGATGTTATCCAATTAGAACGCCCACCCCAGCCATTGCTCAAACCCGCGCTGCTGCGCCGTGTCGGCCGTTTCCAGCTTATCAATTGCATAGCGCTGCCCGAAGCTGACGCCCGGCGTGGCGGCTAATGTCACCGTCAGCAGCCGATTTTGGCGAAACACGCTCATCTCGTAGGTCGGCGCGCCGGTGCTGAGCAGGCTTTGCAGGTTCATATCGACGCGGCGGCCATTCACGGCCACTATTTCGTCGTCTACGGTAAGGGAGACGGCGGCGGGCGAGTCAGGCCAGATGGCCATTACTTCCGTCCGCTCGTTTTTCACCACCGTGCGGAAACCAAACGTGCCTTCTGAAGCCGACGCGTTTTCGCCCATCAGCAGCTGGCAGCCCACCGTGTGCAGCACCCGGTCCAGCGGCTCCAGCAGCGGCGCGGTGCCGTAGATAAACTTGTCGAAATAGGCGTGCATGTCGCGTCCGGCCACTTCGTTCACAATGCGCGCATAGTCATCCTCGGTGTAGCCAATGCCGGTTTTGCCGAACTCCTCGTACAGCCGCCGCATCACGTCATCGAGGCTATGGGCGTGGTTGGAAAGCTGCCGGATGGTGAGGTCCAGCAGCATGGCCACCAGCGCGCCCTTGTGGTACACCGACACCTTACGGTCGGGCACGCCGGGTTTGTAGCCGTCCAGCCAGAGGTCCATGCTGGCATCGGCCAGCGAAAGGTTGTCGCCGCCCGCATCGTCGTAGTGCTTGCGCAGTACGATGTTCAGCTCCTCAAAATACTGCGCCGGGGTGCGAACGTGGCTACGCGCCAGTAGGTACTCGCCGTAGTAGGTTGTAATGCCCTCGGCAATGAAACAGGTGCGGAAGTAGTTCTCGCGGCTGTAGTCGTAGGGCTGCATCTCAGCCGGCCGGATGCTCTTGATGTTCCAGGTATGGAACAGCTCGTGGCAGCTCACGCCCAGTAATTCTTTGTACAGCCCTTCGCTCATAATCAGCTCGGCCGGCCCCAGCGTAATCACCGTGGAGTTGTGGTGCTCCACGCCGTGGTAGTGCTTGTAGGGCAGAAACTGGTTCATAAAGTGGTAATCTGCCACCGGAAAACCTCCGAACATAGTCAGCTGCTCCTCCGAAAACGCCTTGAAATCGGCCAGAATGCGCGGCCAGTTCAGCTCCGCCTCGCCCTGCACCCAGACGTGAAAAGGCAGCCCGCCCGCCTCGTATTCCTGATGCACCAGCGTAGGGCTGGCAATCAGCGGTGAGTCGGCCAGCTGGTCAAAATTCTTCGCCGAAAGCACGTTTGGCGCCGTCTGTTTCAGCCCACAGGCCACCTGCCAGCCCTCGGGCAGCGCCAGCGTTAGCTCACACTCCTCCAGCTGCCGCCCCTCGGCATACATCAGCGCCTGCACGGGGTTCAGGTACAGCTGCGTCTCATCGAGCCAGGAGCCGCCGGCGTCCATTTGGTGGGCGTAGAAGCTGTAGCGCACCCGCACGCTGCGGCCGGCCGCATTGGGCACTTCCCACCGGTCCTTCGTGAGCTTGCGGTAGGGCAGGGGCTGGCCGGTTGCGGCGTCAAAAACTTCAACTTTCTGAATCTTCTGGGCGAAGTTCTGCAGTTCGTAGCGGCCGGGCCGCCACGCGGGCAGCTGCAGTTCCAGCGGGGCAGTAGCGTCGGCGGCTACGTCCAGCGTGAGCTCGATTTGTAGGTAAAACGTGAGGGGATTCTCATAGGAAACGCGGTAGTTAATCATGGCCAAATCGGTATAAATGCCCCTAAAACTACTGCCTACCTGCCTGCCGACATAAAAGTGCTTGAGGACCTTGCCTTTTCCAGACAAAGCCCGTACCTTTGCCGGCCCAACTCGAAACTCGTCTTTTTAAGATTCATTGATATGAAACGTACCTATCAGCCCTCGAAGCGCAAGCGCGTTAACAAGCACGGCTTCCGTCTCCGCATGGAATCCGCCAATGGCCGCAACGTGCTGGCCCGTCGTCGTGCCAAAGGCCGCAAGCGCCTCACCGTATCCGACGAAGGCAAGCACAAGCGCTAGTCAAGTAAGCTGTTAGCCAGTAGCTAATGGTTTTTAGCTAACCGCTTCAATATGCAAGAATCCCAATCACCTGGCTTCCCTTTTCCGCAGGAGAAGGGGCCGGGAGATGAGGCTACCGGGACTACGCCCCTCAACCGGCGTTACACCTTCCCGAAAGAGGAACACCTGTGCCGCAAGAAGCTCATCGAAGAGCTTTTTAGCAAGCAGGGTTCCTCTTTTGGCGTTTATCCCCTGCGCATCGTCTGGATAAAAAAGGATGCGCCGACCTTGGCTCCGCCGCAAGTGCTCATCAGTGTGAGCAAGCGCACGTTTAAGCGGGCCGTCGACCGCAACCGGCTTAAGCGGCTTATTCGGGAGGCGTACCGGCTCAATAAATATCGGCTTACCGAGCAACCCGGTGGCCATACAGTGGCTTTTCTGGGTATTATCTTCACGGGCAAGGAAAAAAGTCAGCTGACGTTGGTGGAAAAAAAATTAATTTCCGCTATTCATCGTTTACTGGCTGTACCGGGCGAAGCATCGGCCTCGCCTCCTGCCGCGTAGATTCGCCTACTTGCTACTGTGACTTATGACTATTCGTAAAAAACTACTCGCTACGCTAGCCCTAAGCACGTTGGGTCTGGTCTCTTTTCGAGCTGCTTCTGATAATGAGCGGTATTTCGAAATTGCCAAGAACCTCGACATTTTCGCTACGCTATTTAAGGAAGTCAATACCTACTACGTTGACGAAGTGACGCCCGGCCGGCTGGTGAAAACCGGCATCGATGCCATGTTGCGCTCGCTCGACCCCTATACCAACTACATTCCGGAGGACGACATCGAGGACTTCCGCACCATGACCACCGGGCAGTACGGCGGCATCGGGGCCTCGGTGGTGAAGCGCAACGGCAAAACCGTAGTGCAAAGCGCCTACGAGGGCTACCCCGCCCAGAAGGCCGGCCTGCTCCCCGGCGATGAAATCCTCGACATCAACGGCGTGATTGTCGATAAAAAGTCGAACTCCGATATCAGCAAGCTCCTCAAGGGCCAGGCCAATTCGGTGGTGAAGCTGATGGTGACGCGCTACGGCCAGGAAAAGCCGGTTGAAATCAACATCACCCGCGATAAAATTCAGGTCGATAACGTGCCTTATACGGGTATGATTTCCGGCGATGTTGGCTACTTCCAGCTCGGCGGTTTCACGGTAGATGCCGGTAAGGAAGTACGCGCTGCCATCACCAAGCTGAAAGAGCAGGGCGCGAAGAAAATCGTGTTCGACATCCGCGACAACCCCGGCGGCCTGCTCAACGAGGCCGTCAACATCTCCAATCTGTTCATCGACAAGGGCCTCGACGTGGTGAGCACCAAGGGTAAGGTGACGGAGTGGAATAAGACTTACAAGGCCCTCGACGTGCCGCTCGATACCCAGATTCCGATTGCCATTATCACGAGCAACCGCTCGGCGTCGGCTTCGGAAATCGTGTCGGGCGTGTTGCAGGACTACGACCGCGCCGTGGTGGTGGGCGAGCGCACCTTCGGCAAGGGCCTCGTGCAGGCCACCCGGCCGCTGAGCTACAACTCGCAGCTGAAGGTGACCACCGCCAAATATTACATCCCAAGCGGCCGCTGCATTCAGGAAATCGACTACGCCCACCGCAGCGAAGACGGCACGCTGGGCAAATTCCCCGATTCGCTGCGCACGGCCTTCAAAACCACCGCCGGCCGCACCGTGTACGACGGCGGCGGCGTAGCTCCCGACGTGGAGGTGAATGACCGCGAAATTGCGGACATCACCCGCATCCTGCTCCAGAAAAGCTACCTCTTCGACTACGCCACCCGCTACCGCGTCGAGCACGCCACCATCGTGCCTGCCCGCCAGTTCAAGCTCTCGGACGTGGACTATCAGAAGTTCGTAACCTACCTGCAGGGCAAGAACATCAGCTACAGCACCAATGCCGAAAAGGCCCTCACCGACCTCAGTAAGAAGGTGAAAGAGGAAAAGCATTACGATGACGTGAAGCTGGAGCTCGAAGCCATTCGCAAGAAAGTGACCGTGAATAAGGCCAATGACCTGCAACGATTCAAGCCCGAAATCAAGGAGCTGTTGGAGCAGGAAATCGTATCGCGCTACTATTTCGAAAAAGGCCGCACCGAAGCCGGCTTCGACGACGACCCCAACATCATCGCCGCCGTGGCTGTCCTGAACGACCCGAACCGCTACGCCGCGCTGCTGAAGTCCACGGGCCAAGCCGCCAGCGCCCGCAAGTCGGCGGGGACGAAGTGATTTTGAACTGCGTTAAGTAGAAAAGCAGGCACTGAAAGGCGCCTGCTTTTTTGTCTCCTATGAGTAATAGAGGAATGTCAATCGAAGAGCTTGTAAAGAAGCCGAGCATTTTGGCATCTGTTGTTAGTTCACTAGTAGAGTTGGAAAATGTCGGTAACTCCAGTGAATTGCGGTTGGAGCTTGCGCAGCGATTGGAAGCTGTAGAAACTGAAGCTTCAAAAACGAGAGCGGCTTTTATTCGCAATCAGGAGGCGCAAAATTTCAACGCTAATCGGGAAGCTTGGGGAATACCTGATTTTTCTGAAGAGCTGGTTGAAATTGATGATTTCAAGAAAGGGTTTCTCTGGAGATTCCGGGCTCACACTACTTCTTGGAGCCATAATCAATATGCAGATGAGTGGTTCTACACTTCTTTAGAAGCTAGGAGCGTCACTCGTTATGAGTTTTGGAATTGTGATGAGGAGCCAGAAAAAGTAGATTTTGTTCTTACTGGTAATTATGAAGCTGTTTAGAAAGTCGGCTTTTGATTAATTTTTCGCAAAAAGATGACGACGAAGGCGAGCCAGTGCCAGGCCAGCCAATTGCCGACGCTGGTTTCGTAGCGCACGAGCAAGGTTTTAAAGCCGTCGAGCCAGGCGTTGGCGTGTTCGACCACGACGCGGCGGCGGTAGAGTTCGGGGTCGAAAAAGGTGTCGTCGTCGGTCTGCCAGTCGGCGGCGCGGCGGTTGCGGGGAATGTTGGCCTCGATGTCGCGCCGGGCGCATTCCTGACGAAAGCCTTGGGTGTCAAAGGCTTTGTCGGCGTTCAGAAACAGCCCGGCGACGGGAATATTGGCCGCTTCGAGCGAGGCGCAGATTTCCCCGAACAAGGCGTTGAGCTGGTGGGTGTCGTGGTGGTTGCCCGCCTGCGGGCTGGCGCAGGCCAGCGGTTGTCCCCGGTTATCGGCCAAGAAGAGGGCTGTGGTGGTACGGGCTTTCTTGCGGCCCTGATAGCCGACGGCCTCCCCGCCGTTCTTGGCGGGCGTGTGGCTGCCGTCGAGTTGGACGCTGGAACAGTCCAGATGGGCCCCGTTTTCGCGCAACAAGCGGAGCCATACCCCTTGCCAGGACCCGTCCTTGCGCCACGCATTAAAGCGGGCGTACACGCCCTGCCAGGTCAGCGATGCGCCCGTAAAAAACTGTTTAACAGGCAATAATCGCCATTGACAGCCGCTTTTGAGTTTGTAGAGAATGGCTTCCACCAACTCGGCCGGCTCCACGACCGAGGGGCGGCCATGGGCGGAGAAGGTGAGCGCGGGCAGAATCCATTGGCGAATCATATCTTTGGACAGGACTTCCATTAAAATGCGAAAAAAGGAGTGTTACACCTCAAATTTCGCGCTTTTTTGGGAGTCCTTTGACTTTCTAAACAGCTTCTATAAATCAATCCTCAAGCAGCTTTTGGCAGAGCATATTTATGAAGTCTTGGTCAGTCCAGCTTTTTCCAAGCAAGAGTTGGCGGAATACATCGATGATTTTTCTGAAGATGATAAAGACTACTCACTGGATGAAGTGATAGAAGAGTACATCAGTCAGAACCCAAATTTTAGTGTTGAGTAAACGAAATGCTTCTCCTTTCCCTCGAAACCTCATCCCCCATCTGCTCAGTCGCCCTACACCGCGTGGCCGACGGCTCCCTGGTCGGCCAGTCCGAGCTGCGGCTCGATAAGTCGCACTCCACCCACCTCACCATCCTCATCGAGCAGCTGCTCGCAAACACCGGCCACCAGCTGGCCGACCTTGCCGCCGTGGCCGTGAGCGACGGGCCCGGTTCCTACACTGGCCTGCGCATCGGGGCCGCCGCCGCTAAGGGCCTGTGCTTCGCGCTCGATATTCCGCTGGTGGCCGTGAGCACGCTCAAAGCGCTGGCGGCGCAGGTGGCGGCCGGCACTGCCCGGCCCGAAAACTTCCTTTTTTGCCCCATGCTGGATGCCCGGCGGCAGGAAGTTTACGCCGCCATCTATGCCTGCGACGGGCAGGAGGTGCTGGCTCCCACGCCTCTCATCCTCGACGCCGATACGCTGGCCGAACAATTGGCCAATAATTCCGTGTTGTTATTTGGCAATGGCGCGGCGAAGTTTCAGGTGGTGCTGGGGGAGTCGGCGCAGGCTGGTTTCCTGGCGGGGATTGAGCCTTCGGCTATTTCGGTGGGGCAACTGGGCGTAGCTGCATTCCACCGGCAGGAATTTCAGGATGTGGCGTACTACGAGCCGTTTTATCTGAAAGAAGTGTATACCACCACGCCGAAAAAACAGCCATTATGAGCTTTCGGACTAGTGCCGATAGCCTTGCCAAGTGCCGCCATAGCGGTAGCCCGGTCGGGATTTTGCTTTAACGCAACAGCTCTCGCAAACAAAAAACCAGCTTTTGCCCCTGGCTATTGTTTGAATTCGGTATAGCGTGGTAGCCTCCTGCTGGCAATGCGCGCAAAGCTTAGTTTTCATGGTTGCTGCCTTGTTGTCACTGCTACAGTAACTGTTGCCTGCGAAGCACTGTTTTAACTTATTCTCCTGCTAATTTCTTATGGAAACCGAACCCCTCTTCGTCAACCGCGTCGCCAACTCCGGCCTCGTCACCCTCAACCTGGAAGAGCTCATCCACCCCGGCGAGCGGGTGGTGTACGACATCAAAGACAACCTCTTCCACGGCCTCATGCTGCGCGAAAAGGATTTCCGCGAGTTCGTGAAAACCAACGACTGGACGCCCTACGACGGCAAAAACGTCGCCATCATCTGCTCGGCCGATGCCATTGTGCCCACCTGGGCCTACATGCTGCTCGCCACCAAGCTCCAGAACCACGCCCACCGCTACGTCTTCGGCAACCTCGACGCCCTGGAGCAGTCGCTCTTTGAAGAAGCCATCGCCGCGATTGATATCGAAGAATACCGCGACGGCAAAGTAGTAGTGAAGGGTTGCGGCAATGTGCCCGTACCCACGTTTGCCTACGTGGCCATTATGCAAAAGCTACTGCCCGTCACCAGCAGCGTCATGTACGGCGAGCCATGCAGCACCGTGCCGCTTTACAAAAAGCCTAAAGCAGCCAGCACAGCGGAGTAGCCGCAGCAACCCTTCGCATCTTTGCGTTTGTGAAGGCAACTACTCCCCCCAATCTCCCCTATAAAATTACTTTCCTCACCGGCGCGGCTATCGTCATTGCCAACATGGTGGGTACGGGCGTATTTACCAGCCTTGGTTTCCAGGTAATCGGTATCCAGAGTGGCTTTGCGCTGCTGATGCTGTGGCTCGTGGGCGGCCTCATTGCCATCTGCGGTGCGGTGTGCTACGGCGAGCTAGCCGCCGCCATGCCCCGTTCGGGGGGCGAATACCATTACCTCAGCCAGATTTATCATCCCGCGCTGGGTTTTTTGTCGGGCTGGGTATCGGCCACGGTGGGCTTTGCGGCCCCCACGGCGCTGGCCGCCCTGGCGCTGGGCGAGTATGCCCGGCGCGTGTGGCCGGGCCTCCAGCCTACTTGGCTTTCGGTAGCGGTGGTTTTGGTACTCACCTTTGTGCACGGCAGCAGCACTCGCGCCGGTAGCCGGTTGCAAGTTGCCATCACGGCCCTCAAAGTAGCCGTATTAGTGCTTTTTATTGGCGCGGGTATGCTAATGGGGGAGGGGCAGCCCTTGAGTTTCGCCCCCGATGCCGCTGGTTGGCAAGCCTTGGTAAGCCCTGCGTTCGCCGTATCGTTGGTGTATGTGAGCTATGCTTACTCGGGCTGGAATGCCGCCGTGTACCTCACTGGCGAAATAGAAAATCCCCGGCGTAATCTCTCTCGCATTCTGTTGGTTGGCACCGCCGTCGTACTCCTATTATATATAGGGCTCAATTACGTGTTTCTCCGCTCCACTCCATTGGTTGGGTTAAAGGGGCAGGTAGAGGTAGGATTTGTGGCCGCAACCTCACTTTTTGGGGCAGCCGGGGGGCGGCTAATGGGGGGCGTAATTGCAGCTCTGCTCGTTTCCACCATCAGCTCGATGATTTTTGCCGGGCCCCGCATCGTCCAGACGATGGGGGAGGACATTCCGGCGCTGCACTTTCTGGCCCCCAAAAGCCGCGCCGGCATTCCGGTACGGGCATTATTGCTGCAAATGGCCCTCACGCTGGCCTTTATTCTGAAGCCCAGTTTTCAGGGCGTGTTGGTTTACGCCGGCTTTGTGCTGAATCTATTCACCTTCCTCACGGTGTTGGGTCTTTTTATTCTTCGTTGGCAGCAGCCTAATCTGCCGCGTCCTTATCGTGCCTGGGGGTATCCTGTTACGCCGCTCATTTTTCTGGGTCTCAGTGGCTGGACCCTTGCCTTTATTCTGCGCGATAAACCAGTAGAGTCGCTTTATGGCCTGGCTACTTTGGCCGTGGGCGCACTGGTGTACTTCCTCACTATGTACCTGGCAAATCGTCGTCCCGCCCCGTTGGCTAAAGGGGCACCGTAACTTGCGTCTTCATTCCGGACTTCATTCATCGAAGTCCATCGTTTTCCATTCGCTCCTATATAATGTACTTCCGCACCGTTGCGCTCCGATTTCTGCCGGCCGCTCTGCTTCTATTAACTGCCTGTTCCGAGTCAAATACCACAACCGAAACGGCCACCACGGCTGCCGAGGAATCGATGGCTTCTACTGCTGAAGCCATCGATTCTACGAAGGCAGTATCCGCTCCGGCATCTTCTGCCAGCGCTACCTCGCGTCCCAATCGCCTCACCGCTCCCGATACTGCCTATGCGCAGGATGTTGCGCTCTTCCTCGGCGGCCAGCAGCCCAGCCAGCACAGCGCCCTCGCCCAACTTGTCCAGCAGCCCGCCTGGCAGGCCTTTGCTCAGGACCAGGATAAAAGTTGGGATAAATACCGCGCCACCCATACCACGCGCATGACTAAATGGGCCGCCACCGAACTCGATTCCGTGCACGCCAACAGCCCCACCATCTTCTACCCCTTCAGCGGTCCCGATTTCCTGAACGTCTTCACGATGTTCCCCACCAGCCAAACCTACGTCCTGATGGGCCTCGAACCCGTTGGCAGCGTTCCTGCCCGCGCCTCCCTCGAAAATCCCAAGCTGTTCCCCGCCGTCAAAGCCTCGCTCTGGTCGGTACTCAATTTCAGTTTCTTTCGCACCAACGACATGGCCGTCGACCTCAAGTCGGTGGAGCTCGACGGAGCCTTGCCACTACTCATGCTTTTCGCTACCCGCACCGGCAACCAAATTACCGCCATTCGGCCCGTGCAGCTCAATGCTACCGGGCAGTTGCAGGATGCTCCCACTGATACCACCCAGGCCGCTCACCCCAAATCGGTTCTTGGGGTTGAAATCAAGCTCCTTAGTCCCGATGGTCAGCCTAAAACGGTCTATTACTTTTCCACCGACCTCAGTAACCACGGCCTCAATGTCAAGCCTACCCCGCTTGCTTTCGTGCGCAGCCTCGGTCCCCTCACCACCTACGTGAAGTCCGCTACCTACCTCATGCACAAGGTTTATTTCAGCGAAGTGCGGGCACTCGTCCTCCGTCGTAGCCGCTACATTCTGCAAGACGATTCTGGTATCGCTATGAAGTACTTCCAGAAAGGGGCCTGGCAGTTCAATTACTACGGTGCCTACAAACGTCCTATCAACTTGTTCGCCAAGCACTACCAGCCCGAGCTCACGGCCGCCTACACCGATACGCTCCACAAACCCAAGGCGCTGTCCTTCGGCACGGGCTACAACTGGCGTCAAACCGACTCCAACCTCCTCCTCGCCAAACGCCTAGTCCCCCTGGCCGACTAACCCCCGTATAAAATCAGCCCCACAGGGCCGTGGTGGCAACATCACGGCCCTTTTTATTTGCAACGCTATGGAAATCCTGCCTCTTAAAATCTACACCTATATAATAGGAGTCGCTAGCCTGTGCGCAGCAACAGCCGTCACAACCCTAGCTACTCAAGCTACAACTACTCATAACCTAGTTTCGTCAGGCTCCCCCTCTCCGCAGGGAAATGCACACAAAGTATGTCTTCGGAGGCCGGGGGCTGAGGTAAATCGCCCTCACGAACCGGTGCCCCCTCTCCGCGGGAGAGGGGCCGTGCCCGGTAGGGGTCAGGGGGTGAGGTTAACGCCAGGAGACTCCCCCCTCCTAGACTCCCTAATCCACACAAAACCTTTATTAACAAGAATAGCTACCAACCCCCAATACGAGCTCCAAATCATCTACACCCAAATCAACCGCGACGCCCAGAACCGCCCCACCTTCACCCCCCACACCTACCACCTCAACCCCCGCCAGTACTTCAACCCCGCCAGCCTGGTCAAACTACCCGTCGTCGCCCTCTCCCTCGAAAAGCTCAACGACCTCCACAACCCCCGCGTCACCCGCCGCACCATCATGACCACCGGCACCGCCTTCCGCTGCCAAACCCCCGTCCCCTTCGCCGCCCCCGCCGACTCCGACCGCACCGCCACCGTCGGCAACTACATCAAGCGCATGCTCCTCGTCAGCGACAACGTCGCCTACAACCGCCTCTACGAATTCCTCGGCCAGCGCTCCCTCAACGAGCGCCTCACCCAACTCGGCTACCCCACCGTCCGCATCACGCGCCGCTTCGCCCCCTGCGATACTGCCGCCAATCGCCACACCAACCCCATCAGCTTCCACACCCCCCAGGGTGATACCCTCTATCAGCAACTCGCCCAATACAATCCCATCACCTACACCAGCCCCCTCGGCCGCGTCCTCAAAGGCCGCGCCCACCAGGCCGGCGGCCGCGTCATCCCCACCCCCTACGATTTCACCACCGCCAATAACCTCCCGCTCCCCGATATCACCACTCTCCTCCAAAGCATCCTCTTCCCCGAATCCGTCCCCGCCACCCAACGCCTCCGCCTCACCCCAACTGATTACGCCTTCCTCTGCCGCTACCTCCACGCCACCCCCCACGAGTCCGGCTTCCGCACCTACACCCCCGCCCGCTACTTCGATGCCTACAAAAAGTACCTCTACTACGGCCGCAACCCCGACCTTCCCCACCAATCTGCCCTCCGCATCTATAACATCGTAGGCATGTCCCACGGCTACCTCGCCGATATTGCCTACTTCGCCGACTACCTCCACCAGTCTGAATTCCTCCTCAGCGCCGTCCTATACGTCAACCAAAACGGCATCATCAACGACGGCACCTACGAATACGAAAGCATCGGCCAGCCCTTCCTCGCCCAATTAGGCCGCCAAATCCAGCAATACGAAGCCCAACGCCCCCGCCAATACCGTCCCAACCTCACCGAATTCTTCGCCCCCGAGCCAATTCGCTAAATTTTATCAAAAATTCCCCGTTCGCTAAGTCACTGATTCCTAAAAGTCCATTGTTCCCAGTTGCTCCATCAGTACCCCAGTAAGCCTAAATCTTTCCTCTACGCCTTGGATACTCAGAAAATCACCCTACTTTTGCAGTCCCAAATCGTCTAACGGACTACGGGTTCTGCCAAAGCAACTGCTCCAACAGAAATTTGACCAGTGAGGAACTTCATGGCCGCAATACCTGTATTGCTCATCCATGTCAGCCCAGCAAAGCCTAGAAAAATTAATTTCGAAAGCCCTTGTGAAAGTCGAAAAAAGCCCCTTACCTTTGCACCCCGCTTCGACAGGAGGCCGGAAAGACTTGAAAAGCGAAACGAACGAAAAATAAAAACTTTTCATCTTTTGCTTGTCAGTTAAAAACTTCTTCTTACCTTTGCACTCCCAATCGCAGGAAAGGGAATTGAGAGAAAGAAAAACAGGCAGTTCACACCGCCACACTATCACGCCAACTGGGCTGATACACGTTCTTTGAATGTTTGGAAAAGACAAATAGTAAGGGCTTTTTGCAGCGATGCAGGGAGCAGCAATTACAAGCGTAACACGAATACATGAACTCGTTAATACGAGTCGGATTAGCACTCGACATCAGCCAGTTTTCGAACTGGTGTAGAACATTTTACAATGGAGAGTTTGATCTTGGCTCAGGATGAACGCTAGCGGCAGGCCTAATACATGCAAGTCGAACGGTCTTTAGCAATAGAGATAGTGGCGCACGGGTGCGTAACGCGTAACCAACCTACCTGAATCTGGGGGATAGCCCGCCGAAAGGCGGATTAATACCGCATAAAACTGCAGCTTGGCATCA
This sequence comes from Hymenobacter siberiensis, assembly GCF_018967865.2. NCBI lineage: Bacteria > Pseudomonadati > Bacteroidota > Cytophagia > Cytophagales > Hymenobacteraceae > Hymenobacter > Hymenobacter siberiensis. The sequence goes on from NZ_JAHLZY020000001.1 coordinate 795,320, forward strand.
AGTAACAGTTAAAGATTTATTGGATTCAGATGGGGTTGCGTGCCATTAGCTAGTTGGCGAGGTAACGGCTCACCAAGGCGACGATGGCTAGGGGAGCTGAGAGGCTGGTCCCCCACACGGGCACTGAGATACGGGCCCGACTCCTACGGGAGGCAGCAGTAGGGAATATTGGGCAATGGACGAGAGTCTGACCCAGCCATGCCGCGTGCAGGATGAAGGCTTTCTGAGTCGTAAACTGCTTTTATCAGGGAAGAAAAAAGGGGATGCGTCCTCTACTGACGGTACCTGATGAATAAGCACCGGCTAACTCCGTGCCAGCAGCCGCGGTAATACGGAGGGTGCAAGCGTTGTCCGGATTTATTGGGTTTAAAGGGTGCGTAGGCGGTTCTTTAAGTCCGGGGTGAAAGCCCACTGCTCAACAGTGGAACTGCCCTGGAAACTGGAGGACTTGAGTACAGACGAGGGTGGCGGAATGGATACTGTAGCGGTGAAATGCATAGATAGTATCCAGAACACCGATTGCGAAGGCAGCTGCCTAGACTGTAACTGACGCTGAGGCACGAAAGCGTGGGGAGCGAACAGGATTAGATACCCTGGTAGTCCACGCCGTAAACGATGGATACTCGCTGGTGGCGATAGATGGTCACTGGCTTAGCGAAAGCGTTAAGTATCCCACCTGGGGAGTACGCTCGCAAGAGTGAAACTCAAAAGAATTGACGGGGGCCCGCACAAGTGGTGGAGCATGTGGTTTAATTCGATGATACGCGAGGAACCTTACCTAGGCTAGAATGCGCGTGACCGGCTCAGAGATGAGCCTTTCCTTCGGGACACAAAGCAAGGTGCTGCATGGCCGTCGTCAGCTCGTGCCGTGAGGTGTTGGGTTAAGTCCCGCAACGAGCGCAACCCCTATGTTTAGTTGCCAGCATGTAATGATGGGGACTCTAGACAGACTGCCTGCGCAAGCAGTGAGGAAGGCGGGGACGACGTCAGGTCATCATGGCCCTTACGCCTAGGGCTACACACGTGCTACAATGGACGGTACAGCGGGTTGCCAACCAGCGATGGTGCGCCAATCCCGAAAAGCCGTTCTCAGTTCGGATCGGAGTCTGCAACTCGACTCCGTGAAGCTGGAATCACTAGTAATCGCGTATCAGCAATGACGCGGTGAATACGTTCCCGGGCCTTGTACACACCGCCCGTCAAGCCATGGAAGTTTGGTAGACCTGAAGCTGGTGCTCCGCAACGAAGCCAGTTAGGGTAGAACAGGTAACTAGGGCTAAGTCGTAACAAGGTAGCCGTACCGGAAGGTGCGGCTGGATCACCTCCTTTCTGGAGCAATTCGACTCGTGAGTTCGTGGCGTGAGACGCTTACAATTACAACTTATTATTGTCTTTTCCATCATTCAAACAATTTTGAATCCGAATACGGGCTTGTAGCTCAGGTGGTTAGAGCGCTACACTGATAATGTAGAGGTCCGTGGTTCGAGTCCACGCAGGCCCACTTGGCTTTGCCAAACGGTCTGAAAAGCTCAGGATTCAGTAATACCGATTGACTTCAATAGGAGGTCAATCTCGACACTACTAAATACCAGAGTAGTACACGTTCTTTGACGTAAGGGGTAACAAAAACGAAGCGTAGCGCGCTTGCCTCAGTAATGGGGAAAGCATCTTCTAGTAATAGAAGCAGCGTTTACGAAAAAGAAGTAAGAAAGAGCACACGGGGGATGCCTAGGGTCTCAGAGGCGACGAAGGACGCGATAAGCTGCGATAAGCTGGGGGTAGGGGCACATACCCGATAATCCTCAGATTTCCGAATGGGGCAACCCCTCACATGGAAGATGTGAGAGCTGACCAGCTTGACTGGCGGCGGCAAACGCAGGGAACTGAAACATCTAAGTACCTGCAGGAAAAGAAAATAACAATGATTCCCCAAGTAGTGGCGAGCGAACGGGGAGGAGCCCAAACCGGGTTGGTTACGGCCAATCCGGGGTTGTAGGACCACGACATCTGATTGAATCGAGTTAGCTGAAGCCGTTGGGAAACGGCACCATAGACGGTGAGAGTCCGGTAAGCGACAATTCTGATTCACGGTAGTGGGATCCTGAGTAGGGCGGGGCCGGAGAAACCCCGTCTGAATCGAGCGGCACCATCCGCTAAGGCTACATACTCCTGAGACACCGATAGTGAACTAGTACCGTGAGGGAAAGGTGAAAAGAACCGGGAATACCGGAGTGAAAAGAACCTGAAACCGTGTGCTTACAAGCAGTTAGAGGGATTTAGTGTCCTGATAGCGTGCCTTTTGCATAATGAGCCTACGAGTTACTCCTCCCCGGCAAGGTTAAGCGCTTTAAGGCGCGGAGCCGCAGCGAAAGCGAGTCTGAATAGGGCGTGCAGTCGGGGGGGGTAGACGCGAAACTTTGTGAGCTACCCTTGAGCAGGTTGAAGGTGCGGTAACACGCACTGGAGGACCGAACCAGTTTCCGTTGAAAAGGATTTGGATGACTTGAGGGTAGGGGTGAAAGGCCAATCAAACTGAGAAATAGCTCGTACTCCCCGAAATGTATTGAGGTACAGCGTCGTGGTTGAGGTCATTGGAGGTAGAGCTACCAATAGGACTAGGGGGTGTCAGAGCCTACCGAATCCTGATGAACTCCGAATGCCAATGGCTATACACGGCAGTGAGGCCTGGGGTGCTAAGGTCCCCGGCCGAGAGGGAAAGAACCCAGACCAACAGCTAAGGTCCCTAAATCTAGATTAAGTTGAACAAAGGAGGTCCACTTGCTTTGACAGCCAGGAGGTTGGCTTGGAAGCAGCCATTCCTTTAAAGAGTGCGTAACAGCTCACTGGTCGAGCGAGCGGGCGTCGATAATACGCGGGCATCAAATCTAGTACCGAAGCTTTGGATGTGATGTGCAAGACCATCACGTGGTAGGGGAGCATTCTCCTTGCGGTGAAGGCGTGTCGTCAGGCATGTTGGAGCGTGGAGAAAAGCATATGTAGGCATGAGTAACGATAATGCGGGTGAGAAACCCGCACGCCGATAGACTAAGGTTTCCAATTCAACGCTAATCGGAATTGGGTTAGTCGGGACCTAAGGGGAAGCCGAAAGGTGCACTCGATGGACAGCAGGTTAATATTCCTGTACTAATGGTAGCAAGTGATGCAGTGACGCAGAAGTGAAAGCACCGCGGGCGGACGGAAGTGCCCGTTGAAGGCCGTAGGTATTGGGACCGTAGTTAAGTACGCGGACCTAGCCGAAAGCTGATAGTACCGTACGACCTTCGGGTCACGCGGATAGTGTGCCTAATCGGACTGCCAAGAAAACCTGCTAAGCGTTTTAATGCTATTATTACCCGTACCGCAAACCGACACAGGTAGTCAAGGAGAGTATCCTGAGGCGCTCGAGTGAATCACGGCCAAGGAACTCGGCAAAATGGACCTGTAACTTCGGGAGAAGGGTCGCTTCCTCGTTGCAAGACGAGAAGCCGCAGTGAAAAGGCCCAGGCGACTGTTTAACAAAAACACATGACTTTGCTAACGCGCAAGCGGACGTATAAGGTCTGACACCTGCCCGGTGCCGGAAGGTTAAGAGGGGAACTTAGTCGCAAGGCGAAGGTTTGAATCGAAGCCCCGGTAAACGGCGGCCGTAACTATAACGGTCCTAAGGTAGCGAAATTCCTTGTCGGGTAAGTTCCGACCTGCACGAATGGTGTAACGATCTGGGCGCTGTCTCAGCCGTGAGCTCGGTGAAATTGTAGTCTCGGTGAAGATGCCGAGTACCCGCCACGGGACGGAAAGACCCCGTGCACCTTTACTATAGGTTGCCATTGGTGTTGGGTTCGGCATGTGTAGCATAGGCGGGAGGCGCTGAGCCGGGGACGCTAGTTCTCGGGGAGCCAACGTTGAAATACCGCCCTTGCCGTGCCTGATGCCTAATCCCGGAATACCGGGAGACAGTGGCTGCTGGGTAGTTTGACTGGGGTGGTCGCCTCCAAAAGAGTATCGGAGGCTTTCAAAGGTCCACTCAGTACGCTTGGTAACCGTACGCAGAGCGCAATAGCATAAGTGGGCTTGACTGTGAGGCCGACTAGCCGAGCAGGGTCGAAAGACGGATATAGTGATCCGGTGGTTCCGCATGGAAGGGCCATCGCTCAAAGGATAAAAGGTACGCCGGGGATAACAGGCTGATCTCCCCCAAGAGCTCATATCGACGGGGAGGTTTGGCACCTCGATGTCGGCTCGTCACGTCCTGGGGCTGGAGAAGGTCCCAAGGGTTCGGCTGTTCGCCGATTAAAGTGGCACGCGAGCTGGGTTCAGAACGTCGTGAGACAGTTCGGTCCCTATCTGTGGTGGGCGTTGGAAATTTGACAGGACCTGTCCTTAGTACGAGAGGACCGGGATGGACCAGCCGCTGGTGCGCCGGTTGTACCGCCAGGTGCAGCGCCGGGTAGCTACGCTGGGACGAGATAAGCGCTGAAAGCATCTAAGTGCGAAACTCACCTGGAGATGAGATTTCCCAATGGAAGGCCCGTCGGAGATGACGACGTTGATAGGCGGCAGGTGAAAAACTAGAAATAGAATAGCTGAGCCGTACTAAGTGGCCGAGGGCTTCTTTTCATCCGCAAGGATGGCGTCGAGCGCGCACAATACGTTTCGTTTTTGTCCCCTTATGTCGAGTTATTGAGGAGTGTGTTCCTGCGCAAGCAGGGTAATAGAACACGCACACTCCCCGCCAGCAATGGTGGCTTTAGCCCGGGTGTTCACCTCTTCCCATTCCGAACAGAGTCGTTAAGCCCCGGTGCGCCTATGGTACTGCCTTCACCGGTGGGAGAGTCGGTCGCCGCCAACCTTACAACAGGAAATCCTCTTGGATGCTTTCACCAGCAACCAAGAGGATTTTTGCTGTCTGCGATGATGCAGAAAGAGTTTGGACTGGCGTATTTTTGTCAACTTATCTTTATTTACATTATTTTTGCAAGTTTCTCCCGCACGCTATAGCAGAAGTATTGATTGGGTAACGGTATTGCTTTATGTGATACTGGTTGGAATCGGTTGGGTTTGTATTTATGCATCGAGCTACTCGCCGGACGCGCCAGCAAATCCTTTAAGCAATATGAGCTTTGATAAGCTGATGGCGTTTAACTGGTTCAAACAATTATTATGGATTGCGACTGGAGTTGTATTGATTGTTGTACTGCTGGTAGTTGACTACAAGGCATATGATACTCTGGCGTATGCGTTGTATGCGGGCATGATTGTGCTGCTGCTGATAACAATGGTGGTGGCTCGGCCGATTGCTGGGTCCCGTTCCTGGTTGGAATTGGGACCGGTAAGATTGCAACCAGCTGAGTTTGCAAAGTTTACGACTGCGTTGGCTGCTTCACGCTTTATGGCGAGTATTAACCTGAGATATCAGGATTGGCGTGACCAGTTGATACTGGCTGGGATTACGCTGTTGCCGCCGTTGCTGATTGTAGCGTCGAATGAATCGGGGCAGGCGCTGGTTTTTGGGGCGTTGCTGCTGGCTTACTTCCGGGAGGGGATGTCTCCGCTGATATTACTGTTGTTGGTAGTGGCCGGCGTTGTGTTGATATTGGCTTTAATAGTGCCGAAGATGTGGCTTATGGCTGCTTTTACGGTGATTTTGCTGGCTGTGCTGGGGATTAACCGGCGAGTGTTGCGGCACCATATGCCGTTGGCAATTGGGGTATGGGTGGCGGTGATTGGAATGGTTGTGGGTGTAGATTTCTTCTATAACCACGTATTACAGCCCCACCAGCGGCAGCGGATTGAGATATTAATAAATCCTTCTTCGGACCCGTTGGGTAAGGGATGGAATGTAACTCAAAGTAAAATTGCCATTGGGTCGGGGGGATTGTTGGGGAAGGGTTTTCTGCAAGGGACGCAGACTAAATTCGATTTCGTACCTGAGCAGAGTACTGATTTTATTTTTTGTACGGTAGGGGAGGAATTTGGCTGGATGGGCAGCTTAGTGGTGATTGGGCTTTACCTAACGCTGCTGTGGCGCATTATTTATGTGGCGGAGCGGCAAAAGTCTGTTTTTGGACGAACGTATGGCTATTGTGTGGCGAGTATTTTGTTTTTCCACATCACTGTGAATATGGGCATGACAATAGGCTTGGCTCCGGTGGTAGGTATTCCACTGCCTTTCTTCAGCTACGGCGGGTCTTCATTATGGTCGTTTACCATTTTACTGTTTAGCCTACTGGCGCTTGATGCTTACCGAAAGCAGGATTTGGTACGCTGATGGGGAAAGCACAGGTGCCGGGTTGGGTGTGGGCGGTGCTGGTGGGCGCACACGTATTGACGTTGGGCTGGGTGCTTCGCCAAGGGAATTGGTCTTTTGCGGATACGGGGCGCTACATTCAGGCGGCTGAGAACCTGTGGCGGTATGGGGAGCTTTATGCTCGGCCCTGGCCTGCGATAGTACCCAGTGGGCAGGCGGTGCAGGAGTTCACGATTCGGCCAGTTGGTTATCCGCTGGTTATACTAGGCTTGGGAAGCGCTACCGGGCACCCGGCAATGCTGCTGGTGCTTCAGAATATGCTTAGTCTGCTGAGCTTGGGGGTGGTATTGAGGTGGTGGGGGCGATGGGCAAACCCTGGCTCTTTGGATTGGGCGCTGGCAGTAGGGGCGGTGTTAACTTTTCCGGCTCAGCTTATCTATGCGAGTTCTGTGATGAGTGAAATGCTGCTGCAAACGGCAGTACTCGGTATCGCTATTTCAGCTTTTGCGTTTACTCGTTCTTGCCGACTGCGGTATTTTGCGGCCGGGGTGGTGGCGGTGGTGGCGGCTTTGCTGCTAAAACCAGTTTTTTATCCGTTGGCATTTGTGGTTACGGTGCTGGCGGTAGGGGTGGGCTGGCGCTACCGCCGTTTGGCAGTGGTGGTCATTGGCCTGGTCCCTGTGTTGGTGGTGGGGCTGTACATGCAGTGGAACCAGCAGCGGACAGGTTATTTTCATTTTTCGAGTATTGCGGAAATTAATTTGCTGCAGTACAATGCAGCGGGGGTGGTGCGGCAGATTGCCGGACCGGAAGTAGAAGAAAAATGGGTGACGCAGGTAATAGAGCGGGCTAATGCGGCATCGGATTTTGCGACGCGGCAGCATTTTATTCAGGCCCAGGCGGGGGCAATGCTGACGGCGCATCTCGACTTGTATGCGCGGCAACATGTGCAAGGGATGGTTGCGTTATTCCTGGACCCTGGCCGTTTCGATTTGAGTCAGCTGCTGGGCTGGCCACCGCCTGCCGGAGGCGGCTTGCTGAATCAGGCGCGGCAGGGCCGGCTGTGGCAGGCTGCTACAAGCCTGCCTTGGGGGCAACTGGCACTATTGGGGATAATATTGCTGGCGAACGTAGCCCGATTGGGGTTTGCCGTGCGCGGTTTTCATCGGTTGCAACACGGTAGTGATGCGATGCGCTACGGACGCTGGGTGGCAGTGGGGCTGTTGCTGTACGTGGCGGCCCTGACTGGCCCCTTGGGGGCAGCTCGGTTTTTGGTGCCGGTGTGGCCACTGCTGCTGGCGTTGGCATTGGTGGGGCTCCGAGGGCCACAGCCGTTAATGCAAAAGAAAGAAGGCTAACCGGGGTACGGTTAGCCTTCTTGCAGAAGAAAACGACTCAATGTAGAAAAATACTTGCGTGTTGCTAGGCGAATTTGCGCTCAATGAGCTTCAGGAGCTTGTTGACATGCTCTTCCTTGCGGCTCCAATCGTAGCGCTGCGAAAGGTCGGTATTGACGTAGGCACGGGCCTGGTCGATGGCGGGCAGGGAATCGAGGTGCTGAATAGCGGCGTGGTAATCCATGTTTTCACCATTGAACAGCTCGTTGATGAAGCTAAAGCGCTGGTTAATGGAAATGGCTTCGCGCAGTGTATCAACTTTGGGGCCTGAGCGCTCGGCCAGCGTAGCGGGAGCCGACGTGGCGCGGAGCGTTTCGGCTAAAGGAGAGGCAGCTTGCTGGCCGGCTTTCAGCTTTTCGTGCAGGGGAACGATGGCGGAATCAACCGTTGGAAGCGGCCGCGTTGGCGGTCCGGCGATTGGCGCAGGCTTGGGCACAATTGGCGCGGGTGGTTCCGGCAGCTCTTCCTTGGGGGCCGCAACGAACGTGGGGGGAGCTACAGGAGCCGAAACCGGGGCCGGCTCCTTGACCCGTGGGGGCGTGGCGGCAACGGATACCGGGCCATCCTCAAGCAGGTCGGCAGTGGTGAGGGGCAAAAGCGTGCTGAGCTCGGTGACGAGCCGCTGGATGGGCTGATGGGCCTTGTAGTTAGCGGTGCGGTAAAGCTCGAACCGATGCGCGAGGAAATCGCGGCTGAGGTCGTCGCTAACCGGTAGGCTATCAATAAAACCCTGGTAAAAAGCTTTGTCGATGTCGATGTAGCGCAGGTTATCGCGCAGCAAAGCCAGGGTAGGCTTTTCGGTATTGCCGAGAAGCAGCCGCTGGAAGCCGCCCGTAGGGTCGGCTACCATGCCAAGGGTATCGGTGGCGGCCTGGGCCAACAGGGGCTCAAAAGTGGCGCGGTTCAGGCTGATGTGCCGCGAAAGCACATTCATGAACTGGGCCAGAGCGGCCTGCACCGGGGCAGCCTCAAAGTCAAAATAGGTACTGCGCAGGCGGGCGGTTTCGGCCTGCCATTGGCCCAATAGCTGGCGGATAACCAATAAGTTGAGCTGGCGAATGGGCGTGAACTTGAGCACGGCCGGGCCGTCGATGGTGGCAGTGGGCTGGGTACCAAAATGCTGGTCGCAGAGCCGGGCGGCCAGGCGGCGGCCATACTGTGCACACTTGGCGAGGCTATATTTGTCGTTCATAAAAAGGCCGGGTTTCGGTGGCCCAAGTTAGGCACAAATGGCCCTGTTGACGATTGAAAACTTGCCCGGCGCGGCCGTGAACGTACCCGCCGGGGCCACATTGCTGGCGGCTTTGCAAGCTGCGGGCCACGACTGGATGCACGCCTGCGGGGCCAAAGGGCGCTGCACTACCTGCCGCGTCCAGCTGCGGGCGGGCCAGGAAAACCTGAGCCCGCTCACGGTGGCCGAGCTGCGCTACCAGGCGGCCGGCCGCCTCCTGCCCAATGAGCGCCTGACCTGCCAGGCCCAACTGCCCATGGGCGATGCCACCGGCTGTGTGCCCGAGGCAACGCAATTGCCCCACGTGCGGTACGGCGAAGGCCTGGCGGCCGATTGACTGAAATATTGGCTGGCCCGCGCCGGCAGGGAAAGGCAGGTGGTCAGGGCGTTTGCTGATTTGGGGGCAGGGGCGGTGAATGTGGCGGGCATCGCCCTTGGTGGTTCGTCCCTAACTTTAGGATTCAAAACCACCCAAGCCCGTCCGTATTTTGTTTATTGAACCTCGCGTCGGAAACCGCCACAATGCCCCCCGCCGGGGCTGGATTGAAGTGGTGTGTGGCTCCATGTTTTCGGGCAAGACCGAAGAACTGATTCGCCGCCTCACCCGTGCCCGCATTGCCCGGCAGCGGGTCGAAATTTTTAAGCCTGCGATTGATACGCGCTACCACGCCGAAGATGTGGTGAGCCACAACGCCGCCCGCATTCGCTCGACGCCGGTGGCCATTGCCTCGGAAATTCTACTGCTCGCGGCTGGGTCCGACGTAGTGGGTATCGACGAAGGGCAGTTTTTCGACAGCTCGCTGGTAAACGTATGCGAGCAGCTGGCTAATAATGGTATCCGCGTTATTGTAGCCGGGCTCGATATGGACTACCTGGGGCGGCCCTTTGGCCCCATACCAGCCCTGCTGGCCACGGCCGAATACGTGACCAAGGTGCACGCCGTGTGCGTGTGCTGCGGCGAAATTGCTTCGTATTCCTATCGCATCGCGGCTAGTGCCAGCCAGGTGCTGCTGGGCGAAACCGACTTGTACGAAGCCCGCTGCCGGCCGTGTTTTCTGGAGGGTATGCAGGCCAAGGAACCCACACCGGAAGCCCGCCCAGCCGCTGCGCACTAAATTTCGGGGTGTAGCGTTGGCAACGGCGGCCCTGCTGCTTTCTATCCTTACTTTGAGCTTTTGCTGAGCGTATGTCCCACTTTTTCCGTTGTTTGCTGGGGTTAACCGGCTTTTTTCTGTGTGCGAGCACAGCTTTTGCCCAGGGCCCGGTTGGCTACGGCGACTGGCAACTGCACCTTCCCACCAACCACCCCTTAGTGCTGGCCGATGCGGGCGGCCGGCTGTATGTAGCCACGGAAAACGCCTTTTATTTTCTGGATAAGACCCAGAATACCACCCAGGTGCTTTCGCGCCGCGACGGGCTGAATGACGTAGCAGTGACGGCCTTGGCCTACGATTCGGTGACGAAGCAAACGGTGCTGGGGTATCGCAACGCCAATATTGACGTTCTGCGGCCCGATGGTAGCGTGCGCAATATCAATGATGTGCTGCGCAAACTGGGGCAGGGCGGGATTCAGGCCGGCAACAGCCCAATCAACCGGATATCAATCAGCAATGGCAAAGCATACGTTTCGGCTACCTTCGGCGTGGTTGTCATTGATTTAGTAAAGCTTGAAATAACGGATACGTACAGCAGCATTGGTCCCGGAGGGACAACTGTGAGCGTGTACGATGCCGCTTCGACGGGGACCTATCTGTACCTGGCCACCTCGGCAGGCCTGCTACGCGGGGCACTAACCACCAACCTGCTGGACTACCGCAACTGGACCCTCTCGCTACCCGTGCCGCTGAACCCCGGCGCGGCGATATACCGGCTATTAGCGGTTTATGATGGGCAGGTGTATGTGGCAATCGACGGCGCGGGCGTGTATAAAGTCGTTGCAAATTCCTGGCAATCGGTTCCTAATACCTACGCGGGGTCGTTTCGCAGCTTACGCACCAGTGGCATTGGCGTGCTGGCCATTGATGACAATGCCGGAGTGCGCCGCATTGACCGCAACGGCGCGGTAACTACCGTGGTGCCCGCCATAACGGGGTATGCGCAAGATGTAGTGCGCGCCCGCGATGGCAGTTACTACGTGGCGAACTACGAAAAAGGCCTGCAAAGGGTGCAGGCCGGCACCGGCAGGGTTACCGACTCGTTTGTGGCCAACGGGCCGGCAAGCAGCCTGGCGTTTAGTTTGCTGGCCGATGCCCATGCGAATACTGTCGACGTATTCACCGGAGGCTACAGTGAGCGTTATACTCCTAACTACTATCAGTCAGGATTCTACGAATACAATGCTGGGCAATGGAGTAACTTTAATCCGCCGAAACTGCCCGGTAATTCAAGTTCAATCCCGTATTTGCTGAGCCCCGTGCGCGGGAGCCGCACGCCCGATGGTACCTTATACGTGGGGGCCTATGGCGGGGGGCTGCTGGAATGGAAAGGGCCTGACCAGGTGCGGCATTTCGGTGAAGGCCTCCCGACTGGTAGCCCACTCATTGGCACGTTTGGGCTGGGAAATAATCGGGTTGAGGTAACGGATGTAGCAGCAACCTCGGAAGGCAAAGTGTGGGTAGTGAACCGGCATTTGCTTCCCGGTAGCTCGGGATTGTTTATACTGGACCCTGCTACGACCACCTGGCAGGTTATTCCATGGGTGCCTCATCTGCAGGAGCTTGAGCGAGTTGCCCTCGATGACAACGGCTACGCCTGGGTAACTGTATCGCGCAAAACAGACCCCTCCGGCACCGGGCCTGCTATTGGCATTTACGCGGTAGACCCCGCCATTACTCAATCCAATCCACCGCGCCTGTTTACGTCCGCGACCGGTCTGCCCGATAATCAGATTTACGAGCTGGCGAAAGACCGGCGCGGGTACATGTGGGCGGCTACCATTAAAGGCGTGGCCGTGTTTAGTGACCCGAGCGGCCCGTTCCTGTCCCCGGCCGGATTCACGCTGCCGGTGGTGCGGCGCGGGGAAGGCACGGGCTTTCCGGCGCTGTTTAGCGAGGCCGTGCGGACGCTGGCCGTGGACGGGGCCGACCGCAAGTGGTTCGGGACCGATAATGGCCTATGGCTGTTTAGCCCCGATGCCGACGAGGCCCTGATGCACTTCACTACGGCCAACAGCCCGCTGCCTTCCAATCGCATTGTGGACGTGAAGGTGAACGACAAGACCGGCGAAGTATGGGTGGCCACCGATGCTGGTGTGGTCGCCTACCGGGGCTCAGCTACCGTAACCGAAGGTGAGCCGCACTGCACGGCCGTATTCCCTAATCCCGTGCGGCCTGATTTTCAGGGCACAGTTGGAATCAGCGGCTTGGCTAATAATGCGTTGGTGAAAATTACCGACGTGGCGGGCCATCTCGTGTATGCCACCACGGCCACCGGCGGGACCGTTGCCTGGAACCTGACCATGCCCGATGGCCAGCGTGTGCGGTCGGGCATTTATCTGGTGCTATCGTCGGACGCCGATGGCAAAAACGGCTGCGTGAGCAAAGTAGCCGTCCTTAGCAAATGAGTTGAGCGTGTGGGAAATGTGGAAATCTGGGAAACGTGGAAATGTGCCAGTTGCAAGCCAGTTGAAAATCTCCACATTTCCACATTTTCCATGTTTTCACATTAATAAAGCATGCTGATTAAGACGCGGGGCATTGTCCTCAGCTACCTCAAATACCGCGAAACGAGCATTATCGCCCGGGTGTACACCGAGCGGCTGGGCGTGCAGACCTACGTGGTGAATGGCGTGCGCAAGGCCAAGCCGCCGGGGCGCATAGCCCTGTTTCAGCCCTTCACGCTGCTGGAGTTGGTGGCCTACGTGGCCCGGGGCAGCAGCGGCCTCACGCGGCTGTCGGAGTTCCGGTGCGCCGAGCCCTTCCAGACGCTGCCTTACGACGTGCACAAAAGCAGCGTGGTGCTGTTTCTGTCGGAAGTGCTGGGCCGGGTCGTGCGCGAGGAAGAGCAGAACGAAGCGCTGTTTAAATTTCTGCACGATTCCATCCTGGACTTTGACCGGCAAGCAGCGGGCAGCGAGAATTTTGCGCTGGGGTTTCTGCTGCAACTGACTGCTTACCTGGGGTTTGGCATCAGTTCTGGCAGTGAACTGACCGACCAGGTGATTATGGCGGGCCACGCGGCCACTGCCAAGGGCGTGACCGGCCCGGCCACGCTGCGGCTGCACGAGTTCGATGGCTATTTCGACGAGCTGTTGCGCGCCCCCGCCACCAGCACCATCCCCAACGGCCGCGTGCGCCATGAGCTACTGAACGTGCTCATCCGCTACTACCAGTTGCACGTGGAGCAGATGGGCGAAATCCGCTCCCTGGAAATCCTGTCGCAGGTTCTCAACTAAAAAAAGCTGTCCTGTGCTTGTCAGAAACCAGTATGCCGGTAGGCGTCTGGTTTCTGACAAGCACAGGACAGCTTTTTTTAAGCTTAACGGCTTAATCCGGTTATTTGAAGTCAACCAGTTCCACCTCGAAGCGGAGCACGGCGTTGGCGGGAATGTCGGCGCCGGCACCGCGGGGGCCATATGCCAGGGGCGACGGAATGAGCAATACTGCCTTGCTGCTTTTGTTGAGCATAGCAATGCCCTGGTCCCAGCCCGGAATTACCTGGCCCTGGCCCAGCACGAAGGAAATGGGCTCGTTGCCGTGCTTGGCCGAAGAGTCGAACTCCTGCCCCGTGGCCAGCACCGTGCCCCGGTAAAGCACGCGCACCGTCTGGCCGGTTTTGGGCGGCAGGCCGGTGCCGAGCTTCTTGAGGATGTAATAGGTGCCGCCCGTCGTTTTCTTGGCAGTGGCCTTGTTCTTTTTCAGGTAGGCCTGAATGGTAGCCACGTCCTTGGTCATTTGTGCGGCGGCCAGTGCCTTGCCCTGCCGGACGCTTTCTTCCTGCAGCTTCTGCTGGCGGGCCGTCATTTCGGCCATCGTCACTAGCTCGCGGGCGCTGGCCAATACGACCAGCTTGTTGCCGCTCCGGCGCAGAAACGGCGGTACGGGCTGGCGGAAGGTTTTCGCAAACACGGTATCGGCCGGGAAGCGGAAGATGGCGCTGTCGCCGGGCAGCAGCAGGCCCAGGGCTTCCTCCAGGCTGCCGGAGGTAACCTGCGCGGGCAGAGCCACCGGCTGGGGCAGCGGCTGCAGCTGGCGCGAGTTCATAAGCACCGAGTCGCGGCCCGTACGGAATTCCATGAATACCGTCAGGACCTGGCCGGCCCGGCTGGCGTAGGGCGCATCGGTGGGCGCGAGGGCGCGGGGCTGATAGTGCCCGGTGGCATCTTTGCGGAAGAGGCGGTACTCCGTGCCTGCGGGCAGGCGGGAGAAATCAGTAGCCGGCGCCTGTGCCTGCGCCACCTGGGCTAAGCTAAACAGGGCCCCTAACGCGGCAAAAAACAGATTTCGCATTGTTCTAAGTAAGGTTCTGGAAGGATGAGCGGCCGCATGAAGTCTTACCGGACGCTCATAACCTGCAACTCGAATACCAGGTCAGTATCGGGAGGAATTAAGTAATGAGATTCATCGTCGGGGTCGCGCACGCCGGCTGCGCCGTAGGCTAGCGCGGCCGGTATCCAGGCGCGCACCCGGGATCCCACGGGCAGCAGGGGCAACAATTTGTCCCAGCCCGCGATGACTTCCTTGCGGCCCACCCGAAACCGCACCGGCCCACCCGAGGCGGCCGTCGCGTCAAAAATATGGCCGTCGGGCAGGAAACCGGTGTAGCGCACGGCTACGCGCTGGCCAGGCCGGGCCAGCGCCCCCGTGCCACGCTCCCGAAAAATAAAACGCACCCCGCCCGGCGTAAACTGCGGAGCGAGGTGCGCGGTATCGGGGCTGGCTCCGGTGGCGGAGACAATGGGCGTAGTGGGCACGGCCGGCTTGGGGCATCCTGGGCCTGGGCTGCCGGGCCGCTAAGCAGCAGCAAGGCCAGCAGGCTGCCTATTCCCCGCGCGATTCCCGTGGTGCCGTGCATGGCAGACTTAAAATACTTCGAGGATTTCTACGTCAAACATCAACGCCGAATCGGCGGGGATGGAAGCTGAACCGGTGGGGCCGTAGGCCAGATAGGAGGGAATAAGCAACAACTTCCGGTCGCCCTGGCGCATCAGCAACAAGCCTTCGTTGAAACCGGGAATAGCCCCGCTGCCACCCGTGAATACCACACAGCCACACTGGGTATGATTCTCCGAGGAATTATCGAAAATAGTACCCTGTGGATAGTTGGGGTTGCCATACGAAGCCGGGTAGCCCGTGGAGGCCGGGTGCGCGCCGTTGCTCAGAAACCGCCCGATGTACTTCACACGCACCTGCTTGCCCGTGGTAACGGCCAGGCCGGTGCCCGCCACGCTGTCCACCACGTACAGGCCGGAGTTGGTGCGGCGGGCTTTTTTCAGCAGATTACGCTTGTCCAGATACTTATGAATCGTATCCTCGTCGATGATTTTCAGCTGATTCTGGTGTTCAGCCACCTGCTTCTGGTAGGTCGTTTGCGAGTTGCAGCTCCAAAGGGCCGGAGCGGCGAGCAGCAGGCAGGCACCCAGCACCAGGTGGTGTGCACGGAGCAGAATTTTATTCATGGCGAAGCGGATAAAAAGATTCCGACCAACGGAGCCCGGGCAATAGTGCCGTGCCGCCCGTTGGCCGGAATCAGTAACAGTAAGAAGGATTATTGAACGTCAACAAGTTCCACTTCAAAGCGCAGGGGCGCATTGGCGGGAATGTCGGCCCCGGCCCCACGCGTGCCATAGGCCAGCGCCGAAGGAATGAGCAGAATGGCGCGGCTGCCCTTGTTGAGCAGGGCAATGCCCTCGTCCCAACCCGGAATTACGGCACCCTGGCCGATGGGGAAGTCAATGGGCTTGCCGGCTTTGTCCGACGAGTCAAACTGCTTGCCGCTGAGCAGCGTGCCGTTGTAGTTCACGCTCACGGTCTGGCCGGCTTTGGGCGTAGCGCCGGTGCCGGGCTTCAGCACCTGGTAGTAGACGCCCGATGGCGTTTTCTGCACGGTGAGGCCATTTTTCTTGATGTATTCCTGCAGCAGGGCATCGTCCTTTTTCATCTGGGCCTGCACGGCCGGCTCGGCCAGGGCCTTCGCCTGGGCGTCTTTCTGGGCCTGCATCTGCTTGGCGTACTCGGGCGAGGCCATGCGCTGCTTCAGCTGGGCGGCCATGGCGCGCTTTTGCAGCTCGGGCTGCATCGCCTGAGCTTCTTCCTGCGTGATGAGCTTGTTGGTGGTCGATACAAACATCTGCACCACGTTGCCGCCGCGCTTCAGGAAGGGGGGCACGGGCTGGCCCGACTTGGGCTTGATGAGCGAATCGACCTGGAAGCGGAACACGCCGCTGTCGCCGGGCTGGAGCATGGACAGGGCCTCGTCGGGCATGCCTTTCTGCTTCAGCTCCTGCAGGGGCAGGGGCACGGGCATGCCCACGTCGCGGCGGGTGTTCTGAAGCACCGAGTCCTTGCCGGTGCGGTACTGCATGTTGCCGAGCAGAAACTTGCCCACGCGGTCCTTGTAGGTCGGGTCGCCGTCGGGGCCGATTTCGCGCCGCTCGTAGCTGTTTCCGACTTTTTTGAAAATCTTGTACTCGATGCCGGACTTGGTCTTGGCAAAGTCACCCCCGCCTTTGTTGCAGGCGGTGAGGGAAGCGAAGCTCAGCACGCCGGCCGCCAGGGCCAGCTGCCGCGCAGAGCGGGAGGTAAAACGCATGAAAATTAAAAAAGTGAGGGTCAGATACGGTTCAAAGTTACGCCACTGGCGGCGCTACGGCAGCGGGTACGCCCGTTAATTGTTCCTTGTATTCGGGCAGGATGCTGAGGAAGCGGTCCACGGTTGCATCGAGGGGCAGGTAGCTGATGCCGCCGGAGGCATTGTGGTGCCCGCCGCCGTCGAAATGCCTGCGCGAAAAGTCGCTGACAGAGAAGCTGCCCACCGAGCGAAAAGAAATTTTGACGGCCACGCCGCGGTCAATGAAAACCGCCGCGAAAAGGATGCCCTCAATGCTCAGGGCGTAGTTTACCAGGCCTTCGGTGTCGCCAGTTTTGCTCTGGTACTGGCGCAGCTCGTCCTGCGTAATGGCGATGTAGGCCGTGTTGAACTCGCGGTTCACCACCAGCTTATCCTTCAGTACGAAGCCCAAAAAACGCAGGCGGATTTCGGAGTGCGAGTCGTAGATGCGACGGTGCACCGACGAGAGGTCGATGTTCACCTTGAGCAGCTCGGCAATAATCAAATGCACGTTGCGCGAGGTGCTGGGGTGGCGGAACGAGCCCGTATCGGTCATAATGCCCGCGTACAGCGCCTCGCCCATGCCCTTGGTGATTAGGTCCTGATGGCCCAGGTCGCGGATGATTTCAAAAATCAGCTCAGCCGTAGCGGCTGCCGTGGGCACCGAGAACGTGATGTCGGCAAAGTCCTCGGGCTCCTGGTGGTGGTCTACCAGCACCTTGGTGGCGCTGGCCACCCGGATGTATTCGCCCAGCTCATTGATGCGGCCCAGGCAGCTAAAATCGAGGCAGCAGATAACCTCGGCGCGGGCAATGAGGTCGCGCACCTGCCGGTCGTTCCGGCGCTTGTCGTAAACAACGACTTCGTCGTTGCCCTCCATCCAATTGAGGAAGGCCGGATAATCGGACGGCGTGACCACCGTGACGTGGTGGCCCTGCTGCTTCAGATACCCGGCCCAGGCCAGTGACGAACCCAGCGCGTCGGCGTCGGGCTTGTGGTGGGTGGTAATAACAATCTGTTTGGGCTGCGCCAGCAAGGCTTGCAGCGCGGAAATGGAACTAGACATCGACAACGTGAATGGCCCGGAAACGGAACTGAGGGCCGGTGGCTTACGAATAATTGGGGCGGCAAAAGTCGGCATAAATCCGTTCTCAACAACGCACTGCCTGCGGAAGGTTCTCTTCAAGTATCTCAACGGCGGGTAGAACCCGGCCAAAGCAACCCGTGCGCTTTGTTGCTACTTTTGTGGCTCAATACTTTTTTCAACCCCCACTCTCCCCCGACCAACGCAATGGCCACCAACCGCACATTCACGATGATTAAGCCCGATGCCGTTCAGGAAAACCACATTGGTGGCATCCTGAGCATGATTGAGGCCGGCGGCTTCCGTATCGTGGAGCTCCAGAAACTCAACCTCAGCGCCGAGCGCGCCGGCCAGTTCTACGCCGTGCACGCCGAGCGTCCGTTCTACAACGACCTCGTGAAATACATGTCGAGCGGCCCCATTGTGGCGGCTATTCTCGAAAAAGAAAATGCTGTAGCTGATTTCCGTACCCTCATCGGCGCTACCAACCCGGCCAACGCCGAGGAAGGCACCATCCGGAAAAAGTACGCCAAGAGCATCGAAGCCAACGCCGTGCACGGTTCGGATTCGGACGAAAACGCGCAGATTGAAGGCGAATTCTACTTCGGCAACAAGTAATTCCAGCCGCCGCAAGGTAGCAAAAAGCCCGCTCTGCGCATGCAGAGCGGGCTTTTTCTTTATACCAAAAGCAGACTGTTTTTATACTAATCTTGTATTGTTGAGCTTTTTTTAGCGGCTGAAACCAATGCGTTTGCCATTGGCCTCCAGCTCGGTAAAGGTATTGGGCTCGCGGTTGTAGAGCTCGGCCAGGGAAGTTGGCTCCGTAATGGGGTCGGTCAGGCCCAGCGTGGTGCTCAGGGCCTGGGCCTTGTTGGCCGCCAGGGGGCCAAAATGATAGGCCGCAATGAGCCGGCCCTTGCGCAGTAGGGCCTTGTCGATGCGCGAAAGCTCGGTGTTGAACGTGCAGATAATCTGAATGTGGAAGCCGTCGGACAGCAGGCCGTCGGACAGGTTCAGCAGGTTGCTCACGGCGTTGCCGCCGGGCCCATCGCGCTTGGTTAGCAGCTCCTCGGCATCCTCAATCAGCAGGATGGAATTGGTGTTGTCGTGGAGCTGGTTGATGAATTCGGGGTCGGCGATGCGGGCCGCCAGATTGGGCGGGATGAACAGCTTGGGCTTATCGGTGAGGCCGCAGAGGTGGCGGATGTAGCTGGTTTTGCCGTTGCCGGGCGGGCCGTAGAGGATGATAATGCCCTTGTCGTTGGGCTTCTGCAGGCGCTGCACAATGGTTTCGTGGGCGGGCAGCAGGTCGTCGTTGTAGTGCGTGGCCAGATTCAGCGCCGGAATGGTGATGGGTAGGGGGCTGAACTCCAGGTCGCCGGTACTGAGGCGCAGCACCTGAATGCGCTTGCGCTCGACTTTGCCGGTTTCGAGGTGGGCCGTGAGCAGGGCGCGCAGCTGGGCCAGCAGGGCCGGGTCGGTCTGGGGTGAATAGTAGAGCTGGGCCGCCTGGTCGCCGTAAATGCCGCGGTCGTAAAACCACAGCAGCACGTGCGGGGCCAGCGTCAGGGCTTGGTACTGCAGCTCGGGAGCCTTGCCCACTTCCTCCACGTACACCGATTGCATCACGGTGGCGCGGTCCAGGTCGTGGGTTTCGGCAAGGGCGGTGAGCACAACCTGCCGTGCCTCGGTAGAGGCCAGCTGGTAGATTTCACGGCGCGGCAACGCGCCGAAAGTGGCATAGAACCACGCCACGGGCTGAAAGCCCTGGTGGGTGTAGCTCAGCGATAGATCGGGGGCAGGAGGGGTAAGCGAGGGCGTCATGCCAGATGCGAATGCTTGAAAAAGGCCGGCCGGCTAGGCTTGCTCAACGGAGAGCAACGGCGCGACGTGCGAGGAGTCTTCGACCGGCTGGGTGGTGTGCTTATGCTTGAAAATAAGTACGAACAGTACCGCGATAACCAGCGAGTACCCCGCAAACGTGAGCCAGATGCTGTGCCAGTCCTTCACGCCATTAGCATCGGTGAAGTAGTGCTGGATGATGAGGCCGCTGAGCGAGCTGCCCAGCACCGCTCCAAAGCCGTTGGTCATCATCATAAACAGGCCCTGCGCGCTGGCCCGAATGCTGGGCTGGGTCTGGGTTTCGACGAACAGCGAGCCCGAAATATTAAAGAAGTCGAACGCCATGCCATATACGATGCACGAGAGGATAATCATCCAGAGGCCCTGGCCGGGGTTGCCGTAGGCAAATAGGCCGAAGCGCAGCACCCAGGCAATCATGCTGAAGAGCATCACCTGCTTGATGCCGAAGCGGCGCAGGAAGAACGGAATGGCCAGGATAAACAGGGTTTCAGAAATCTGCGAGATGGACATGATGATGGCCGGATACTTCACCGTGAGGGTGTTTTTGTAGGCCGGGTTCTGGTCGAAATCGTGCAGGAAAGTGTCGCCGTAAGCATTGGTAAGCTGAAGGGCGGCACCCAGCAGCAGGGCAAACATAAAGAAGGTGAGCATCTTGCGGTCGCGCAGAATGGCGAACGATTTAAGCCCCAGAATTTCTGCCAGGCTCTGGCTCGAAGAATTGGCCGACTGCGGCGGGCACTTAGGCAGCGTGAAGGAATAGAGACCCAGCGCGAAAGCTGCACCAGCCGCCACATAGAACTGGCTGGCCGACTTTTCGAAACCCAGCAGGCTTACCGTCCACAT
Source organism: Hymenobacter siberiensis (assembly GCF_018967865.2). Lineage (NCBI taxonomy): Bacteria > Pseudomonadati > Bacteroidota > Cytophagia > Cytophagales > Hymenobacteraceae > Hymenobacter > Hymenobacter siberiensis. The sequence goes on from NZ_JAHLZY020000001.1 coordinate 815,752, forward strand.
GGCCACGATAAAGCCGATGGTGCCCCAGACACGGATGGGCGGGTAGTCCTTCACTACGTCGAGCCCTTCGGTTTTCAGTACCGAAAACGACACGGCGATGGACAGCGAGAGCGTGGGCATGTAGAAAATCATGTTCAGCAGGATAACCCAGAAGAACGTGCCCGGGTCCGTCACCATCGGGATGGTGCAAAGCGTGATGCCGCCCAGAATGTGCAGGATGCCGTAGAGCTTTTCGGCGTTCACGTACTTATCGGCCACAATGCCCATGAGCGAGGGCATGAAGATGGAAGCAATGCCCATGGTTGAGAAAATGGCCCCAAACTGGGCACCAGACCATTGCTTCGTTTGAAACCAATAAGCGCCAATGGTAATCAGCCACGAGCCCCAGATAAAGAACTGGAGGAAACTCAGGACAGTAAGGCGCAGCTTCGTATTCATGCGGGAACGGGGCAAAAGGGGTGGGATATGACGAATGCAGGCGCGGCGCAGGGGCCACGACCGTCAAAGATAAATAAAAAAGCCCCTGCGAAGCGCCCGGTTGGGGGCGAGCTTCGCAGGGGCTTGCATTAGCCGTTGGGGGCCGTTTTACGCCTCGTAGGTGGGCGAGAACGTGCCGGCGGGCTGGCCATCGGCCGTGGGGTAGTCGGTGTAGCCGTCTGCAAAGCCGTTAGGGCCGGGGGAATAGTAAGAAGCTTGGTCACTCTCGGACAGAGGCTGGCCAGCTTGCAGGCGCTCCACGAGGTCGGGGTTGCCGATATAGGCGATGCCGAAGGCGATGAAGTCGGCGCGGCCGGCGAGGTTGGCTTCGGTGCGGGCCAGGTCGCGGTAGCCGCCGTTGTAGATGACGGGGCCGGTGTAAGCGGTGTGGATGCTGTCCAGCACGTCGGCCGGAATGTTGCTCGTGCCCACGAGGTGCACGTACACCACGCCGATTTTTTGCAGCTCGGCGGCCAGGTAGGCGTAGGTTTCGGCCATTTCGGGGTAGGCCCCCATGTCGTTGAAGGTGCTGCCCGGCGAGAGGCGCACCCCGGTGCGGTCAGCCCCGATTTCGGCAGCCACGGCGCGGGTTACGTCGAGCACGAAGCGGGTGCGGTTCTGCACACTGCCGCCGTATTCGTCGGTGCGCTGGTTGCTGTTCGGGTTCAGGAACTGCTCGGGCAGGTAGCCGTTGGCGCCGTGAATTTCTACGCCATCAAAGCCAGCTTCCATGGCCAGCTTAGCGCTGTGGGCGTACTGCTGCACCACTTCGGCCACTTCTTCGGTGGTGAGGGCACGGGGCACGGGCTGGTCCTGCATTTGCTGCTGGTCGGTCCACATCTGGCCTTTGGCCGCGATGGCCGAAGGAGCTACCCCCTCGGCCCCTTCGGGCAGATTGAGCGGATGGAACACGCGGCCGGCGTGCATGAGCTGAATAAAAATGTGACCGCCGTGGTGGTGCACGGTTTCCGTCACGCGCTGCCAGTTGGTCACCTGCTCCGGCGTGAACAGGCCGGGAATGCGGGCGTAGCCCAGGCCATCGGCCGAGGGCGACACGCCTTCCGAAATGATGAGGCCGGCAGTGGCGCGCTGGCGGTAGTATTCGGCCATCAGCTCATTGGCCTCGTTGCCCAGGGCGCGGCAGCGCGTCATGGGAGCCATTACGATGCGATTGGTAAGGGTGAGCGGGCCGAGTTGGGCGGGCTCAAAAGCTTTGCTTGACATAAGTTCGATTGAATTGGCGGGGTGCGCAAGCCGCCGGGTAAATAAGGCGCGGTGATAAAGCAGGTACGTACACGAATTGTTTTCGGCTGAGTTTCGCCAGCGAAGTCGACAATAAAAAAAGGCCCGCCTCCGGTGGGAGACGAGCCTTTTTCAGTAAAAAAAGCCTTAGCTGCTGAGACTATGCGGCGTAGGCGGCGGCAAAGCGTTTGTTCACTTCATCCCAGTTGATGAGGTTGAAGAAGGCGGCGATGTAGTCGGGCCGGCGGTTCTGGTATTTCAGGTAGTAGGCGTGCTCCCACACATCGAGGCCGAGGATGGGCATGCCCTTGCAGCCCGACTCGGGCATCAGCGGGTTGTCCTGGTTCGGGGTCGAGCAGATTTGTACCGAGCCGTCGGGCTGTTTGCACAGCCACGCCCAGCCCGAGCCGAAGCGCGTAGCACCGGCTTTGCTGAACTCTTCCTTGAACTTATCAAATGTGCCAAATGCCGTGGTGATGGCTTCGCCCACCGCGCCGGTGGGCTGCCCGCCGCCGTTGGGCGAGAGGATGGTCCAGAACAGCGAGTGGTTGTAGTGGCCGCCGCCATTGTTGCGCACAGCTACCGGGGCTTTGGCAATGTTGTGCATGATTTCCTCGATGGACTGGTTCTCCATTTCCGTGCCCGCGATGGCCGCGTTCAGGTTGGTCACGTAAGCCTGGTGGTGCTTCGTGTGGTGGATTTCCATGGTCTGCGCGTCAAACGTGGGTTCGAGCGCGTCGTAGGCGTACGGGAGTTTGGGAAGTTCGAAAGCCATAACTGAAAAAGGGGTTGGGTTAGTGAAAAGAGAAGGAAAGGGTGGTTTTTAAACCGGCGGCTGCCCGCATAGTTGCGTTGGCCAGTAGTTAGGCTTCAAAAGTAGATTATTTTCGCTTCATACTGAAAAACTGCTGCATCAATTTGGCACAGGCATCGGCCTGCACACCACCACGCAGCTGCGTGCGCCGATGCAAAAGGGCCCCATGCCGTCGAAAACCCACTTTGGGCTCCTCCGCGCCAAACACCACGGCTTTTAATTGAGCCCAGTAGCTGGCCCCGGCGCACATCACGCAAGGCTCGATGGTGACGTAGAGCGTGCAGTCGGACAGGTACTTGTTGCCCAGGTAGTTGGCGGCGGCCGTGAGGGCCAGCATTTCGGCGTGGGCGGTCACGTCGCGCAGGCGCTCGGTCTGGTTGTAGCCGCGCCCAATTATTTGGTTTTCAAACACCACTACGGCCCCGATGGGAATCTCATCGGCGGCTAGGGCTTTTTCGGCCTCGGCCAGCGCCTGAGTCATAAAGTATTCGTCGGGGGCCAGCACTGCTTATTTCTTCATTACGATGGCTCCCATCACGGCCTGGGCCGTGGGCTGCCACTGGGCCTGCTCCTCGGCCGGGGCCACGAAGGTGAAGACGTAGAGCTGCGTGCCCTCAATGGCATACTGCACGGCCTGGTAGCGCTTGATTGGGGCCAGCTGGCTGCCGGTGCGCCGGCTGTCGGCCACGGTCGAAACGAGTTCGAAATAGATGAAATCGCGCCCGTTCACGGTTCGTATATCTTCCTTGATGAAATCAACCTTGGTATAAAGCCGCTGAATGCTGGACTTGTAAATCTTAATCAGCACGCCGTAATCGAAGCTTTCGAACGTGGTGGGGCGCACGGCTACGCTAAAATCCACGCGCCCGCTGGGGTTGGAAAACACGGCCAGCGGCTTGCGCGGCGACGGATATTTCACGGCAATGCCGTCGTCGGGCAGGGGCGCGAAGCCCGCTGGTACGCCCACGCTCAGCGTCGAAGCCAGCTTCACGGTGGTGAGCTTGGGCGCGGGGCCGAAAGACGTGAGGGCAAAAAGTAACAGCAGCAGCGAAGCGAATTTCATAGCAGACAGGGAATGGTAACAATACAAAAGAACGTCATACAAAGAAAGAACGTCATGCCGAGCGCAGTCGAAGCATCTCGCGTGCAGTAGTAACCAAACAGTTGAGTTACTAACACCAGAGAGATGCCTCGGCTGCGCTCGGCATGACGTTCTGAAGTATTTCAAACTCCGCTTAGCGGCGAACGGTGGGGTACTTGATGCGGACCTTCTTCCAGTACACGTAGTTGCCGGTTTTGGCTTCTACGAGGTAGGTGCCGGCCGGAATCTTGCCCAGGTTCACGGGCGCGCCGGTGTTGTTGGCGGGGTCCAGGTCAGTCTGGTACATCACCTTGTTCTTGTAATCGGTCATCACCAGCGTGCCGGCCTTGGTGAATTGCTGCGTGAAACTCAGCAGAATATCAGTCGAGTTCGGCTTGGGAAAAACGTCGATGCCCGACAGCGTTTCGATGCGCTTGATGGGGCCATCGAGCGTCACGGCATCGCCCGTAGACTTTGATTTGATGACAGTGCCCGAGGCATCCGACTTGCTCTTGGTTTTGATTTTGGTTTGGGCCTGCGCGGAGCCGGCTACTAAAAGGGCGGCGGCCAGAGCGAGAGCGGGAAGAAATTTCATGGGTATTTGAAGGGATTGAGAAGACAAAGGAACGTAGCTACGGTCTGCCTTTGCATACTCCGTACCAAAGTTTGGGTTTCGCCCCGCCCGCGTAGTGGCTACCTTCGCGGTGGATTCATCTAATAGTTATCAATTACCATTTAACAGGGCATTCCCCAGGCATCCGGCTCACCCTCGTGTACCGCAAGCCACCAGCTGTTACGTGAAAGGCGATGATTGTTAAATGTTAAATTGTTAACTGTTAATTGCCAAGATGCTACGTACCCACACCTGCGGCGAGCTCCGCGCCGAACACATTGGTCAAATCGTCACCCTTTGCGGCTGGGTGCAGCGCACCCGCGACAAAGGCGCCATCCTCTGGGTTGACCTGCGCGACCGGTACGGCCTCACCCAAATCACCCTCGAAGAAGGCCAGGAGGCCGAAGCTGTGCGCGAAACCGCCCGCCACCTCGGCCGCGAGTTCGTGCTGCAAGTGACCGGCAAAGTAGCCGAGCGCTACTCCAAGAACGACAAAATTCCGACCGGCGGCATTGAAATCCGCCCCGAGAAAGTCGAGATTCTGAACCCCGCCAAACTGCCGCCCTTTCTCATCGAAGACGACACCGACGGCGGCGACGACCTGCGGATGAAGTACCGCTACCTCGACCTGCGCCGCACCCCCGTGCGCAACAACCTCATGCTGCGCCACAAAATGGCCCAGGCCGTGCGCCGCTACCTCGATGGCCAGGAGTTTATCGAAGTCGAAACGCCCGTGCTCATCAAGTCCACGCCCGAAGGTGCGCGCGATTTCGTGGTGCCCTCCCGCATGAACCCCGGCGAGTTCTACGCCCTGCCGCAGTCGCCCCAAACGTTCAAGCAGCTGCTCATGGTATCGGGCTTCGACCGCTACTTTCAGATTGTGAAGTGCTTCCGCGACGAAGACCTGCGCGCCGACCGCCAGCCCGAATTCACGCAGATTGACTGCGAAATGGCCTTCGTGACCCAGGAAGACATCCTCGACATGTTCGAGGGCCTGGTGCGCTACCTGTTCAAGGAAATCAAAAACCTCGATTTCCCCACTGTGCCCCGCATGACCTACGCCGACGCCATGCGCGACTACGGTAACGACAAGCCCGACACCCGCTTCGACATGAAGTTCGCCGACCTCACCGACACCGTGAAAGGCCAGGGCTTCCCCGTGTTCGACAGCGCCGAGCTGGTGTTGGGCATCAACGCCGCCACCTGCGCCGCCTACACCCGCAAGCAGCTCGACGAGCTGACTGACTTCGTGAAGCGCCCGCAAATCGGTGCTACCGGCCTCATCTACGCCCGCGTGGAGGCCGACGGTGTGGTGAAATCATCGGTCGATAAGTTCTACTCGCAGGAAGAGCTGCAGAAGTGGAGCGCCGCCTTCAACGCCAACCCCGGCGACCTGCTGCTGCTACTGGCCGGCCCCGAAGCCAAAACCCGCAAAGCCATGAGCGAGCTGCGCCTCGAAATGGGCCAGCGCATGGGCCTGCGCAACAAGGAGGAATTCTCGCCGCTGTGGGTGGTCGATTTTCCCCTGCTCGAATACAGCGAAGAGGAAAACCGCTACTTCGCCATGCACCACCCCTTCACCTCGCCCAAGCCGGAAGACCTGGCTCTGCTCGACTCGCCCGCAACCATCGGGCAGGTTCGCGCCAATGCTTATGACCTGGTAATCAATGGGGTAGAAGTGGGCGGCGGCTCCATCCGCATCCACGACCGCGCCGTGCAGGCCCGCATGTTCTCGCTGCTTGGCTTCACGCCCGAAGAAGCGCAGGCCCAGTTCGGCTTCCTACTCGATGCCTTCGAGTACGGCGCACCGCCCCACGGCGGCCTCGCCTTCGGCTTCGACCGCCTGTGCAGCCTCTTCGGCGGCTCCGACAGCATCCGCGACTTCATCGCCTTCCCCAAAAATAACTCCGGCCGCGACGTGATGATTGACTCGCCCTCGCCGATTTCGGAGGTGCAGCTCAAGGAACTGAGCATTAAAACGGACGTGGTGGCGAAGTAGCCAATGAAGAAAAAGCCCCGCTTCAGCAAAAAGCAGATTGCTTACGAATACGAAATTGGCTATTCGCAAAGTGCGATTCTGTTCAATTTTGTGTTCGGAGTGCCGCTGTTATTCGGAAGTTTGGTTTTAACTTTTTGGTGGAGGGCATTGGCCTTGCTGTTTCTGTCAGCTACTGGGCTTTTCATGGTTTGGCGAGCTGTAAAAATGCTCCGCAACCAAGGCCCGCAACTCAAGATTGGCTACCAGGGAATCTGGACGGTAAAATCAAGTCATTTGCCTTGGACTCGGGTAATGGCCGTAATCAAGCAAAGCACTGGATTTCGTGGCGGTGTGACAGAGCATCTGGCAATTGTCAATCGATTCAATCCACACTTTGATATTGAACAAATCTGGATTGACCAGTTGGATGTCGATATTCGTTCGCTTCGCGTGTATTTGAAAAAATGCGCGTCAGGCCAGACGTAAGAATCATTGCAACAGCAGCGGCGACTGATACTTCAGTCGCCGCTTTTTATTTGGAGACTATAGCCAGAACCAAAAATCGATTTTGCAGCACTCACCCCCCGGATTCCTGCGTTCACCGGGCAACGCTCAGGGTTGAACGAAGGCCGAAATCCGACCATGCCCCAGTCGAGTAGGTTTGTTTCAGTTAAGCACCGTACCACTCGCATCCATGACTAAACTATACATCTTCGCCGCCGTTTTCCTGTTCTGGAGTGCTCTTGCTGCCTCGCTTATGCAGGTGCAGCTGGTGGTTTCGCCGATGCACAAGCTGCGGGTGCCTACCTACCGTTCCATGCCCATCCGCTCGACGGTAATCGCGCAGGTGCAGGGCATTTCGACTACCGCTACTTACAATTAATACCAGTCTGGCCGGGATATTCGGCCCGGTTAGGTGATTACTCAGGTGATTGTTATTTGTTGAAGTGCTAGGACTTTAAAAATTATCTTAGGACTTACGCAGTTGAAATACCAACCAACTGAAAAACAGCAGTATAACAAATATACGTCTTGAATGCAAGTCGTTGATTTTCAGGTTACACAGCTTTTTAAGTGCGTAAGTCCTATATCTATTAAAAAGCGCCGTCTCCTCACTGGGGGCGGCGCTTTTACATTGTAGCAAATACGCGCCAAAATGTATTACGATGCAGTAGGGCAGGGCCCGGAACCAGCCACGTTGCTTCGGAGGTACTTATGTTTGCGGCCCCTAATTGTCAGTCACGCTAAAGGTTATGTTTACGGAAGCAGATTTGGAAGCGCTGGTGCCGCAGAAGATTTTCGAGCGGGGCAGTGCCTATTACTATGATGACAACGCCGTGGGCCGCATCAGCCGCACCGGCGACACCTTCAAGGCCAGGGTGGAAGGCACCGAAACCTACCGTGTCGAGCTGACCATTCGCCCCGGTAAGCCGCCGAAAATTTATTGCGACTGCCCCTACGACTACGGCGACGTGTGCAAGCACGGTATCGCCCTGGGCCTGGCCGTACTCGATTGGTTTGGCGGCGGCGACGAAACCAAACCAGTCCCCGAACCCGCCCCGCTGACTAAAAAAGCCCGCCGCGCCCACCTGCTGTCCGCCGCCTGGATCCGTACCAGCGACCGGGAGCGGCTGGCGTTTCTACAGCAGCTCCTGTTGCAAAAGCCCAAGTTGCTGCGTCGGTTTCTGAAGGCTTTCGAGTTCGATGAAGCCTTATTGCTGGCGGCCACAGCCCGGCCGCCGTCGGCTGCTCCCAAGCCGCGCGGCCGCCGTCCCGCGCCGCGCCGTCCGCTCACCTTCGTGGAACAAGCCCATGTCCTCATCAACGGCAACAGGCAGCCAGAGCTCCTGGCGCTGCTCCTGCCCCTGGACTGGGTGCGCGAGCCCCAGCCATTCAACACCCAGGCTTGGCCCTACCTGCTAGCCGAATCGGCCCGTGCCCAGCCCGAAGCTACCTTCGATGCGGTAATGGAGCGGTTTGAGGGCTACCTGAATAACCAGTCATTGCGCGGCAGCCCGCTCTACTATTTCATCGCGACGTGTTTGAGTAGATTGGTATCGCTGCCAGCCCTGGGGGAGCAGGTGCGGCTATTCGCTTCAGAATTGATGCAGCAGTACCGGCGGCTTTCCTCGCTGCATCAGGCCCTGACTACGGCCGGATTCTTCCCCATTAAGAATGAGCTGGATACCGGCCTGCCACCCAAAAAGCGCGGCCGTCAGCCCAAAAATTCTGCGCGCTAAAAAGCAAAAAGAGCATCCGGCCGGACGCTCTTTTTGCTTTTTGAATTGCTTCGGAAAAGCTAGAAGTTCCGCTCGCCCGTTTCGCGCTTTCCCAGCATCACCGAACCCACCATGGCGGCCAGCAGCAGAATAGACGCCAACTCAAACGGCAGCGCGTAGTCGCGGAACAGCACCATACCCAGCTTATCCACCATGCCAATCTGCGAGTCGAACGTAGCCGCGTCGTAGCCGGCAGGGCTGATGTTACGCATAGCAGCCACCAGTATCAGCAGCAGCGAACCACCGGCGATGGCGGCCGCAAATTTGGCCAGGGCCGGCTTGTGCGGCTCAGTGTCCTCGTTCAGGTTCAGGAACATAATCACGAACAGGAACAGCACCATGATGGCCCCGGCGTACACAATGATGTTCACTACGGCCAGGAACTGCGCGTTTAGCAGCAGGTAGTGGCCCGAGAGCGTGAAGAACGTGAGGATGAGGAACAGAACGCTGTGCACCGGGTTTTTGGCCAGCACCACGCCCAATGCACTCAGCAGGGCCACGAATGAAATAAAGAGGAAGAGGGACATTGATTGTGAGGTAAGCTTTGGCTTGCCGTTCGTTAAGAGGGTCAGGTTTGAAGACGGCAAGCTAAAGCCTACCGCACGAAGCTACGCCAGTTGCGTGCGCAGCTTGTCGGCCTGCTCAGGCGTGAGCTGGATGCCGCGCTTCGAGCGATTATCCGGCGTCACGGGCTCCACCAGCCGGTCCTTGCCGTAGATGAACTCGTCGCGCTCGAAGCGTGGCGGGGCCATTTTGTCGGCTTGCAGGTACACGGCGGCTTTGGGGCAGGCTTCTTCGCACAGGCCGCAGAAGATGCAGCGCAGCATGTTAATTTCGTAGCTCACCGCGTACTTCTCCTCGCGGTAGAGGCCTTCTTCGCCCTTTTTGCGCTCGCCAGCTACCATCGTAATGGCTTCGGCGGGACAGGCCACGGCGCAGAGGCCGCAGGCCGTGCAGCGCTCGCGGCCGGCTTCGTCGCGCTTCAGCACGTGCAGGCCCCGGAAAACAGGGGAGAAGGGGCGCGTTTCTTCGGGGTAGCGGATGGTGACCTGCTTCTTGGTGGCCGCCCGGAAAAAGTGCTGCATCGTAATCGACAAGCCCTGGAAAATAGCCGGCAGGTAGGCCCGCTCGGCCAGGGTCATCGGCTTCTTTTCGAGAACTTTGGCGCGTTTGCTTAAGGATTCCATAAGTCGTTATTTAATTACGCCGAACGTAATCAGGCCGCCCGTGAGCAGGATGTTGAAAATGGCCAGCGGGATGAGGATGGTCCAGCCCAGGCGCATCAGCTGGTCGTAGCGGAAGCGCGGCAGCGTCCAGCGTACCCACATGAAGAAGAAAATAAAGGCGAAGATTTTGCCGAACAGGCCCAGCAGGCCCACAATGGTAATGATGTTCTGGGCCGTGACCAACTCCAGGCCCCGGCTCGATACCAGCCAGTCGCGCATTTCGTACTGGAACGGGAAGTTGAAGCCACCGAAGTATAGCACGCTCATCACGGCCGAAGCCACGAACACGTTGATATACTCGGCAAACAGGTACAGGCCCATTTTCATGGAGCTATACTCGGTGTGATAGCCGCCGATGAGCTCGGTTTCGCACTCGGGCAGGTCGAAGGGCGTGCGGTTGGTTTCAGCGAAGGCGCACACAATGAAAATCAGGAAGCCCAGCGGTTGCTTCATGATGTTCCAGTTGAAGATGTCGTGCCACACAAACGGCGCGGCCGACGACTGTTGCAGCGTGATTTCACGCAGCGACAGCGTGCCCGAAATCATCAGCACCGCAATCAGGGCCAAGCCCATGGCCAGCTCGTAGCTGATGTTCTGCGAAGCGGCCCGGATGGCGCCCAGCAGTGAAAACTTGTTGTTCGAAGCCCAGCCGCCAATCATGATGCCGTACACGCCCAGCGACACCATGCCGAACACGTAGAGCATGCCTACGTTGATTTCAATCCCTTGCAGATGCACGATGGTATCGCCGAACTGCAGGAAGTTGCCGAACGGAATCACCGCCGACGACATCAGAGCCGTGACCATGGCCAGGCAGGGCCCGAACACGAACAGCGCCCGGTTGGCCCCGGCCGGAAAGAATTCTTCCTTGGTGAAGAGCTTTACGGCATCGGCCAGCGGCTGCAGCAGGCCGAACGGACCGGCGCGGTCCGGGCCCACCCGGTCCTGCAGAAACGCGGCGATAACGCGCTCGGCGTAGGTGGAGTAGGTGGCAATCAGCAGCGAAACGCCGAATACCACCAGAACAACGAGGCCTTGCCAGCCCAGAGCGGGGAGAGTCATATTTGGAATTGTCTATTTCGTTGGAACGTCATGCAGAGCGCAGCGAAGCATCTTGCTCGGGGAAGTAAATAATTACTTTGCTCAACGAAGCGGGCAAGATGCTTCGCTGCGCTCTGCATGACGTTCTTCTATTGTCGTTCTACTGCTTAATTATTCAAACCACCCAGCCGCAATGGCGGGTTGCGTTCCAGCTCCCGCGTGGTGCTTTCGGGCAAATCCCGAATCACCTGCGGGTTCACCACTGGCAGCTCGTAGTGGTTTTGGGCAATCACCGAGGCACGGTTGATGTGCGCTGGGCCTTCCAGCGTCCAGTCCGACGTTTCCTTTTTATCGAAGCGGCAGGTGTTGCAAATCCACTCTTTCACTTCGCCGTATTCGTCCTTGCGGGCGGTTACGCGGAGTACGTCTTTGCCTTTGTACCAGAGGGTTACGCGACCTTCGCATTTGTCGGTCTGGCAGTCGCGGTGGGCGTTCACGGGCTTGGTGAACCACACGCGCTGCTTGAAGCGGAAGGTTTTATCGGTTAGCGCGCCCACCGGGCACACGTCGATGACGTTGCCGCTGAACTCGTTGTCGATGATGTTCTCGATGTAGGTGCCGATTTCCGAGGCATCGCCACGGCCCAGCACGCCGTGCACGCGCTCGGGCGTGAGCTGGTCGGCGGTGTACACGCAGCGGTAGCACAGGATGCAGCGCGTCATGTGCAACTGGATGAGCGGGCCGATGTCGATTTTCTCGAAGGTGCGGCGCTCTTCCTCGTAGCGGGTGGTGCTCAGGCCATGCTCGAAGGCGAAGTCTTGCAGGCTGCACTCGCCAGCTTGGTCGCACACCGGGCAGTCGAGCGGGTGGTTGATGAGCAGCATCTCCACAATGCCCTTACGCACGTCCATCACCTGCTCGTTGATGGTGTTTTCCACCACCATGCCGTCCTGCACCGTGGTGATGCACGAGGCCACCAGCTTGGGCATGGGACGCGGGTCTTTGGCCGAGCCGGCCGAAACCTTCACCAAACAGGCGCGGCACTTACCACCCGAGCCTTTCAGCGGGGTATAGTAGCACATGGCGGGCGGCACGATGCTGCCGCCAATCTGGCGGGCCGCGTTCATGATAGTGGTGCCATCGGCAACCTCTATTTCAATACCGTCGAACGTTATTTTAGCCATTTGATAGTTTTGTATTTAGGTCGTCATGCTGAGTATTCTGCGTATCAAGCAGCGTCGCAGCGAAGTCGAAGCATCTCTACCGGTTAAGTAATTCAATCGATTCAACGAAGCGGTAGAGATGCTTCGGCAAGCTCAGCATGACGTCCTTTTCTTCGTTCATTACCGCCTCTACGCCAGCACCGCCGCGCCGCGATAGGCCGCGCCGGGAGCAGTAGCTTCTTTGGGGTTGGTCACGTGCCACTCGAACTCGTGGCGGAAGTGGCGTACTGCAGCGGCTACCGGCCAGGCGGCCGCTTCGCCCAGCGGGCAAATGGTGTTGCCTTCAATCTGCTTGGCCACGCTCACCAGCAGGTCGATGTCGTGCATCGAGCCGTGGCCGTGCTCCAGGCGGTGCAGTACCTTTTCCATCCAGCCCGTGCCCTCGCGGCAGGGCGAGCACTGCCCGCAGCTCTCGTGGTGATAGAAGCGCGAGAAATTCCAGGTGTTCTTCACGATGCACGTGGTTTCATCCATCGCAATGAAGCCGCCGGAGCCCAACATGGTGCCCGTCACGAAGCCGCCGTCGCTCAATGACTCGTAGGTCATCAGGCGGTTTTCGCCGGCGGCGGTTTTCAGAATCAGCTCTTTGGGCAGAATCGGCACCGACGAGCCGCCCGCTACTACGGCCTTCAGGTCGCGGCCTTTCCAGATGCCGCCACAATACTCGTCGGAGTAGATGAATTCCTCTACCGGCAGGCCCAGCTCAATTTCGTAGATGCCGGGCTTGTTAAGGTGGCCGCAGGCCGAAATGAGCTTGGTGCCCGTGCTCCGGCCAATGCCGATTTTGGCGTACTCATCGCCGCCTTCGTTCACGATAACCGGCACGGCCGCAATGGTTTCCACATTGTTCACCACCGTAGGGCGGGCGTACAGCCCCTGCACGGCCGGGAATGGCGGCTTGTTGCGTGGGTTGCCGCGCTTGCCTTCCAGCGATTCGAGCAAGGCCGTTTCTTCGCCGCAGATGTAAGCACCGGCACCGGGGTGCACGTGCAAATCGAGCGAGTAGCCCGAGCCGAGGATATTCTCGCCCAGGAAACCGGCCGCGTAGGCTTCGGCAATAGCCTTTTCCAGGATGCGCAGCACGTACAATAGCTCACCACGGATGTATATATAGCTGGTGCGCGCGCCCAAGGCGTAGCTGCCCGTAATCATACCCTCGATGAGCAGGTGGGGCAGTTTCGTCATCAGCTGCCGGTCCTTGAAGGTGCCGGGCTCCGATTCGTCGGCGTTGCACACGAGGTAGCGCGGCACGCCCTCGGGCTTGGCCAGAAAGCCCCACTTCATGCCGGCGGGGAAGCCCGCACCGCCGCGCCCGCGCAGGCCCGACTTCTTCACTTCCTCGGTCACTTCGTCCGGGGTCATGGTTTTGAGCGCCTTTTCCACGGAGCGGTAGCCGCCGTGCTTGCGGTACACTTCAAAGGTGTTGATGCCTTCGACGTTAATATGTTCAGTTAATAGCTTGCGTCCCATAGCGGTAATTGCTTATTTATTGGGCTGATTGTCTTCCAGTCGCGTTATGCGGGCATCGTGCTGTTGCAGCAACTGGCGCACGTACATGCCTTCTTCCCGAAAGGCCGCGATGAGCATTTCCGTATTGCTGCGGCTTTCCTCAGTCAGGGTTTTGATAGAACCTGCTAACTGAACAATGGCGCTTTTTACTTCGCCCATTTCAACCTGCAGCTTGTCTACACTCACCTCCAGCTTTTCCACACTGTGGCTGAGATGCACCGTCACGGTTTGCAACTGCTTAATGTCGCCGCGCAATTCGTGCATCTCAATTAGAATCTCGGACACGACGAGCGGCAAATCCTGGTTTTGTTCGGCCATAATTCTAGTTGTTTTTAAGCGAATTAGGCAGGTCGTTTTCTTCCCACGACAGGATGGGCCGATGAATCTGCCCGCGCAGCTCGTTGAGCATGGCATCCACCGCTTCGGGCGTGTCGAGCTTTTCGTAATACTGCTCGCGCACCTGCACCACGGGGGCAAAGCCGCAGGCGGCCAGGCACTCCACTTCTTTCAGGGTGAAGTTGCCATCGGGCGAAGTACCGCCTACTTTGGCCCCGGTGATGCGCTCCAGATTAGCGGTCAGCTCGTCGGAGCCGCGCAGCATGCAGGGGCCCGTACGGCAGATTTCCAGGACGTGCTTGCCCACCAGCTTGAGGTTGTACATGGTGTAGAACGACGACACCTCGTATACCTCAATGGGCTTAATATTAAGTGTTTCTGCTACCAGGTCCTGCACCTCGGGGCTCACCCAGCCGCCGAACTCGGCCTGCGCGATGTGCAGAATCGGCAGCAGGGCCGACTTGCTCTTATCGGCCGGATAATGCGTGAGCAGGCGCTTGATTTCCGCCTGGGCGGCGGCAGAGAAGGTCGGTTTAGCGGGCGCGGTAGTCGGCTCCATATATCAATAGCAAAAACTAGGCGTCCAGTTCGCCGGCGATGACGTTCATGGACGAGAGAATAACAATGGCGTCGGAGAGCGTGGTGCCCACGGCCATTTCGGGGTACGCCTGGTAGTAGATAAAGCAGGGCCGGCGGAAGTGCAGGCGGTAGGGCGTGCGCCCGCCGTCCGACACCAGGTAGAAGCCCAGCTCGCCGTTGCCGCCTTCCACCGCGTGGTACACCTCGCCCACGGGGGCATCAATCTCGCCCATCACGATTTTGAAGTGGTAAATCAAGGCCTCCATGTTCTTGTACACGTCCGGCTTGTCGGGCAGGTAGTAGTGCGGCGCGTCGGCGTGGTAGGGGCCGTCGGGCAGGCGGTCGAGGGCCTGATTAATGATGCGCAGGCTCTGCCAGATTTCCTCATTGCGCACGATGAAACGGTCGTAGGTATCACCGTTGGTGCCCACCGGAATGTCGAACTCGAAGTCTTCATAGCTCGAATACGGGTTCATCACCCGCACGTCGTAGTCGACGCCGGCGGCCCGCAGATTGGGGCCGGTGAAGCCGTAGCTCAGGGCCTTTTCCGCCGAAATCGGGCCCACGTTTACCACGCGGTCCATGAAAATGCGATTGCGGTTGAACATGCTTTCGAACTCCTTCATCACCACCGGGAAGCTTTTCAGCCAGGCGCGGAGCTTGTCGATAGCCACGGGCGAGAGGTCGCGCTCCATGCCACCCACGCGGCCCATATTGGTGGTGAGGCGGGCCCCGCACACCTCCTCGTAGATTTCATAGACCTTCTCACGTTCCTGAAACAGGTAGAGAAAGCCCGTGAACGCGCCCGTATCCACGCCCAGAATAGAGTTACAGATGAGATGGTCGGTAATTCGGGCCAGCTCCATCATAATCACTCGGATGTATTGCGCGCGTTTCGGCACGGTCACACCGAGCATTTTTTCCACCGTCATATGCCAGCCCAGGTTGTTGATGGGCGACGAACAGTAGTTCATCCGGTCGGTGAGGGTGGTAATCTGGTAGAACGGCTTGCGTTCGGCCAGTTTCTCAAACGCCCGGTGGATGTAGCCGATGGTGGGCACGCCGGATACGATGCGCTCGCCATCCATTTGCAGGATGTTCTGGAAAATGCCGTGTGTGGCGGGGTGCGTCGGACCCAGGTTCAGCGTCGTCAGCTCCTGGCTGAAGTCGTTGAGAATGGGCATCAACTGGCCGGCTCGCTGGGCAGCGGCCTCTTCCTGAATCTTGTGGGTGCCTGCCAGGGCGTCGTTTACTGCCATTTTAGTTGGTGCCTGGTGCTTGATTTTTGGTGCTTGGTTTAGGGTAACTCGTGCTTGCTTGTCGGTTTAAATGTTGTTTGTACCAAGCACCAAGCACCAACAACTAAGTACCAAATAATTACCGGCCGAAAAACAGGTCGGTTTTGTCTTCGCGGGTACCATCTTCCACCGGGTACTGCTTGCGCATTGGGAAGTAATCCATGTCCTCCACGTTGAGGATGCGGATGAGGTTGGGGTGGCCGGTGAAGATGACGCCGTAGAAATCGTAGGCTTCGCGCTCCATCCAGTTGGCCGTGTTGTAGAGGTCGGTGAGGGTGGGTACCACCGGGTCGGCAACGGGGAAGAAGATTTTCAGGCGCAGCCGGATGTTCTTCGTCAGGCTGTGCAGGTGGTAAATCATGCCCAGCTCCTGGCTCGGGTTTTCGGGGTAGTTAATGCCGCACATCGTGGTCAGGAAGTGGAACTTCAACTCCTGGTCCTGCTGCAGGCCGGCAATGATTTCGTGGATGCGTTCGCGCGTGGTGGTTGCCGTGAGCAGACCGTAGGGCTCGTGCACATCGGTAAAAGTATCCGCGCCGAACAGGCGGGTGAGCAAGGCAAGCACCTGCGAATTCTGGGCCTTTATCGGGTCTTCGGCAACGGGCGCTTCGGGCGCGACGGCAGCATCTTGAGGAGTCATTTCGTTGTAGCTATTAGCTGTTAGCTGCTAGCTGTTAGCTTTTCATGTTCACCGGAAACCTGTCTGCTCAGAAAAAGCTAACAGCTAACCGCTAAGGGCTAACAGCTAATTTACTTGATGTTGTAGGATTCCAACAGGGCCTGATACTCAGGGGCGTTGCGGCGGCGCATGGATTCGTTGCGGGCCAGGTCCTGCACACGCATCAGCCCGTCGATGACCTGCTCGGGGCGGGGCGGGCAGCCGGGCACGTACACATCGACCGGGATGATGCGGTCGATGCCCTGCAGCACCGAGTAGGAGTCGAAAATTCCGCCCGAGCAGGCACAGGCACCCATGGCCAGCACCCAGCGGGGCTCAGCCATCTGCTCATATACCTGCTTCACGATGGGGGCCATTTTCTTGGCGATGGTGCCCATCACCATCAGCAAATCGGCCTGACGGGGCGAGAAGCTGGGGCGCTCGGAGCCAAAGCGGGAAATGTCGTAGTGCGAGCCCATGGTGGCCATGAATTCGATGCCGCAGCAGGACGTGGCGAAGGGCAGGGGCCAGAGCGAGTTGGCGCGGGCCATGCCCACCACCTTTTCCAGCGAGGTAGCAAAGAAGCCGGCGCCTTCCACGCCCTCGGGCGCTTCAACGGATTTAATTTCAGGAACTCGGTTATCAGCCATAGTTATAAGAGACAAGCAGATTAGGCAGCTTTCGACACTTGGGCGGGCCGGTTTTCTAACACCGGCGTGGCGGCGAAAGTTTGGGCCATTGGTGCTTCGTTCCAGCGCAAAATGCCCTTTTTGATGATGTAGAAGAAGCCGGCCAGCAGCAGCGCCATAAATACCAGCATCTCGATGAAGCCGGCGTGGCCCAAGGCGCGGAAGTTCACGGCCCACGGATACATGAAGATAACCTCGACGTCGAACAGCACGAACACAATGGCTGTCAGGAAGTACTTCACCGAAATAGGCGTCCGGGCGTTGCCCACCGACTCGATGCCGCACTCGAAGGAAGCATCCTTCACGGTGCTGTGGCGCTTGGGGCCTACCAGGTGCGAGACAATCATGGCGAAGGCCACAAAAGCCAGGGCCAGGCCAAATTGGATGAGTATCGGCAGGTAGTCGGACGGCTGATAACCGTTGACGGGCAGGGCTAGGTACATAGCGGTCAATTATATAGCAAGCAGGCCTCACGGGCGCTGAAGGGCAAAGGTAGCGCCCACGGGGTTGGGGCGCAATGTTGAGGCGACAACCGCTACGTGGACGGCCGGTTTGGGCCGGCGATGGCGGCCCGTTGGGGTTGCACCGGTCGGGAATATTCGGCGTATTGCTGGCTTTTGCTTGGATGTGCTTCCTTAATAGGGGCAAGCTGGGCACTATCCTTCCTCCCTATGTCTAATCCTGCTGATACTTCGGGTAACTTCATGGCGGCTAATACGGCCCTGGCAGAACGAGAGCACCAGCTTTCGGTCCTTTTCGATACCATTGTCGATGTCACGTTTGTGCTGAACGTGGAGGGCGAGGGGCGCTACCGGTTTGTGTTCGCTAATAAAGCGTTTGAGAAAACGACCGGCCAGCCGGTAGAGCAGGTAGTGGGCCGCTACGGGGGGATATTATTCCGGAACCCTCGCTCAGCCTGGTGCTCAGCAAGTACCGCGAAGCCATTGCCAGCATGGAACGTGTGGTGTGGCAGGAAACGACCGATTACCCCACCGGTCAGGTAACGGGCGAAGTGAGCGTAACGCCCGTGCCCGACGAAGACGGCCGCTGCTGCCAGCTGCTGGGCGTGGTGCACGACCTCACTAAGGAAAAGCAGGTGGAAAAGGCGTTGCGCATCAGCAACGAGCGGTTGGCCTACGCCCTGAAAGCCACTACCGATGCCATTTACGACTGGACCATCAGTGACGACTCATTGTATTGGGGTGAGGGGTTTGAAAATCTATTCGGCTACCAGCTAGCGCAGAATCCCATGCCCTTCAGCGAGTGGGCCGACTATGTGCATCCCGACGACAGCCCGCGCGTAGTGGCCGGCCTGCGGCACGCGGCTTTCGAAACCACAAATCTGTTTTGGCAGGAGGAATACCGGTTTCGGCGGGCCAACGGCACCTGGGCCGAGGTATTTGACCGGGGATACCTGCTGCGCGACGCGGCGGGCCGGGCCGTGCGCATGATGGGGGCCATGCAGGACATCACATCCCGCAAGCAGGCTGAAGGGTTTTCCAATTGCATCTGCACGTTTCAGTCGGCCCAGGAGGCGCTGGACAAGCTGGTGAGCAAAAAGCAGCGCGTGCCTCAGATAATATTCCTGGACCTGAACATGCCGATAATGGACGGCTGGCAGTTTTTGGATGCCTTGGCACCCTACCAGGATGCCCTGCGCGGGACCTGCCACATCTATATTCTCACCTCGTCGCTGGCCCTGAAGGACCTGGAGAAATCCAGGCATTACGACCTGGTGGCCGACCTGATTCATAAGCCGGTGGACAGCAAAGAAATCCGAGTCATTCAGTCGCTTTTTGAGTATGATGAGATTGTTGATGATGAGCCCTGCGACTGCTGAATGGGCGTAGAAAGGTATTCTAAAACACGAAAGCCGCTTCTGGTGCAGAAGTGGCTTTCGTGTTTTAGAATACGTGAGGAAACTGCTTCAAGATAAAAAAAACAGTTCCGGTGGCCAGCTTCTACAAGCCTTTGTCGCGGTTCAAGTCCTCCTTGGGCTCCGAGCCCAGGAAGGGGTAGTGGTAGTCCGTCACGGGCACGAAGGTTTCCTTGATGGCGCGGGGCGACACCCAGCGCAGCAGGTTCAGGATGGAGCCGGCCTTGTCGTTGGTGCCGGAGGCGCGGGCCCCGCCGAAGGGCTGCTGGCCGACTACGGCGCCGGTGGGCTTGTCGTTGATGTAGAAGTTGCCGGCGGCGTGGATGAGCTTCTTCGAGGCCAGGTCGATGGCGTACCGGTCCTGCGAGAAGATGGCGCCGGTGAGGGCGTAGGGCGAGGTCGAATCGACCAGCTCCAGCGCTTCTTCGAATTTGTCGGCGTCGTAGACGTACACCGTTACCACGGGGCCGAACAGCTCGTCGCACATCGTGATGTATTTAGGGTCTTTGGCCACGATGACGGTGGGCTCGATGAAGTAGCCTTTCGACTTGTCGTAGCCGCCGCCGGCGATGATTTCAGCGTTCGGGTCGGCTTTGGCACCGTCGAGGTATTTGGCGAGCTTATCGAAGGAACGCTCGTCGATAACGGCGTTGATGAAGTTGCCGAAGTCTTCCACATCGCCCATTTTGAAGGAGGCAAGGTCTTCCTTCACGTAGCCGAGAATTTCATCGGCTAGGTTGCTGGGGAGGTACACGCGGGAGGCAGCAGAGCATTTCTGGCCCTGGTACTCGAACGCGCCGCGCGAGATGCCCACGGCCACGGCTTTGGCGTGGGCCGAGGGGTGGGCGAGGATGAAGTCTTTGCCGCCGGTTTCGCCCACAATGCGGGGGTAGGACTTGTAGCTGGCAATGTTCTGGCCGATTTCCTGCCAGATGGTCTGGAACACCTTGGTGGAGCCGGTGAAGTGGATGCCGGCGAAATCGCGGTGCTTGAACACCACATCGCCCACCACGGGGCCATCGGCGTAAATCAGGTTGATGACGCCGGCGGGCACGCCCGCTTCCTCGAACAGCTCCATGAGGACCTGGGCCGAGTAGACCTGGGTATCGGCTGGTTTCCAGACTACCACGTTGCCCATCATGGCTACCGACGAGGGCAGGTTGGCGGCGATGGACGTGAAGTTGAATGGCGTGAGGGCGAACACGAAGCCTTCGAGGGGACGCTGCTCCAGGCGGTTCCACATGCCGGGCAGACTCTCGGGCTGCTGCTCGTACACCTGCCGCATGAAGTGCACGTTGAAGCGGAAAAAGTCAATCAGCTCGCAGGCGGCGTCGATTTCAGCCTGGAAGGCGTTCTTGCTCTGGGCCAGCATGGTGGCCGCGTTGATGCGGGCACGGTAGGGACCGGCCAGCAAATCGGCAGCTTTGAGGAAGATGGCGGCGCGGTGCTCCCAGGGCATTTCGGCCCAGGCGGTGCGGGCGGCCAGGGCCGCGTCGATGGCCTGCGTAACGTGGCTGGCGTCGCCGTAGTGGAAGTGGCCGAGGGTGCGCTGGTGGTCGTGCGGCGGGCTGATGCGCTTGAGGTTGCTGGTACGCACTTCCTCGCCGCCAATGTGCATG
The DNA here is from genome assembly GCF_018967865.2 of Hymenobacter siberiensis. NCBI lineage: Bacteria > Pseudomonadati > Bacteroidota > Cytophagia > Cytophagales > Hymenobacteraceae > Hymenobacter > Hymenobacter siberiensis. Next base: position 836,290 of record NZ_JAHLZY020000001.1, read on the forward strand.
GGGATGTCCAACTCCAGGTTTTTCAGGCGCTGCAGCTCCTGCTGAAGCTCCAGCTTCTCTTTCGAGCCGGGCGCGTAGCCTTTGACGGGTTCGTTAATCGGGACGGGGACGTTGAAAAAGCCGTTGGCCATGGTGGGTTCGGGTTAGGTTGAAGGAGGGTTTGGGGTGGGATGGGGCAAAGGTAGAGGGAATCTGAAGTAGCCGCAGTCGCGTTAGAAACTTGAATTCTTACGTTTCCTTGACTCTGCTTCATAGAAGCGAACGGTAAAGTTCATTGTGGACCTTATCCCTTTACCACCTAGCAGCGCAGGAGCAAATCTTAGCGTTGATACTATCTGGTTGGCATCCTCAACAAGCAGGCTGTTGCTGGTATACTCAAGTTTTAAGCAGGTAGCACTGCCATCTTTATCCACGATTACTCGGTACATGACAGTGCCTGTTTTATCCTTACTACCAGTATAGTTGACTAATTTTTCCTTGCCGGAAGTCACTTTTGGAGGTACATCGAATAACATTAGCCCTACGTTGCCTTTGTCGATAAAGCTTTTCCAAAAACGGTCCTCTGCCGCATACAGCGAATCACAAGGAGATTGTGCATAGCAGCTAACAGATGCAGACATTATGCAAATAATGGGAAAGATAAACTGCTTCATAAAACTGCTGAAAGGATTATCCATTCAAAACTACATCTGCCCCAGCAGCTCACGCACCTGCCGCGTGAGGCCGTCGCGGGAACTGGTGTTGTGCAGGGTCGCGGCAAAGTTTGGGTAGTCGTCCATCGCAATTTCGCTGGGATGGTTGTCGTCGCGGGTGCCGTCGCCGCGCTGCTGGAGCGGGTCGCCTTCCACGCGCAGCATGAGGCCGCCACGGGCGCGGATGGGGTCGGCCTCGTTGGCGAAGCGGATGTCGGGTACGAGTATGAAGGCATCGGGTGGCAGGGCCGCGAAGAAGGCATCGACCCAGACCAGCGGCTCCCAGTCGCGCAGGGCCTGGCCTACTTGCTGGAGCATTTCGCCCCGCGTGCGGTGGAAGGTGGGCACCAGCTCGGCCTTGCCTTTCTGGGAATAATAGGGGGCCACATCCTCGCCCGAAAGGGCGGCGCAGACGGATTTGATGGAGTCGCCGAAGGAGCGGATTTGCCAGTTGCGCTCGGGTTGGAGCTGCTGAATGAGGCGGGCCACGGTGTCTTTGCCGCTGCCCCGGCGGCCGGAGAGGCCAATGAGGTGTACCATGGAATTGGTGGGAAACAGTAGAACCTCATGCCGAGCGCAGCCGAGGCATCTCGCTCGCATCGTTCAACGATTGAGTTACTGCGGCACGCGAGATGCCTCGACTACGCTCGGCATGACGTTCTTTTTTGGGTTATTACAAAAACGCCTTTAGTTCGCTCAAACAGCTGATTTCGTGCGTTATCGTATTGAAGTGCCGGCGCTTGTCGGGATTGAAATACACCTGGTCGATGCCGGCGTTGTGGGCGCCCAGTACGTCGCATTCCAGGTTATCGCCAATCATGAGGCTTTCGGTGGCAGTGGCACCGGTACGCTCCAGGGCGTGCGCAAACATGCGCGGGTCGGGCTTGAGGTGGCCACTGTGCTCGGAAGTGATGAGCTCCTGGAAGTAGTGCGTGAGGTTGGACGAATCCAGCTTGAGGGCCTGCACATCGTTGAAACCGTTGGTGACGAGGTGCAGGTGGTACTTGGGTTTCAGGTAGTCCAGCACCTCGTGGGTGTAGGGAAATACCGCCGATTTCAGGGGCAGGAGGTCCGTAAACTCATCCGAAATATTGGTCGGGATGTCGGGCTCGGCCACCCCCAGCTTCGTTAGCGTCCGCACAAAGCGGGTTTCCCGCAGTTGCTTCTGCGTGATTTTATTGTTCTGGTACATACGCCACAGTGCGTGGTTGATGTCGCTGTACACGCTGATAAACTGTTCCACCGCAAAGGTGCCGTAGCGGGCAAAATCGTGCCGCTCATACAGCGTGTGCAGAGTTTCGTTGGCGTTTTTCTCGAAGTCCCACAGCGTGTGGTCGAGGTCGAAGAAGAGGTGGCGGTATTTCATTATGGGTTTAGTTATCAGTTGTTGGTTGTCAGTTGTTTGTTTTGTTGAATAAGCCTTTAAACCAATAACGGGCAACCAGTAACTGACAACTAAAGTCACAGCGAGCCGGCCAGGGCCATGCTCAGCACGCCCGCCAGCATAATGCCCTTACAGAACGTGCTGAGGTGGCGGAAGTGCCGTCGCCGGTCGGCTCGAATGAGCAGGCGCGTCAGCTGGGCCATGGGCAGCAGCACCAGCAGCAGCAGCCACAGCGCCAGTGGCCAGTGCCCGCTCACCAGCAGCCGGCCCGTAGCGCCCAGCGTGAGCAGCGCCAGGCAGGCCAGAAAAAAGCCCGCCACCCACTTGGTGCGCGCCACGCCCCACACAAGCGGCACCGTGCGGCAGCCGTGCTGGGCATCGCCGCGCATGTCTTCCACATCTTTCACGATTTCGCGCACCATGGTAAGCAGGAACGCGGCCAGCGCGTAGGGCCACACCACGCTGTTGTTGTCGTGGCGCTGGAGCTGCAATTGCAGCTCGGGCAGCAGCACCAGCGCCGCCGTGAGGGTGGCAATGCTGAGGTTGCCCACCAGCGCCATGCGCTTGAAGCGGGCTGAGTAGCCCCATAGCAGCAGTGCCGCGCCCAGCGTGACGGCCCCCAGCACCGGGTGCAGCCAGCCGGCCACCAGCACGCCCACGCCGCTGAGCACCATGTGGGCCAGCATGGCCATGCGCCGGTTCACCACGCGGCCAATCACCAGCCGGTCGGGGCGGTTGATGGCATCAATTTTTACATCGTAATAGTCGTTGATGATGTAGCCCGCCGCCGCTATCAGCAGCGCCGCCCACACCAGAAGCCCGAAGCGCGGGGCCAGCAGCGACTGCCGCAGCGGCAGACCGGGCAGCAGCAGGCCGGCCCGCACCAGCGCCAGGCACAGCAGCATAATCAGCAGGTTGGGCCAGCGCACCAGCGTGGGCAGGGCCGTGCGCAGCCCCCCGGTGGGGTGCGGCGGGGGCAGGACGGGGGCAGGCGGCTTGGGGGGCAGCTGGTTCATCGGCAGAGCGCGGGGCGAAGTGCAAAGGTCGGCGAAAGTGGCGGGCTGTTGGTGGGCGGTGGGCGCGTGCCGGGCACAAAAAAGCCTCTCCGTGGCGGGAGAGGCTTCTGCGATGGCGCGGGGGCAGCCATCAGAGCGTTTTCAAGCTCAGATTTTGCGCACGTTCACGGCATTGATGCCTTTGCGGCCTTCCTGGGTCTCAAATTCTACCCGGTCGTTTTGTTGCACTGTGGTCCCGTTCAGGCCCGTTACGTGTACGAAAAAGTCTTCTTTCGTTTGGTCGTTGGTCACGAAGCCATAGCCTTTGGCCTCGTTAAAAAATTTGATGATGCCGGTTTTCATGCAAAAAACAAAAAGGAAAAGAAAAACCGCCCGGGTAAAGGCTGCGGAAAGGCCTGAAACGGCACCAATAATGCCATTCCAAACCCGCTTACGCGGGAAACCAACGCGGGGTTGGCCGGCCGGCGGCTCAGGCTCGTCCGTTATTGGTTATCGCGCCACTCGTACACCCACTTAGCCTGGATTTGCTCCAAGTGGCCCTCGGTGGCCTGCTCGCGGGTGCCGTCGAAGTTGTTCAGGCTCAGTATCCAATCAATCAAATCGGTGAAGCGGATGCGGTAGATTTTTGCTTCCGTGAAGTCGTCGCCGAACTTCTCGTAGAGGGCCATGGCAATATCCTCGTGGTCGGCCCAGTGCATGGGCGGCTCAAAGTGGTTCACGGATGAAATGTGAAAATGTGAATTAATGTGAAGATGTGAAAATGCTTGATTTAAGAAATAGTGCGCTGCTGAAAGCATTTTCACATTTCCATATCAATCATATTTTCACATTTAAAAACCTAGTGTCCCAGGAAGTGCTGGGGCGGAATGGTGACGACGAGCTGCATATCGGCCTCCACTACGCACTGGCAGGCCAGGCGGGAGTTGATGCGCGGGTTTTCGGCGCGGTCGATGAAGTCCTCTTCTTTATCGGAAATCTCGGGCAGGTCGTTGCCGCCGGAGTTGATGTAGACGTGGCAGGTGCTGCAGCCGCACACGCCGCCGCAGTTGTGCTGCAACTGAATGCCGTTGTTCAGGGCCACGTCGAGCACCGACTCGCCAGAGGCCGCCACGTGGGTCTGGGCCGGCTGGCCGTCGTTGAACTGGAAGGTGATGGTGGTGGCGGAAGCGGACAAAACGAGAAGCGAATAAGACGAATAATAGACGGCATTTGCCACTGCAAAGGTACTGCCTCCGGTCCCGGCATCAAAGCTGGGCCTGGATGCTGGCCGTGAGCTGCCCATAGAGCGCCTGCCAGGCCGGGTGGGCCGCCAGGGCGGCGTGGTGGGCGGCCAGCGTGGGCGCATCGTGCCGCACGGCCGGCCCGGTCTGCACGCCAAACGGTGAGTTGGCCAGGGCTTTCGCTACGGTTTCGCGCACCAGCGGGGCCAGCAGCTCGGCCGGCAGGGCGGCCTCGGCCAGCAGGGTATCGGCAATGCCCAACAGGTGGTTGGTGAAATTGTTGGCAAAAACGGCTGCCACGTGCAGCTTCAGGCGCTGGGCCGAGGCGAGCTGCCGCACGTGCCGGCTGAGGCTGCCGGCCAGCGCCAGCAGCGTGGCTTCGGCCCCGGCATCGGCCGCCTCAATGCACAGCGGCACCGTGGGCCAGTCGATGGCGCGGCCGGGACTGAAAGTCTGGAGCGGGTAGAACACGCCGCCCCGCACGGCCGGCTGCACTTCGAAAATCGCCAGGGGCAGGGCCCCAGCCAGGTGGGCCACCAGCGCCCCGGCGGGCCAGGTGGTGCCGGCCAGCAGCGGGGCCACGGCAGTATCGGGCACGGCCAGCAGGTACACGTCGGCGGGGGGCAGGGGCGCGGCCAGGGTGGCCAGGGCGGGCGTGCCGGGCAGCGTGGCCGCCAGGGCTTCGGCGGCCGTGGCCGTGCGGCTCCACACGAAGGCCAGCCGGTGGCCGGCGGCCACCAGAGCCGGAGCCAGCTGGCTGGCCACACGGCCCGCGCCAAACAGGCCAATTTGCAGGGAATCAGGATGATTAACTATCATTAATTAATGATATAATATAAATTTATAAAATAGGATAAACGATTGACTGCGTTATTGCTGCCAGTGCAATGGTTGAGGTCGCTGCAAAAAGGCGCGGGTTCACTGATTTGTGCCCAAAGTTTAGCAACTTGTATCCCCAAAGCTACCGGCTAACCTGTAAGTTAACTGGCACAGCGGCTGGTTACACTCATTCGCTCAACCCCATAATTCTCTCTATTCACCCATTTTACACCCTCTTTTCAATGAACCACCACTACAATCGTTCGGGGCCAAATGCGCGTTTGCGGCATGTTGCCCTGGCCGCGCTGCTGGCCACGGGTACCGCCGTGGGCGCGCAGGCGCAAACAACCCTTAACTACCCGGTTGCCAACACCCAGAACCTGGCTGGCACTTACTCCGACCTGGGCACGACCGGCACGGTCATCAGCACTTCGAGCACCGACGACGCCAACTCGGCCGAGCAGCTTATCGGGTTCAACTTCGCCTACAACGGCGCAACGATGGACCGCTTCATTCTGAACACCAACGGCTTCCTGAAGCTAGGCGCGGCGGCTGGTATGACGGCTCCTACTGTAGCCCTCTACACGGCCTATGCTGAGTTTAACAGCGGTGGCACGCTGCTGGGCACCGGTGCCGACGATATCAACCTAGTGTCGCCCTTCAACTACGACCTGCTGAGCGGCACCAGCACCGCTGAGTACCGCATGGTTACCACCGGCACCGCCCCCAACCGGGTGTGCACCATTCAGTGGAAAAACGTGGCCGATAAGGCCCAGCTTTCCCAAGCCGGCGGCACCAGCATCGCGAACCAGTACGCCAACATGGCGTTCCAGGTGAAGCTGTACGAAGTCAACGGAACCATTGACTTTGTGTACGCGGCACCAACTGCGGCGGCGGCGGCCAACAACAACTTCAAATATGCCCAGACGGGCCTAAAAGGCGCCGGCAACGGGGCTACTCAGATTGTACGGGTTACTAAGGGTTCGATATCGCCGTGGGGTGATGCGGCCGTGACCTTTGCCAGCGGCCCCGTAACGGCCGGTGCTACCGGCGCGTTCAACTTCCGCCAGTCGGTGCCGCCGGACAATGGCCGCACCTACCGCTTTGTGCCCACCGTGCCCAACGATGCCGGCATTTCGCAGCTCTACACCATCAACCAGCTGGCGGTGCCCGGTGCGGCTCCGCACGCGGTGAAAGCCCTGGTGAGCAACAACGGCACCAACTCCCTGACCAACCTGGTGGTGACCCTGAACGTGACCGGGGCCAACACCTTCACCAATACCCAGACCATTGCGGCGCTGGCCGTGGGCGCCAGCGCTACGGTAACGTTTGCCGCCTACACGTCGGCCAACCAAGGCACCAACACTGTTACGGTTTCGGTACCGAACGACGACAATACCCAGAATAACTCCAAGGCTGAAACCCAAGTGGTGAACACCACTACCTTCTCCTACGTTTCGCCGGGCGTGGGGGCTTCCAGCGCCGTGGGTTATCCCTCGGGCAGTGAGCTGGGCTTCGGAGCCAAGTATTCGCTGAGTACGGCCCGTTCGGTAACGGCTGTGCGGGCATTTGTGTACGATGCCCCTTCTAGCCCACCTACCCAAAAAACGACCGTGGGTGAAACTCTCTACGGCATCGTGCTCGATGGGACGGGTACCGTACTGGGCCGCTCAGCCAATTTTGTAGTGACGGCTGCCGACATCAACGCCATGCACACCTTCACCCTGACTTCACCGGTAACGGTGCCGGCCGGTGACTTTATTGTGGGCATGGTGCAGGTATCGCCGGCCAGCAACGGCACGGCTTCGTTCTTCCCCATGGGGGTGCAGAGCGAGTCGCCCACCCGCCCGGGTACCTTCTACCGCTTCTCGCCCGCCGGAGGAACTCCGACGGATGCTGCCGCCGGTACCAGCCGCTACCTGGTGGAAGCCGTGACGGCTGCCCCGGCCAACAACGACGTGGCCGTGAATGAGATTCAGGGCTACGGCTCGGTGGCCGTACCGGCCGGTAACCCCTTCAGCCTGCGTGCCGTGGTGCGCAACGCCGGGGCCGCCGCCATCACCGCCCCCACCGTGGTTACGCTGAACATCACCGGAGCCAATACCCTGACCCTGACCCAGACGGTGACCTCGCTGGCTGTGGGCGCAACCAACGTAGTGAGCTTCGCCAACATCAGCCTGGCTAACGCCGGTGCCAACACCGTGACCGTGACCGTGCCCAACGATGACGTGAACGGCAACAACTCGGTGGCGCAGGTCATGACCACGAGCCCCACCAAATTCTCGTTCATCGCCCCCGGCGTAGCGCCCTCCGGTGCTTTCGGGGTACCGGTAACTACCGCGGCCCGCACCATTGCCTTCTGCGCCAAACTCACCGTGAATGCCACGCGCGATATCTCGGCCGTGCGCGCCTTTATCTACAACGACCCCAACTTGCTCACCAGCAATACTGCCGTGTTTGGCGTAGTGGTGAACGCTACCACCGGGGCTGTAATTGGCCGCTCGGCCGACTACACCCTCACTGCCGCCGACCTGGGCCAGCTGCACACCTTCAACCTGACGGCCAACGTGCCGGCCGGCGATTTCCTCGTGGGCATTGCCCAGGTAACGCCCGCCAACAGTACCGCCGTGTTCCCGGTGGCTGTGCAGGACGAAACGCCTGCCCGCCCGGCTACCTTCTACACCATCAACATCACGACCACCACGGCCACGGCCCCGGTCGATGCCGCCAGCAACAACTCGCGCTACATGATTGAAGCCGAAACGGCTGCTCCTAACACCTGCCCCACGCCTACGGCCCTGGCCATCACGGGCAGCACGGCTACCTCGGCTTCGTTCTCGTTCACGGCTGCAGCCGGTGCTACGGGCTACCAGATTGTGTACGGCGCGCAAGGCTTCACGCCCGGTGGTGCCGGCAGCACTACCTCGGCCACCTTCACCGGTACCACCTACACGCTGACTGGCCTGTCGGCCAGCACGACCTACGATTTCTACATCCAGACCATTTGCAGCGCCACGTCGCTGAGCGGCCTGGGTGGCCCGGTACGGGTGACCACGGCCTGCACGCCGCCCATCATCGCTGCCTTCCCCTACGCCCAGAACTTCGACGTGGTGGCTGCCAACCAGGCATTGCCCTGTGGCATTACGGTAACCGATGTGAACAACGACAGCTTCACCTGGCGTGCCACCAGCACCGTGGTAGACCCCGCCGCCACCAACGTGGCCCGCTCGGCTCCCAATGCCATGGTGTACTCCTACAACAACCAGGGCCCGACCCCCACGGTAGCGGCCAACGACTGGTTCTTCACCCCGGCCCTGAGCCTGGTGACCACGCAGCGCTACCGCGTGTCGTTCTACTACCGTGTGGCCACCGGTGGCTACACCGAAGGCCTGGAAGTGAAGTACGGCACCGCCGCCACGCCCGCAGGCCAGACCAACCTCCTCTACACCAACACGGCCATGACCAGCGCTGCGTACCTGCTGGCCAGCAACGCCACCACCCCGGCTGTGCTCGACATCACGCCCGCCACGGCGGCCAGCTACTACGTGGGCTTCCACGCCATCAGCCTGGCCAACCAGGGCTTCCTGGCCGTGGATGACTTCTCCATCACGGCCGGCCCGCTGGCTACTTCGGAGGCGCTGAAGCGCGCCGTGAGCGTGTTCCCGAACCCTTCGAACACGGGCGTGTTCAACCTCGAAATCCATGGGGCCAACGCCCGGCAGGCCATGAGCGTGGAAGTAATCAACATGCTTGGTCAGCGCGTGTACACGGGCTCGGCCAAGGACAATTTCAGCAACAGCGTGAACCTGTCGTCGCTTGCTTCGGGCATCTACTCCCTCAAAGTGCGCAACGGCGAGGAGTACACCCAGCAGCAGATTTCGATTGTGAAGTAAGCTTCGGCTTCGCTGCACTTCGGCAAAAGGGCCGCCCATTGGGCGGCCCTTTTTTTGTGTCTGCGTCAGGAAAGGCAGGCCGGGTTTGGAAACCTGATTCTTAACTCTGGAAAATAAGATTACATGCCTGATATGCTCGTCACGAATGAGATTGCGAAACAGCGGTAGGGTGCGGGGCCCGCCCCCGCCCGGCGTTGAACGAAGCAGTTGTAGCCGTTCAACGCCGGGTGGGGGCAGGCTCCGTACCCTACTTCGCTTTTCGCAATCCATTTCGTGACCATTATAATTCGATTATCTGCGGTAGCAGCAAGAGTACCAATGAATGGGATGCTAGAAACAAGAAAGCCATTCCTGCGCGCAGGAATGGCTTTCTTGTTTCTGATTGGGAGGTTTACCCCACTGGCTGGGGCCGCACGGCCCGCCCGCTGGACTCGGCCGGCGCTTCGGCTTCGGCCGATGTATCGGCCAGCACGCCTTTGCCGCCGCGCTGCCGCACGCTCAGCCCAAAGCCGATGGCCATGAGCAGCGTACCGCTCCAGAGCAGGTTGATGAAGGGTTTTTCCATCGCCTTCAGAATCACGTAGTCTTTTTGGGTGGTGCTCACGCCGAAGGTGAACTTGCCTTTGGCCGGGTCTACGGCGTTGAAGGTGATGCGGACGCCGAGGTCTTCGGCCTCGTCGGGCAGGCTGCCCACCATGCGGTTGCGCACCACAAACACGGGGTGAACGTGGTACTGGCGCTTTTCGCCGTACACAATCATGTCGGCCTGCAGGGCGAGGTCGCCTTTTTGCAGGTTGAGGCCGGCGGTTTCGTGCGCTGCCTCCACGGCCCGGAATACGGCAAAGTAGTCGTTGAGGAAAATGGTATCGCCCACGCTCAGTACCGATTCCTTGGCCTCGCTCCAGGGCTTCTCCTTGCGGGGGTCGAGCACCGAGCTGATGTGCGTGTAGATGTCGTGGCCCCAGAATTTCTTAATGGCAGGCGAGGCCAGCAGGCCGCCCATTTCCTCGTTCACCTGCGCCCGGGGGTAGAGCGTGAACTGCTCGCCCGACTTCTGGTCCTTGTAATTGATGCGGTAATAGGTGTTTTCGGGCAGGATTTCAACCGTGTCGCCGGTGGCGTAGTAGGTCTTGCCATCAACGGCAATGGGCGTGCGGGCCACGGCCTTGTAGTCGTCGTCGGTGCGGTACAGGAACTGCTTGTCAACGTAGCCGGGCACGCCGGGCACCTCAAAAAACTGGCCCGTGTAGGTGAGTTGGTAGCCGTGCATAGGCGCGGTTTCGTTGCGCCACAGCAGCACGTTGTCGCGGTTCAGGTCTTCGGTAAACTCCCGCGAATACAGCAGCCCCGACACGTTGCGCGAAATGATACTGGAGTAGCCCGACGACGCCAGAATGCCCAGCAGCATCAGCGCGATGCCCAGGTGGGCCACCGCGCCCCCCGACAGGCGCACACCCCGCCGCAATAAGGTGAAGATGGTACTAAAGTTGGCCAGCACGCCAAACAGGCCCGCCAGCGTGAGCACCACGTAGGCCGGCGAGATGGTGAGCTCGTTGTAGCGCACCAGCAGCACCACCAGCGCCGTGCCCAGCAGGGCCAGTAGTGTGGGCGCGGTGAGGGAGTTGATGAGAGTTTCTTTGGTATTGCGCTGCCACCACATCACCTGCGCGATGCCCGAAAGCAGGGCCACGCCCACACCCATCCAAAGCTGCAGCTTGGAGTAGTGGGCAATCTGGTCGGCCGGCAGCGCCACGTTGGTCTTGATTCCAATCAGGCCCATAAACGAATTGTAGACCGGAATACTAGTCGTGAACAGCACCTGGAACGCGCCCAGGCACAGTACCGTGGCCCCCACAAATACCCACAGCTCGGGGTTGTAGGCGTTCAGCTCTTTGGCTGAAATCGGAATCTCTTTCCAGCGCCAAATCAGCAGGGCCACGGCCAGCACCGTGAAGAAAGCCAGGTAGAGGAACAGCTGGCCCGACAGGCCCAAATCGGTGAATGAGTGCACCGAGGCATTGCCCAGCACGCCGCTGCGGGTGAGGAAGGTGGCGTAGAGAATGAGGATGAACGTAGCCACCACCAGCGCAAACGCGGTGCGCAGGCCGGTGCGGCGCTTCTGCCACAGCACCATGCCGTGCAGCGAGGCCACCAGTACCAGCCAAGGGATATACACGGCGTTTTCGACCGGGTCCCAGTTCCAGTAGCCGCCGAAGTTCAGCGTTTCGTAGGCCCAGTAAGCGCCCATTACCACGCCCACGCCCAGCACGCCGCCGCCGATGAGCGTCCAGGGCAAAGCGGGTTTCACCCAGGCCGTGAGCTCCTTTTTCCAGAGCGCGGCGATGGCGAAGGCAAACGGTACCAGTGTGAGCGCAAAGCCCAGGAACAGCGTGGGCGGGTGAATCACCATCCAATAGTTTTGCAGCAGAGCATTCAGGCCGGTGCCGTCCTTGGGCACGAAGTTGGGGTTCATCTTCCACACCGGCAGGTCCGTCAGGAACTCGCGTAGCAGGATAAACGGCGACGAGCCAATCTTCACCCCGCCGAGCACCACGCCCACAATCATGCTCACGAGAAACACCTGCACGCCGCTGAACACGGCCATTACGGGTGCTTCCCACTTCTTATTGTAGCGCATGATAAACAGGCCGATAACCACATGCCAGAAAATCCAGAGCAGGAATGAGCCCTCCTGGCCTTCCCAGAAACAGGAAATCATGTACTGCACCGGCAGGTGGTTCGAGCTGTGACTCCAGGCGTAATAGTATTCGTAGCGGTGCGCGTGAATGATGTTGAACAAGCACACAATCACGGAGATAATGGCTATGGCGTGCACGAAAAACGCGCCGCGCCCCAGCCGCAGCCAGCTGGCGTCTTCCTCGCCCAGCGCCCGGCCCCGCGAGGCCTGGAAATAGCTATACGCCGCCACCAGCGCCGCCGCGAAGGCCAGAATGACGCTGAGGTGGCCGATTTGTCCTACTAATAAGTTCATAAGCAACAAGTAAAATCAGGCGGTTACCGCTGGTACGGGCGCGCAGGGACGCACCACTTCGTAGCGGTTAAGAATTCTCGGATGGAACGACTCGGGCAGGGTAGCCCAGTCGTGCGTATCCACAAAAATCGGGAGGTTGCTCTCGGTCAGCGCTTCGCGGAACCCGGCGAGCAGGCGGCCCGGCAGCGGGGTCAGGTCGGGGGTGCGCAGCACCAAATCCAAGTCGCTGCCCTCGTGGTGGTTGCCGTTTACGCGGCTGCCGTAGGCCCACACGGCAACTTCGGCGGGCAGGTGCCGGGCGATGAGGTCGTGTACTAAGGCGAGGTCTTTGGGGCGCAGATGCAGCATGGGTCAGGCTTGTTGGCGCAGGGTGGCGAGCACCGCGTGGGTATCGCTGATGAAGGTGGGCAGGGAACTCACGATTTTCTCGGCAAACTGCATCCCGTATTCGTGGGCTGAAGTGTTGCGATTGTCGCGGTGCAGCAGCCAGCGGTCCACTTCATCGAGGCTAAGCAGGCCATGCTGGACCGCCAGCCGCAGAATATGCTTGAACGGTACTTCATTCAGCTCACGGGTCGAGGTCACGTATTCACGCAGCACCTTGCGCAGCAGCCTCACTACAATTTCGAGTATCAATTCAAACTCCTTCACGCAGGCCGCCCGAAAAAGGTCATGGTCGTCGTTGGTCGGACTGGTCACGACCAGCCGGGCATGCGCGCGTTCCAGCGTAGCCAGGCAGCGTTCCAGAGCGGTTAGGTCGAGCGTGTCCATGAAGCAGAATGCAGGAAAAAGGCAATGGTGAAAATTTCGGGGCCACCCAAGCAATGGCAAATTTACGGCCGCGCCGCTGGAGCCGGGAGACTCAATAACAATCGGTCGGTGAAAAAGTCGCGGGCCCAGGCATTTGAAACGGGTTTAACTAAAAACCAGGCAGTGTGGGCAACGAATTTTCGTTGCCCACACTGCCTGGTTTCCGGTCAGGGGCTGTCAATGCTTAGTTGATCGAAGCTGTCGCGCCCTTCAAATCCTTCTTCACGTACTTACTGGGGCATTTCAGCAGAATCTGGTCGGCCATGAACACGTCGCCCTTCATGCAGCCAGTGATAACGACCTGCTCGGAAGCGTCGAAATCCTGGGGCTTGGGGTTGTTGTACACCACGCGCTGGGCCAGGTGTGTGGTGTCGACCAGCGTGAAGGCGAAGTAGTTAGGGTCTGATACCGGGTCATACTCCAGGCCCATGGGCTTCTTCTGGGAATCGCGGGGCAGCTTGCCTACTACGTGCACTTTGGTGGTGTTGCCCTCGGCGGCCCGGGTGCGGGCCTCGCCAAAGCCCACGTACACGCTGGCATCGGCCGTGGTGCTGAGAATGATGGCGGCGGCTACCGCGATAATGGCAACAATGAACAGATGCGTCTTCTTCATATACCACGGATTAGCACGGATTTAAGCGGATTTCACGGATTTCGTGGATGGCGCTGGCTCCGGGCGGTTTTTTAATGGGGACAATTGCGAGGTGATAACAAGTCTGGGGGGACTTGGGTGCCCGGGTAAGCCGCTAGGACTTCATTTCTTTTTCGAGGCGGCTCACTTTGCGGTCGAGCGAAATGAGGTAGGCCAACAGGCCCGCCACGATGATGGCCACCACGGCCACCACCACGTATATTTTGCCGCTGGCGCGCAGGTCATCGGCCATGGTGGGGGCCACCTCGGCCGTTTGGGCAAAAGCCAGCGAAGTGAGTAGCAACAGCGGCAGCAGTAGTTGGCAAACGCGCCCCAGTGGGCGCAGGACAAGCTTATTGTTCATCGTGTTTCAGTTTCAGGAAAACGTAGCGGCTGCTCACCTGGGCCACCCAAAAGGCAAACAAAATCCAGCCGATAACGGCCGGGTAAAACACCTTGCGCATGGTGTTGTCGAGGTCGTATTGGTTGAAGCCCGGGTTGCCGGTCTGGCCCGGGTGCAGCGAGGGGCCGCTGAGGCGGGGCAGCACAAACAGCAGCGGAATGACCGCCGCAAACGCAAAAATGTTGTAGATAGCCGAAACCCGCGCCCGCTGCTGCTCGTCTTGAAACGAACCGCGCAGCACCAGGTAGGCCCCGTAGATGAGCATGGCCACGGCCGCGCCGTTCAGGCGGGGGTCGGGCGTCCACCACGCGCCCCAGGTGAAGCGGCCCCACAGGCTGCCGGTGGCCAGGCCCAGCAGGCCCAGCACGATGCCGGTTTTGGCCGACTCATGGGCGAGTACATCGAGCCGGGCCGAAGGCTCGCGCAGGTACCGGATGGAATACCACACCGATACGAGTAATACCATAATCATGGCAAACCACATCGGTACGTGGAAGAACAGGTTGCGGATGCTCTCGTTCACAATGGGCAGGGCTGGCACCGGGGCCAGAAAGCCGGCCACCGTCGCGCCCACAATCAGCAGCACGGCCAGGCCTTTCCAGAGTGCGCCGCCGCCACGCTGCTCCACCAGGCGCTGCCCGCCCCACACGCCGCCCACCGTCATCACGAGGCCCGACACACTGCCAATAATTGCCGCTGTAGTCATAGGTAATTAATTAAAAATCAACCGCGCCACAAAAAAGGAAACAGCAGATACGAAGTTGCGCCCACTATCATGTTCAGGGCCAGCAGCGTGAGTAGCGACTGGTGGCTCAGGCCCCGGTCCAGCCCATCGAGCGCATTCTTGCTCACCTTGATGAGCAGCAGCAGCATGGGCACCATCAGCGGGAAGCCTAGGATGGCCATGAGCGTGGCCCCATTGCCGCCCGCCTTGGCCGCAATGCCCGACACCAGCGTGAGCGTAGTGGCAAAGCCCACGGCCCCCAGCAGCAAGTTGGCCACAAACAGCGGCGCATCCTGAATGGGATTGCCCAGAAACACCGTGTAAAGGAAGAGTCCCAACAATGCCACCGCCATTAGCAACAGGGTATTATACAGCATCTTGGCCAGAATAACGGCCTGGGGCCGCACCAGCGTGTAGTAGTACAGCCGCTGGCCCGGGCTTTCCTGCATGAATCCTTTGGCTACCGCGTTCAGGGCCGCAAAGAGCAGAATGACCCACAGCAGCGCGTTCCAGGCCGGCGGGGGCGGGGTGCCGCCGCGCAGGCTGAAGCTCAGAAAGCATACGAATACCGTGCTGCCCACGTACAGCAGCAACCCGCCCAGCGCCGCCCGCTGCCGCCATTCGAGGCGGAAGTCTTTGGCTAACAAGGTGGAGATTTCGCGGAGCAGCACTGGCAGGGGTTCAGTTTCGGGCTGTAAAGATAGACCACAGATTGAACGGATTTTAACGAA
This sequence comes from Hymenobacter siberiensis, assembly GCF_018967865.2. NCBI lineage: Bacteria > Pseudomonadati > Bacteroidota > Cytophagia > Cytophagales > Hymenobacteraceae > Hymenobacter > Hymenobacter siberiensis. The sequence continues at coordinate 851,605 of NZ_JAHLZY020000001.1, forward strand.
TTGAACGGATTGCCTGTGGTCCAGCCCGTTGGTATTGTCCGGGTAGAACCACAAATAATCCGTTCAGTTCGTTGAAATCCGCAGAATCTGTGGTTAAAAGTCGTAGCCCAGCGTGAAGTAGAATTTCGGGCCGTGTGTCACGTAGTCCTTCTGGCCCCAGGCCACATCAACTTTGCCATAAAAGCCCAGTAGCGTGGTGCGGGCACCCACCCCGTAGCCGATGAGTAACGGGTTGCTGAAATTGGTGACCGTGGCCCCAAAATACTGGTTATACTGCTTGATTACGGTATTGGCCGAGTTGTCGGTGCCAAAGGGGTTGGTGCCCGAATAAGCCGTGCCGGCATCGGTAAAACCTACCAGCTGCAGGTTGCGGAAGAAGCCCGAATAGATGGGCCGGTGCGCGAAATACTGCACAATTGGTATGCGCAGCTCGCTGTTGAATAGCACATAGCGCGGGCCGCTACGGGCGCTGTAGTCGAAGCCGCGCAGGTTGGTTACAAACTCCTGGTTGAACACTTGGTCGGGGGCAGTGTAGCCGTTCAGGAAGCGGGCATCGGTGTAGCCGGCGTTCAGCCAGTCGTCCATGCCGCCGATGCGGAATACCTGGGGCCGGGGACCAAAAAACTGCCCGTAGCTGGCCCGGTTGGCCCACACAATGGAGCGGCTGATTTTCTGGTAGTGGCGCAAATCGACAACGAACTTGCCGAAGCTCAGGCCTTTATCGCTCAGGTTGCTTAGGTTCAACACGCTGGCCTTCAGACGGGTGCCGCTCACCATGTTCACACCGGTATTGATGCTGTTATCGAATACCAACTCGCCGTTGTAGCCCAGGTAGTTATAGCTCTGGTCGGTTTCCGTGGATACGTCGCCCAGTCGGGTACGCGAGATACTCACGAAGCGGGGCCCGCCGCGCACGCTCAGGTTGTGGGTGAGCGGGTAGGCAATGGTGGGGGCTATTTCGTGGCGGCCGTAGCGGTAGCGGCCATCATCGAGGTCGAAGAAATAGGCTTGTTTCTGGTAGGCAATGCCCCAGTCGTAGCGCTTGGTCAGGTTGGTGTAGGATGCCCGGATATTGCTGGTGCGCAGGTCGAACAAGCCGAACAGGCTGGCGTCGATGCGCTGATTTTCGAGCACATCGGTCAGGGCCGCTCTAAACTGGAGGCCGAGGCCCAGCAGCGGGTCCATGTACAGCGAAGTCGACACGTTATCGGCCATGAAGCGCGTATCGTAGCGGAAGGGGCCCGTGATGGCCGGGGCGTCCGCCTGCGCTTTAGCCGTGGCCGCCGCTGCCGTAGCGGCGGCGGTAGGCGTGAGGCGGCGGCGCTTAGCTGCCGCTGCCTGCACGGGCTCGTCTTCCTCAAACTGATAGTCGCTGGTGTTCACCGCTTCGGTGGCCTTGCGGCGCTCGGGGCGGGTGGCGGGTTGGGTATCCGTCGAGTCGCCTGGTTGCGCTGCGGGGGCCGCCACCCGCGCAACTGCGGGCGCGGCGGGCTTGGGTACCGCCGCACGCGGGGCCGCCGACCGTTCTTCCAGCGTTTGCTGGCGGGCGGTTTTGGTGAGGGGCAGCGAGGCCGGCAGCGGGAACTCGGGGTATACGTACAGGATGTCGTGGGACTGCGCCGGGGCCACAAACACCAGCGCCGAAGTAAGTGGGCTGTAATCAAAATCCTGCGTATTGGGCAGCCAGTTGGTCAGCAGCGCGTGCTGCTTGCTTTTCAGCGAATACCGGTACAGGGCGCGCACGCCGCTTTCCTCGCCGAGGTACAGAATTTCATCGTCGGAGATGGCGCGGGGGCGGGTTTCGTTCGAAATCGTGCTCACCAGCGTTTCCACCGGCACGGGGCGGCCATCGAGGTGGTACTGGAACAAGTCATAGTTGTTCACCACGTTCTGGAACGTAGCCGGCCGGGCACGGCCCAGCGAATCGAGGTAGCGGTTGGAGCTGAACACCAGCGCCTGCCCGCTGGGCAGAAACACCGGCTGCACGTCGTCGAACAAGTCGTCAGTGAGCTGCTCTACCTTGCGGCTGCCGGCGCGCAGCAGGTAAATATCGTTCTGCCCATTGCGCACGGCGCTAAATGCCAGTGCCTTGCCATCGGGCGAATAGCTCATGCTCAATATCTGGTCATAAGCCGCGAATAGGGAAGCCGGCCGCGAAAACCGGATGGCCTCGCGCACCCGGCGCACCAGGCCCCGGCCGTCGGCGTCGCGCAGGTGCAGGGCCATTTCGCCCCGGCTCATTTCGGCCACCGCTACCTGGGAGTTGCCGCGCCAGGCCAGCACGGGCAGGCGGGTTTCCACCTGCTGGTCGGGGGTGTGGTAGCCGCCACGGCTCAGGGTGCGGCGGTGGCGGCCATCGCGGTCCACCACCATCACGCGGTAGCGGCCGCCTTCGTTCTGGGCGTAAGCTATTTGCTGGCCGTTGGGGCTCACAATGGGCTGCGAGAACACATCGGAATGGCGGTTGCGGCCGCTCTGCCGGAATTTCTTGTCGGGCTCGACCAGCGTGGCTACGGGCTGGCCGTTGAGCTCGCGGTAATACGTGAGCCAGTCTTTCAGAAATACCTTAAACGGCACGTTGAGCGACGAGCTGATGCCCACTTCCACATCGCGGGTAATACGTGTGAGGTTCAGGATGTTTTGAATGGTGGTGTAACCGTAGCGCTCGGCCACGTAGTTCCAGATGCTCTGGCCGGCCAGCTTGGAGTTGCGCAGGAAAAACGGGGCCGTGCGGTTGCCGGTGGGGTACTGCTTGGTCATGTCGCGCATGTAGCCGTCCATGTCCACGCTCCAGCCTTCGGCGGCGTAGGCCGAAGCCCCGCCGATAAACCAGTCGGGCAGCTGCAGCAGGTAGCTGCTTTGCAGCACTTCCTTCAGCGAGCCGCCGTACATCATATCATTGAGCAACACCTCCGTAATCTGGGTGCTGAGCTGGCGCTTGAACTCGGTTTCTTCGCCGGTGAAGGCAATCTGCACCTTGCTCATGCGGGCCAGCGGGGTTTCGCCGCCGTTTATCTGCTGCTGCGTGGCGGTGAGGCCAATGTTGCTCTGGCGCAAATCACCCACCGAATTATAAAACAGCAGCGTCGATTTTGAGTAGGGATAATAGCCGATGAGCGCCGTAATGCGTTGAAGCTCCTTCTCGGCATACTCGGCGGCGCGGCGGGCGCTGGCTTGGCCGCCGTCGTAGTACATCACGTTGAAGTTCTGAGTGCTAAGCTGTTGCCAATGAAAAATTTTGTATTGCACGCGCACCCGGCCGAAGGGCTCCTGCGCCGTTTGGGCGCGGGCCGTGGGTGGGCAAAGCATCGGCAGCAGCAGCGCTAGGACCCCCAGCGTACGCTTCGTAGTAGTGGATAGTGGAATGGTCATAATGGGGGCCAACGAGCAAAAACAAAAATTAATCCGCCGAAACGCTAAAAAATTTGTGGCCTGCACCGCCGCCCCGGGCAGTCCCGAACTGGCGGCGCAGGCTACAATAAAAGCAGTTAACGGAAAATTGTTATCCAGCCGCATATCGGCCGGGCAAACAGGGCGCCACCGCTTCAATATAAGCCGGGGATAATAAGATTTCAAGTTACGCCAACGGGCTGCAAGGCGTTGTATCGCTGCAAGCTGGCATCGGGCCAAAGTTCGGTCTGGTGAAGGAGCGAATCGGCTAGCATTACTGCCAGCCGTGGGGCCAGCATCACACCTTTGGACCCGTAGCCGCCGCAAAAGCTTAACGCCGGCACGGTGGGGTGGGGGCCCATTAGCGGCCGGCGGTCGCGCACGGCGGGCCGCACCCCGGCTTGCTGCCCCGTCACGGCAAACGGCAGGTCGGTTACCACGGTGAGTCGGGCGGCCAGCTCCTCGCGGCCCACGGCCGTGGGGCCATCGGCAAACGGCGGCCAGCGGTAGGTGGCACCCACCCGAAACCGCCCCGCGCCCACCGGCACCACGTAGGCCCCCCGGTTGAGCACTTGGTCCGAACTAAGGTCCGCGCAGTCCACATCCAGCACCTCGCCCTGGTTGGGCGTGAGGGGCAGCCAGCTGAAGTACGGGTTGCGCACCGCCGCCGCGCCTTCGCAGCAGATGACGTGGCGGGCCCGCACCTGCCCGGCATACTCGGCTCCACCGGGCTCGAAAACCAGTCTGGTCCAGTCAAACGTTTCGCGGCGCAGCCAGCCGTCGCGGGTGCCTTCGGCGGCCATGCTCGCCAGTAGCTCGCGCACGGCTACGTGGCCGCCGTGCCGCAGCCAGGCCCCGCCAAAGGGCGCGTGCACGCCGGCCAGGCCGGGGTCGGTGGTGGTGAGGGCGGCCACGAAGTCGCCCCACGGATTGTCGGCGCTGCGGGCCAGCATGGCGTTTTGCTCTTCTACTGAGGCAAAGATTTTAAAAATGGGCGCTTCGCTGAAAAACGACTGCTGGTAGCGCTGCTCCAGCTCGCGGTAAAAAGCAGCCGCGAAGGGCAGCAGCTCGGCCGCCCGCCAGGTGAGGGCGAAGCGCTTGCCGGCCACGGGGTTCATCAGGCCCGCCGCTACGTTGGAGGCCGAGTTTTCCTGGCCGGGGTCGTACACCAGCACCCGGTGGCCCCGCTCGCGCAATACATAAGCCAGCGTGGCGCCCGCAATGCCGTGGCCCACTATCAGAAAATCACAGTCCGTCATGGCCGGCAAGGTAAGAAAGAAGAAATGTTGAATGTTGAGGGCTGCGTTTTAAATGTGCGACCAGGCTCCTTGAATAGAAAGCCGCCGCCCCGATTTCCATTCAAAACTCAACCCTCAACATTCAACATTTCTTTTCTGCCGTACCTTTCCGCATTGCTCAGAACCTCTATTTTGCCATGACAGTCGCTGGTTTTACCTTCAACGCTTTTTCCGAAAATACCTACCTGCTCATCGACGAGGCCACCCGGCAGTGCGCCATCGTGGACCCCGGCTGCTACACGCCCGCCGAGCAGCAGGCCCTGCGCGAGTACGTGGAGCACAATGCTTTACAGGTAGTACTGCTGCTGAATACCCACGCCCACATCGACCATGTGCTGGGCAATCAGTTTGTGCTGAGCACCTGGCCCGGCACGCCGTTTCTGCTGCACAGCCTCGATTTGCCCACGTTACGCGCCGTGCCCACCTACGCCGCCAATTACGGCTTTCCGCAGTACCAGCCGGCCGAGCCCACCGGCGAGCTGGTAGCCGGCCAGCCCGTGCACATCGGCGAAACGGAGCTGGAAGTGCGCTTCACGCCGGGCCACGCGCCGGGCCACGTCGTATTCTACCACGCGCCCACGGCCACGGTTATTGGCGGCGACGTATTGTTTCAGCGCAGCATCGGTCGCACCGATTTGCCCGGCGGCGACCACGCCACGCTGCTCCACAGCATCGAAACCGAGCTGATGACCCTGCCCGATGCCACCACCGTGCACCCCGGCCACGGCCCCGCCACCACCATCGGCGAGGAGCGGCGCGGCAACCCGTTTCTCATTTAACAATTAGCATTTATCATTTAACAGCCATTAGCGGGCACCAATGGTGCTGCCAGGGGAAGGCTGAAGAAGATAGACGAATTCGTTAAAGTGTTATGCTACTTGATACCTGTTAAATGAAAAGACACCTGCCCAACGCCGTTACCTGCCTCAATCTATTATGTGGCTGCCTGGCGCTGACCAATATTTTTGCCGGCCGGCTGGAAATCGGGGCCTGGTTTGTGGCTGCCGCCGCCGCCGCCGACTTTGCCGACGGCCTGCTGGCCCGGGCCCTGCGCGTATCCTCCGCCATTGGCAAAGACCTTGATTCGCTGGCCGATATGGTTTCCTTCGGGGTAGTGCCGGGCGCTATTTTCTTTGAGCTGCTCACGCGGAGCGTGGGCGCGGGTGGGCTGCCGGAATGGGTACCTTATTTCGGCTTCGCGGTCAGCATCTTCTCGGCCCTGCGGCTGGCCAAGTTCAACAACGACACTCGGCAGACGACTTCCTTTATTGGCCTGCCCACGCCAGCCTCCACGCTGGTGGTGGCTTCGCTACCGCTCATTCTGGCGTACGACCAGTTTGGTGTTGCGCCCATCATTCTGAATCCCTGGCTGTTGTTGGGCCTCACGGCGCTGCTCTCGGGGCTGCTGGTGGCCGAGCTGCCCCTGTTTGCCCTCAAGTTTAAGAACCTGCGCTGGGCCGATAACCGGCGGCGGTTTCTGTTTATGCTGCTGGCGGCAGGATTATTGCTGGTGCTCAAAGCCGCCGCCGTGCCGCTGGTGGTGCTGCTCTACGTGCTGCTCTCGGTGCCGAAAACGGCCGTTCGGTAGCTGCATTGGATGCAGGGACGCAATAAATAGATTATTTGGTTGTTAAGAAGCTATTGCCGGGTGAACCTGCCGCCCGGTAGTGCTGTTGCGGAAACCAGTACGTGACGGGTAGGGCAGCCAGGAAACAAGTCTCAATTTACTAAGGTGTATGCGTCTTTCTTTCCTCTTTGTTGCATTCGTGGGAATCATCGTGGGGGCCACAGCTCCGGCGGCCAAAGCCCAGTCGGATGGTACCACAGCCCACGGAGTAGTGAAATGGGGCGGCTACATTGAGGTGCCCAGCCTGAACCCCCGCAAGCAGAAAGTGCCGGGCTTCAGCGAAGCCCAGCTGGTGCTCGATGACCAGGTTGGCTGGTTCAGCATGCGCCTGAGTGGGGAGGTGCGCCAGGGCGAGTTCCTCAACATGGTGTACGAGCCGTTTTCAGCGGCCGATGCTAAGCTGTTCAATAGCAGCAAGCTGCCGGCTGGCCCCGAGGCCCAGCTCGTCACCGGCGTTGAGATGAAGCAGGCCGTTACGTTCCTGCGCCTGCGCCCCGTGCGGCGCGGCCCCCAGAGCGGCCAGCCCGAGCGCCTGGTTTCGTTCGACTACCGCTACGCGCCCGCCGGGGCCGGCGTGGCCGCCCGGGGCACCGCCTCTACCCGCAACTACGCCGCCCATTCGGTGCTGCAAAGCGGCGACTGGTACAAGCTGGGCGTGGCCGAAAACGGCAACAGCAAAAGCGGCATCTACAAGCTCGATAAAGCTGCGCTGAGCAAGCTGGGCCTGCCGTCGGGCCTCAACCCCAACAACCTGCACCTGTACGGCAATGCCATGGGCATACTGCCCCAGGCCAACGCCGCCTACCGGCCCGATGACCTGATGGAGAATAACATCATGTTTGTCAACAGTAATAATGACAACGTACTGGACGACAACGAGTACTTCCTGTTTTATTCGCCCGGGGCGCATACCTGGGCGGCGCAGGGTGGCATGTTCCGGCACCGCAACAACGTTTACACCGATACTGCTTACTACTTCGTGAAAGTGGATGCGCGGCCGGGCCTGCGGGTGCCGGTGAAGGCCGCCGTGCCGGCCACGGGCCAGCCCGTCAGCATCACCAGTTTCACCTACCGCGACTTCTACGAGCACGACCTGGTGAACCTGCTGCACTCGGGCCGCAACTGGGTGGGCGAGGGTTTCCAGGTGGGCGGCAAGCAGGAGTTTACGCTCGGCGGAATCAGCGATTTGGTGCCGAATAGCTCGGTACGTGTCACCACGAACTTGCTGGCCAGCTCCTCGGTGGCTAGCGCTTTTCAGGTTACGCTGAATGCGCAGCCCCTGGCTACTCAGCTCATTGAGGCTCGGTCCGGCCAGCCGTTCTCGGCCGAAACCATTGTGTCGTCATCCACCAACCAGTTGAGCCTGAGTGCGCCGGGTACTGAGCTGCGGCTGGAGCTGACGTATAGCAGCAACGACCCTGGCGCCAGCGGCTACCTCGATTACTTTGAGATTAACGCCGAGCGCCTGCTCAAGCTCAGCGGCCCGCAGCTGGAGTTCCGGACGCTGACCAACGTTGGTCCCGGCCGGCAGAACCGCTACGTTTTTGCTGGCCTGCCTACCGGGGCCGTGGTGTGGGACGTGACCAACCCGCGCCGCCCCCAGGCCATGACGCTCGATGCCAGCAGTAGCTTCATCGCGCCGGCCGATACGGTGCGCGAGTTTGTGACCCTGCAACCCGGTGGCGACTTTAGCGACCACCCGGTGCGGGCCTTCGGCAAAGTAGCCAACCAGGACCTGCACGCGCTCAATAGCACCGTGGGCGCGCCCATGCTGGACCTTGTGATTGTGACGCATCCGACGTTTCTGGCGCAGGCAAAGCAGCTGGCCGCTCACCGCACCACGCACGACAACCTGCGGGTGGCGGTGGCCACTACCGGCCAGATATACAATGAGTTTGGCTCGGGCGGGCAGGACGTGTCGGCCATCCGCGATTTTATGAAGATGCTGTACGACCGCGCTCCGGCCGGCAAAAACATGCAGCTGCTGCTACTGGGCGATGCTTCGTATGATTATAAGTCGGACCCGTACAACGACAAGAGCGCCGAGCCAGACTGGTGGAAAAAAAGGGTGCCGTTTAAAACCGATGCCAATTTTGACGCCTTCAACCAGAACTACGTGCCCACCTACGAGTCGCGGGAGTCGCAGTCGCCCTACCCGTCGTACCCGCCCGGTTTCTATGGCCAGGCCAGCTATTCTTCCGATGATTTCTATGGCCTGCTGGATGACAACGAAGGCGAGTGGGACGAGCAGAACCTGGGCAGCGAGCTGTTTGATATTGGCGTGGGCCGCCTGCCGGTGCGCCTGCCCAAAGGCGAGCTGAACAACACCACCCAGGCCCAGCAGATGGTGAACAAGGTGATTGGCTACGATGCCACCGCCGCCTACGGCAAGTGGCGCAACCGTATTACGCTGGTGTCGGACGATGGCAACAACAACATCTTCATCGACAGCAGCATTGGTTCCGATGCCATTGCCAACATCATCAATGCCACCGCCCCGGTTTACAACGTGCACAAAGTGTACCTGGACCTGTACGCCCAGCAGGCCGTGGCCGCCGGCCAACGCTCGCCCGATGCCAACCGCGCCATCGACCAGTCGGTGGAGCAGGGCTCGCTGATTGTGAACTACCTGGGCCACGGTGGCCCCAAGGGCCTGGCCGATGAGCAGATTGTGACCAACGCCTCGGTGCTGGCCCTGCGCAACCCCAACAACCTCACGTTCTTCACCACCGGCACCTGCGATTTCAGCACCTACGACAACCCCGATTTCACCTCGGCCGGCGAGCAGTCGCTTACCGATAATGCTACGGGCGGGGCCGTGGGGCTCTTCACCACCACCCGCGTGGTTGAGGCCGGCCTCAATGCCGGCCTCAACCAGCGCTACTTCAACCGGGTGCTGCAGCCCATCAATGGCCAGATGCCCAACATCGGCACCATTGTGATGATGAGCAAGAATGACTACCAGGCCGGGGGCATCAACAACCGCAACTATTCGCTGCTGGCCGACCCCAGCATGGTGCTGGCCTACCCCAAGCAAACGGTGGTGCTCGACAGCGTGCGCCAGCGCATCGGGAAAGGTTGGGTGACTGCCGACACCTTGCACGCGCTGTCGCGCATTCGCCTGCACGGCAAGCTGCTGAACAACGGTACCCTGAACGCCACGTTTACCGGCCGGGCCCAGGTTACGATTTACGACAAGCCCACCACCGTGATGACCCTCGGCAACGAGCCCGGCGATACGCCATCGCCGATTAGGATTCAGGAGAGCGTGATTTATGGCGGGCAGGCCGATGTGGTGAACGGCCAGTTCAGCCTGGTCTTTGTGGTGCCCAAAGACATCAATTACCAGGTTGGAATGGGCAAAATCAGCCTTTACGCTTCAGATGCTACCCACAGCATCGACGCCAACGGCTACCAGACACGGCTGGCGGGTGGAGCCTCCCGCAATGCGCCTGAGGACAACCAGCCGCCGCGCATCAGTCTCTTTATGGACAGCAAGGCATTCGTGTTCGGCGGCCTCACGGGCCAGACCACCACACTGCTGGCCGATTTGGCCGACGAAAACGGCATCAATACCACGGGCACGGGCATTGGCCACGACATCACGGCTGTTATCGACCACGACCCTAATAAGCTGCTGGTACTGAACGAGAGCTATGTGGCCAACGTGGGGGACTTTACCTCGGGCAACGTGAAAAATCTGTTCAAAGACCTGAGCACGGGGCCGCACTCGCTCACGGTCAAAGCCTGGGATACTTATAATAATTCGTCCGAGAAGGAGATTGAGTTCATCGTAGCCCACGATGTGAAGCTGGCGCTCGACCATGTGCTGAACTACCCCAATCCGTTTGCCCACTCCACTACGTTCTTCTTCGACCACAACCAGGCGGGCAGCGAACCCGACAACCTGGATGTACAAGTGCAGATTTTTACCGTGGCCGGCCACCTGGTGCGTACCCTCAATGCCATTGTGCCCAGCACCGTAGCCCACCAGCAGAGCATCAGCTGGAACGGCCGCGACGATTACGACGACCAGCTGGCGCGCGGCGTATACGTTTACCGCCTCACCGTGCGTTCGCAGCGTAACAATTCGGTGGCTTCGAAATACGAAAAACTCGTCATCCTCAATTAATCCGCTTTTATTTGCGCCCGGGCCACACCCGGTCCTCATTTCCCACCTCTATGCAGCTTCTTTTTTCCCGTTCGCGCGTGGCGCTTTCAGCCGGCTTGCTGGCCGTAGTGGCCACTGCCCAGGGCCAGACTACACCCCACACCATTACCACGGCCGTGCCTATTCTGACCCTCAGCCCCGATGCGCGTTCATCGGCGCTGGGCGAGGCGGGTGTGGCAACTTCGCCCGACGCGAACTCGGCGTATTTTAACCCGGGCAAGCTGGGCTTCGTGCAGTACAAGTACGCCGCCTCGGTATCCTACTCGCCCTGGCTGCGCAACATCACCGACGATATGAGCTTGTCGTACCTCTCGGGCTACGCCAAGGTGGGCAAGCGCTCCGCCTTTGGGGCTTCGCTGATGTATTTCGATTTGGGAAGCATTGACTACCGCGACGGCGGCAATCTGCCGGTCGGTTCTTTCAACCCCAAAGAGTATGCCCTGGCCGTGTCCTACGGCTTGCAGCTGACGGATAATTTCGGGGTGGGCGCTTCGGTGCGCTACATCCGCTCCAACTTGGTGGGAGCATACGCAAACAACGATGCCAAGTCCGGCAATGCCGCTGCCGTGGACCTGGGGGCCTATTATTCCAAGGATGCCACCATTGGCACCGGCATCTATAACCTGGCTTTTGGGGCTTCGATAACCAACATCGGCAACAAGATGACCTATGCCGACCCGCTCAACCCCAGCTTCCTGCCCACTACGCTGAAGCTGGGCACGGCCATCACCCGCGAGATTGACCAGTACAACAAGATTACGGTCACCTTCGACGCCAGCAAGCTGCTCGTGCCCTCGCCGTACTACGAAACGCTTCTTGTTGGTGGCACAATAGCCGAGCGGAATGCGCAGTTGGAGTTTATTAAAGCCGAAAACACCCGCCGCAACAACCAGAACATCGTGAGTGGCATCTTCAACTCGTTCAACGATGCGCCCGGTGGCTTTAAGGAAGAGCTGCGCGAAATCAACCTTTCCAGCGGCTTGGAGTACAACTACAACGATATCACCCTACTATTTTCAGGTACAAAAACGGGGGTGCCCGACTTTGGGGTTACGACACCTCACCCGCAAAACCTGTTCTGCCCCGTGAAGCAACACTTCGCCGCTAAAATTACGACGCTTTTGCAGCAGGCCCTGTTTGTGGGCCACTCGTCCCGCCAAAGTTTGTGGGCTACGTTTGCATTCTGGCCTGACAAAGAGCCGCAACGTGCAATTCGGCGAGGTGGCCCAGCACCTCAATGACGCGGCCAAGCCCGCTTCGAACGAAACGCGCATTCAGGACTTTTCCGCGAAGTAGACCTTCAATTACGTACTGGTGGCCAGGGGATTTACTGAGTTTGTTGCCTGCGCAGGGCAAGCTGCGCTTATGCTCGACCGCACGGAGTGGACTGCCAGCCAAGTGAACATCCGTTTGTCACCGTCGGCACGGGCGAGGTCCACGTGCTCCTTTATTGGCACCTGCTCGACAACCGCAGCGGCAACCTTAACGCTGCTGACCGCATCGCGGCGCTCGAAAGCGCTCATCTTGCTAAAGACCGCATCGGCCTGGTCAGGGGCGGCGACCGGGAATCGCTTGGCCATGCGTGGTTCAAGTGGCTCAAAGACAATGGGCTTAATTTTGTCATGCGCCTGCCCACCACTGCCTGACCCACGCCGACGGCCGGCGCAGGCTGCCGACCTGGGCCTGGTGCCGCTATGCGCGCCGCTTCGCCCACGTGCAGGTCGACGGAGTCTGGGGCAGGTTCGGGTCAAGGCCGTGGCGGGTGACGCGTTTGTCTTCCTGTTTGCCACGGCCGGTCTGAAACCACCTCGAGCAACTCTATGCCAAGCGCTGGACGATTGAGCAATGCTTCAAAATCTGAAAGGGCGGGGCTTTAACCTGGAATACTCCACTGCTGTTTCCAAAGCTGCAAGCTGTGGCCCTGGTCAGCCACCGCGTTTTGTCTGGCAGGGGCGCGGCTGCTCCACGGCGGCCGCCAGCCCATTGCCCGCAAAACCACGGCTACCGCCGCCAGCCTGAGCCGCCACGGCTCAATCTGCTCGCCAACTCGCCCGCCCGCTGACCCTGCCTGAGGACCCATTGGCCCGCTTGGCTGAACGCTACTGAACTGATTACGAGGCAAATTTGCTAAAATCAATTACTAAAAATAGTAGGGTAGAGTACGGCAACGACCTGCTGTATGCGCGGGGCGGCTACTTCTACGAAAACCCCGAAAAGGGTGGCCGTCAATACGCAAGCCTGGGCCTGGGCGTGCGCTACCAGGTATTTGGCATCGACGGCACCTACCTGGTGCCCACGGGCCAGAACAGTCAGGCCAATCCCCTGGCCCAGACCATTCGCGTATCGCTGCACTTCAACCTGAACAAGCTGTCTGAGGCGTTCGACCAGAACGGGGCCGGTGGCACCAGCGGCGACACGCCTTCGAACTAACCCGTCCTTTTTTAGTTACCCCACAGCTCCCCTTCTCGGCCGAGAAGGGGAGTTTGTTATTACTGCTTATGCCTTCTTCTTCGACTTCTGCTTCGATGCTCGACCGTACCGTTGCCCCTCCCGTTCAGCCGCTGGCCCGCGTCACGCTGCCCGATGCCGATGTACACACCCTGCCCAGCGGTGCCCGCCTGCACGTACTGGCCAACGATGCCCAGCCCGTAGTGCGCCTGCAAGCCGTGTTCCGGGCCGGCAAGCTGGCCGAAAACCGCCCCGGTCTGGCTTCCCTCACTGCCCGCATGCTGCTGGAGGGCACCACCACCCGCACCGCCCGCCAGATTGCCGACGAGGTGGCCTTCTACGGTGCTTCGCTCGACTGCGACTCCGGCTTCGACCGCTCCACGCTCACGCTCTACTGCCTCACCCGGCACCTGCCCACGCTGCTGCCGCTGGTGATTGACGTGCTCAGCAATCCCGCCTTTCCGGCGGCCGAGCTGGAGCAGCTGAAAACCCGCACCATCCAAAATGCGCGCGTCGAGCGCAAAAAGACCAGTTACCTGGCCTCCGAGCGGTTCAATGAATTGCTCTTCGGGGCCGATACAGCCTACGGCCAGCCCTTCGACGCCGAAGCCTACCAGACCCTGACGGCAGTGGAAGCACAGGCTTTTCATCAGACGATGTATTCGTTTAGTAACGCCGAGATTTTCCTCTGTGGCGATGTGGCCGCTGAGCAGGAATTGGTGGCCGCTACCTTCGGCACGGCCCCGGTTACGGCAGTGCCCCTGGCCGCGTCGCCCGCCGTTGACGAGCCCGTCATTTCTGCGCTGCCCGACCGGGTTTCTGTGACCGGCAGCTTGCAGGCGTCCATTCGCATGGGCCGGCCCTGGCCCGCGCCCACCCACCCCGATACCCACCGCCTCCGGCTGCTGGTGAACGTGTTCGGCGGCTACTTTGGCTCGCGCCTGATGCGGAATATCCGCGAAGACAAGGGCCTGACCTACGGCATTTACGCCAGCGTGGCTCCGCGCGAGTTCGGGACAACGCTCGTTATCGGCACCGATGTGAAAGGCGAAAGCGCCGACTTCGCGGTGAGTGAGATTGAGCTGGAGCTGCGCCGCCTGCAGGAAGAGCTGATTCCGGAAGAGGAGCTGGAAACGGTGAAAAACTACATCCTGGGCAAGTTTGCCAACGAGCTGTCCACCGTTTTCGAGCAGTGCGATAAATATAAGAACCTCGTGTTCCTGAACCTGCCGGCCGACTACTACACCCAATTCGTGCAGCAAACCGAAGCCGCCGATGCTCAAACGCTGCAAGCGCTGGCTCAGTCCTACTTCGCACCCACAACTATGCAAACGGTTATCGCCGGCCCGCCGCTGAAGCTTACCGCCTAAGCATGGGCGAACGGTAATAACACGAAAAACGGTCATGCTGAGCGCAGCCGAAGCATCTCTGCCGCATAAGTAATCTATTTACTATTGCAGTAGAGATGCTTCGGCTCCGCTCAGCATGACCGTTCTTATTTAGCGAGAAGCGAGGCTATTAGGCCGGCTCCTGAATGGCGGGCGGCGTAGCGTTGTACTCAACTGTAGCGGTGCGGTGCTCCGCGCCTTTTTTGCCCTTGTCGTCCTTCACATCGCGGCGGCTGAAGGGGCGGATGATGAGCCGCAACGCCTGGTCGGAGCTGAAATAGCTGAAGGCCCAGTCTACCAGCGCCACCACTTTATTGCGGAAGCCCACCAGCGTCATCAGGTGCACAAACAGCCAGGTGAGCCAGCCAAAGAAACCGTTGAAGTGGATGTTCCCGGGCAGGTCGACCACGGCCTTATTGCGGCTCACGATGGCCATTGAGCCCTTGTTGTTGTACACGAAGTCGCGGGGCGTTTCGCCGCGCAGCATACGCTGGAGGTTGAGGGCCAGGTGGTCGGCGTGCTGCTGGGCCACGGGCGCGAGCATGGGCATGCCCTGGGGCATGTCGGTGGTCACCATGTTGGCCACATCGCCGATGGCGAAAATGTTGGTCTGGCCCTGCACCAGGTTCCAGTCGTTCACCGTGATGCGCTTGTTGCGGGTCACGGACTCGGCGGGCAGACCGGGCACTTCGGCCCCGTTCACGCCGGCGGCCCACACCAGGTTTTCGGTCTGAATAAATTCAGTGTCCGAGAAATAAGCCTTGCCGTCTTCGTAGCGCTTAATGGGCGTGTTGAGCTGCACCAGCACGCCCAGGTCGTCCATGTAGCGCTTAGCATCGGCCTGCGAGGCCAGCGACATGGTCCCGAGCAGCGCTGGCCCGGCCTCTACCAGAAAAATCTGCATGGCTCGCAGGTCCAGCTCCGGGTAGTCCTTGGGTAGCACGTGCTTGCGCATTTCGGCCAGCGAGCCGCTGATTTCCACGCCCGTGGGGCCGCCGCCCACTACCACGATGTTCAGCAGCGCCTGCTTCTCGGCCGGGTCGTTGGTGAGCAGGGCTTTCTCAAAATTCTGAAAGATGAAGCTGCGCAGGTTCAGGGCATTCGGGATGCTCTTGATTTGCATGGCGTTGCGCTCAATGCTCTCCAGCCCGAAGAAGTTGGTGAGCGAGCCGGTGGCCAGCACCAAGTAGTCGTATTGGATATGGCCTACGCTGGTTACCAAGGTATTGGTGGTGGATTCTATCCGCTGCACATCGGCCATGCGGTAGAAGAAGTTGGTCTGCCCCGCAAAAATCTTCCGAATCGGATACGCAATGCTATCCGCTTCGAGCGCGCCGGTAGCTACCTGGTACAGCAGCGGCTGGAAGTTGTGGTAGTTGTTGCGGTCGACGACGACGACCTGCACCGGGGCCTTGTGCAGCGCCTGGGCCAGGCGCAAACCGCCAAAGCCACAGCCTACAATAACGACGCGCGGCTTATCCGAAACGGGGAGGTTAGTATCCATAAGACCACAGATTAAGTTGATTTCAACCGGTTAAACAGATTTCTATGGTTTCTGGTTGGCTATTGGCCTGAAATACTTGTATATATTGGGATGGCTGGTGGTTGTGCGTTTGGCTGGTTTAGGCATTTCAGTAGCCGTTTGATTTCCAGATGGGGAGTGCTGAAATTGAGCATCGGCCCTACCGGAATCCCGAATGCTTCGAGGTCGTTGAGTAGTTGCGAACTGTGAGCTGGAGTCAAACTGTCGAATGCTTTCAACTCAACTAATATTTGGCCTTCCACGAAAAAGTCGGCCCTGCGGGAGCCGACTTTTTCGTTCTAAATAAGTGGGCAAGTCAATTTTGCGCTCGGCGTTCAACCCCTTCAACGGGTAAAAGGTAGCGAAAGGAAGTCCGAATCAGAACCATAAAAACCCGTTCAATCGGTTGAAATCCACTTAATCTGTGGTCCTATTCGTCGTCGTAGTTCTTCTTCTTAAACTCGCCTTTTTTCACCTGCTGAATGAGCTGGAGCCAGCTAAACGGGTTGAGCAGCGGGTTGTTGGAGTACTGGTTGGGGGCCATGCCCATGCGGCGGTCGTAGTCGAGCTGCTGGTTGCTCATCGACTGGCGGAAGTTAGC
The DNA here is from genome assembly GCF_018967865.2 of Hymenobacter siberiensis. Taxonomy (NCBI): domain Bacteria; kingdom Pseudomonadati; phylum Bacteroidota; class Cytophagia; order Cytophagales; family Hymenobacteraceae; genus Hymenobacter; species Hymenobacter siberiensis. Next base: position 868,050 of record NZ_JAHLZY020000001.1, read on the forward strand.
CACCGCGCCCATGGGCTGGGTGCGGAAAATGCGGTTCATCAGCTCTTGGTTCAGGTTGTCGGCGGCGGCGGTGCCGCGCTCCGTGGGCAGGCGCAGGGCCAGGAAGGCTTTTTTGAAGTCGCGCTCGGTGGTGTAGGGAAACACGCGCACCTCGGGCAGCACGGTGGCATCTTCCTTCAGCTGCACGATAACGGAGTAGCTCTGGCGCTGAAAATCCTTCGGAATGATGATGGTCTGGTTGGCATAGCCCAGCGAGCGAATCACGATGCTGTCGCCGGCCAGCACGGCCATCGAGAAATAGCCGTAGATGTTGGATGCCGTGCCCCGGCCCGCCTTGGGCACATATATCGTGGCCCCGGGCACGCCCAGCAGGCTGTCGCCGGTAGCCACAATGCCGGTGAACTGAATCACCTTGCGCTTGCCCTGGGCGTGCGCGCCCGAGCCGGCCAGCAGCATGAGCAGCAGCGCTGCGGCAAAAAAGAAGGGAAAGCGACGAAGGCGCAAGAAATCAGGCATATTCAGATAGCGGAAAAACAAATATACGGCATCCGATTCGGGGCCGATGGTAACTTTGGGCAGAAAGAACGACGGGCAAACCTCCCCTTCCCAGACAGCAGATGCGCTTGAAACATTTCACGGTTGCTTTTGGGCAGCAACTTTTTAAATCTTTGGGCGATGAAAGCCGCGTGCGCATCCTGCATTTGCTGTGGCGCAACCAGGAAATGGTGGTGGCCGATTTGGAACAAGTGCTGGATTTCACCCAGACCAAAACCAGTCGGCAATTATCGTACTTAAAAAATGCAGGTTTGGTGAATGTGCGCCGGCTCGATAACTGGATGTATTATTTCCTGAAAGAAGAGACGGCCGAGCTGCTCCAGGAGTTGCTGGCCTTCATGGAAAAAGACCCCCAACTGCTGCACGACCAGCAAGTGTACCAAACCCTGTGGTCGAACCGCGAGCTGGCCGCGTATAAGCTGCAAAACCGCCACTGGCACGGCCTGGGGTAGGCTTTCGTAAGACCGTCATGCAGAGCGCAGCGAAGCATCTTTACCGCAGTAGTAAATAAATGCGTTGCGCGGTAAAGATGCTTCGCTGCGCTCTGCATGACGGTCAGCTTCTTGTTTTTCGTCGTTAATTATGAGTACCGTTCGCCGCCTTTTTGTGTGCACCAATCAGAAATCTGGAGTAGGGGAGGACGTGGCCAAAGCTCTGAAGAAAGAGCTGAAGATTCAGGGCCTGAAAAAGCTGCTGCACGGGGGGGAGCGCGAGCAGGTGCGGGTGCAGACCTGCAATTGCCTCGACCTGTGTAAACAGTGCAAAAAAGGCCCCGGCGCGGCCCTCATCGTATATCCCGAAGGCACGGCCTACGGTAAAGTGCGCCCCGCCGATGCCGCCGAGCTGGTGGCCCGGCACCTGGGCCTGGGGCAGGTGGTGGAGCGCTTGCTGCTGTGCGACGAATAGGCCGGCAAAAGCTAGCCTCCGCGGGGTAAAAAGGGCCTTTGGCCGGCCACGCCGCCGCTACTGCCAACCGTAGGGCTCCATAATCCGTTGATAGAGCAATTTATTTGCTTCTCATTTCCGCTCCCATGCGTTTTTCTCTCGCAGCCCTGGTCTTCTCCGGGCTGAGCTTTACCGCCGCCGCCCAGCCAGCTGCGCGCCCCGATTCGGTTTACACCACGCCCCCGGCCGCGCCTCGCAGCGTTGGCCTTGCGCCCCCGGCCGGGCAGCAGCTTCGCAGCACGAAGTCTTTCGGCCAGCTGGGTAAGAATGGCAATCTTAGCCTGCTGCCCATTCCGGTGCTGTTTTATCAGGCCGAAACCGGACTTGGCTACGGCCTGGGTGCCTTGCTCAGCGGCCGGTTCTCGGCCGATACCCTTACCCGGCCTTCCAACGCGCGGCTGCAGTACTGGACCACCACCGAGGGCCAGTCGCTCATTCAGCTGGTGCACTCGGTGTACACGCCGGGCGAAAAGTTTTACCTGAACGGTGAAATCAGCGCCTACGACATCCTGCTATATTACTACGGCAAAGGCCCAGGCACTACCAGCGCCAACGAGTCGGAAACGGATTACAAGCTGTTCATTATCAACCAGCGGATTCAGAAGCAGATTGCACCCAAGCTGTTTTTTGGTGCGCTGTACCGTTTCACCAACATTACGGGGGTGGGCGCGCCGGCCAAAACCACCGACGGCAACAGCACCAACTTCTTCTACAACGACTCGCGCATGACCGAGCGCGAACGGAAGAATACCCGGATTTCGGGCCTCGGGCCGGTCCTCACCTACGACACGCGCGATGTGCCGCTGGCCGCCTTCAGTGGCAATCTGCTCGATGTGAGCGCCACCTTTAACGGCACGGGCCTGGGTTCCGACTACCGCTTTACGCGCTATCAGGTCGATGCCCGCCACTTTCAGCCGCTGGGGTCCAACCGCACCATTCTGGCCGCGCAGTTCCTCGGGCAGTTCCATACCGGCGATGTGCCATTCCGCGAGCTGGCCGGCATTGGTGCCAACTTGGGCGGCACGCTTTACAACAACGCCAACCTGTTGCGCGGCATTTACGAGCAGCGCTACCGCGACCGCCAGATGATAATGTTTCAGGCCGAAATCCGTCATAAGCTGTTCCCCAATGCTACTATCAGCTGGTTGAAGCGTTTCGACGGGGCCGTGTTCGGCGGCGTGGGCAACGTAAACCAGTACGTCGACAAGTTCAGCCTCAGCGATACCAAGTACGCCGGGGGCGCGGGCATCCGCTTCAACTTCATCCGCCGCGACCGCGTGAACCTGCGCCTCGACTACGCCGGCGGCACCGGCAGCAAGCCGGGCATCCTGTTTGCCATCGGCGAAGCCTTCTAGGTAGGAATTATAGAATTGCGTAAAAAGCCTCTTCTGATTTCAGAAGAGGCTTTTTTGTAAATTTTAACCCCGATTATAATCAAAACAGCTGCCGCTGCCAGCGCGCTGATTACCTGGGAAATGCTGGCTGTAAAACCCCATCCGTGAGCGAATTGGCGCATTAGTGGCGTAAGCTCCGCCTTATCCTTTCGCCATTGCCCGGCGTACACCCGCCCGATGGACCACGCTACCCCCGCGCGTTTCCTGGCGGCCCACGAGGCCACGGCTACCGCTCCCATTTCTTTGCTGCTGCGGCAGCCCCTGCCACCCCGCGACCAATGCGCGGCCGGCCTGCGCATCAGCGTCATCATTCCAGCCAAAGACGAAGCCGCCACCCTGCCCGCCACCCAAACCACCGAGCACGGCCAACCCCTGCCCCCAGCAGCTTCGAGGTCATCGTATTGGCCAATAATTGCCGGGATGCTACTGCTGCCGTGGTGCGCCGTCAGGGCACTAGCACGGTAGCGGCCTGTTGGCATTTCAGAAACTCCCGCAGCCGCGCTACGGCTTCGGTGAATCCGGGCTTATTTGGGCCGTCGGGCAACCCGCCATCGGACAGGGCCAGCAGCATCGGCTCCGTTGCATCGGCCCCCAGAATGGTGAGGGCGTGGCGGAACTCGGCCGCCCGCACCGCCTGCCGCGCCGGTGCCGAAAATAGCACCCAGCTGGGGTGCGACATGGTGCCGTCGCTCGCCAGCACAGCCGCCGTGGGCTGCCCGGCCAGGCGCAATATCTCCAGGCTGATGGTTTCGATGGCGGTACGCATCATGTTGGCGTAGGCCACGGTGGCTTCGGCTCCTTCAGGCGTTGCAGCACTGGGGCGGGCGGCATTTTCTGCGCCCCCGCGCAGCCATTGGCGGCCGCTTTTCAGCATAATGGCCATTTCGCCGAGGCGCTGGCGCTGGTAGGGGTCGTCGGTGCGACCGAGGCTGCGCAGGAAGTCGCGGGTTTCGTCAAAAGCAGCTTCGGCCCCGCCCAGCTGCACGGCCGCAAACCGGATGGCTCCGCCGCTGAACGCCGGCTGCTGGTAGTAGGCATTGGGCGGGCCGATGAGGTCCTCTGGGCCGATTTTCAGCCCGGTCAAATCGGCCCGGAAGCTGGCGGTGGCCCGCATGCCTATCGGCTGCCAGAAAGAGCGGTCCAGCGCGGGCGGCTGGGCATCGGCCGGCAGCACAAACAGCTGCCAGCCCTGCCCATGCGGCAGCGCCCCGGTAATGAGCGGCCGCGCCAGCTGCCCGGCCCCGGAAGCGAAGGTTTTGGCCCCGCGCAGGCGGTAGCGGCCGTTGGGCAAGTCCTTCAGGTGCACGCCATCGACCGGGTTCTCAGTGTTCCAAACGCCGAATAAGCGCCCGGCGCGGGCATCGGCCGCATAGCCGGCTACCTGCGCTGCCGTGGCCAGCTGCTGAATAAGCAGCAGTGCGTTGGTGTGGCCTTCAAATACGCGCCCCATCGCTAGGTTGCTCCGCCCAACGTGCTACAACACCCGCAGCAGCGGCAGCGTGGCCGCCGGCGAGTGCAGCCCGGCTCCGCCCAGGGGCGCCGGTAGCGCCGCCGTGAGCAGCCCGGCCGCGTGCAGCCAGCCAAACTCCTGGATGGGAAAGCCGCCTTCCACATCGGTAGCGGCCGCCTGGTCGAAGAGACGGGGAGCCAGCTGCGCGGCGGCCTCTTCGGCTTCGGTAGGCGTCATCACGGCCGGGGTGGGCGCTTCAATAGGGCCGGGTTCGGTAGCGGGCAAAGCGGCCGCGGTAGTCAGCATGTGCTAGAATGGGTAAAGCAGGGTTCTTTGCTATACTTATCAAAGTGGCGCAGTGTTCGGCCAGCGCTGATTTTGCAGCCGCCGGGCGCGGTGGTAATAATTCGGTAACACTGCCCGCAGACGGCAGGCTAAGGCCGGGCGTACCTTCGTGGCGGTAATTATGCCCAGTTTTTCGCCCGTTTTATGTCGTCCCGTCCCATTCGCGCTGCGTTGCTTTCCGTGTATCACAAAGACCGGCTGGCCCCGCTGGTGCAGGTATTGCGCCAGCACGGCGTCACGCTGTACTCCACTGGTGGCACCCAGAAATTCCTCGAAGAAGAGGGTGCCGAAGTAACCGCCGTGGAAGACCTCACCGGCTTTCCCGAAGTATTCGGTGGCCGCGTGAAAACGCTGCATCCCAAGGTGTTTGGTGGTATTCTGCACCGCCGGCACGACGTGGGCGACCTCGCCGAAGCCGAGCAGCACGATATTCCGCCCATCGACCTGGTAGTGGTTGATTTATATCCTTTCGAAGAAACCGTAGCCAGCGGGGCCGAAGAGCAGGACGTCATCGAGAAAATTGACATCGGGGGCATTTCGCTGCTGCGTGCCGCCGCCAAAAACTTCCGCGACGTGCTCGTAATCAGCAGCCGCGACCAGTACGCGGCCGTCACCGAGCTGCTCACCGCCAAAAACGGCGCGACTGACATCGAAGACCGCCGCCACTACGCCGCCGCCGCTTTCGCCACCACCTCGCACTACGACACCGAAATTTTCAACTACATGAGCCAGGGCACGGCCGTAGCCGGTAGCGCCCTCCGCCTCAGCGCCCAGCCCGCCACGCCCCTGCGCTACGGCGAGAACCCGCACCAGGCCGGCACGTTCTACGGCGACCTCACGGCCCTGTTCGACCAGCTGCACGGCAAGCAGCTGAGCTACAATAATTTGGTGGACGTGGATGCCGCCGTGGCCCTCATGGCCGAATTCACCGATGGCGAGCCGGCCTGCGCCATTCTCAAGCACACCAATGCCTGCGGCGTGGCCCAGGCTGCCACTCTGCGCGAGGCCTACGTGAATGCCCTGAGCTGCGACCCAACGTCGGCCTTCGGCGGCGTCATCATCGTAAACAAGGAGGTAGACGCGGCCACTGCCGCCGAGCTCAGCCAGCTGTTCTTCGAAGTCCTTATCGCCCCCGGCTTCGCCGCTGATGCGTTGCCGGTGCTCCAGAGCAAGAAAAACCGTATTCTGCTGCTGCAAAAGCCCGTTGAGTTCCCGAAGAAGCTGGTCAAAACCCTGCTCAACGGCATTATCGAGCAGGATGCCGACCGCCAGACCGAAACTGCCGCTGATTTCCGCACCGTGACCCAATCGGCCGCGACTGAAGAGGAAACGGCCGCCCTCGTTTTCGCCGGCAAAATCTGCAAGCACACCAAGAGCAACACCATCGTGCTGGCCCGGGCCGGCCAGCTGCTGGCCTCTGGCGTGGGCCAGACCTCGCGCGTGGATGCCCTGCGCCAGGCCATCGAAAAAGCCCGCACCTTCGGCTTCGACCTGGACGGGGCCGTGATGGCTTCCGACGCCTTCTTCCCCTTCCCCGACTGCGTGGAAATTGCCGGCGCGGCTGGCATCCGCGCCGTGGTGCAGCCCGGCGGCTCCATTAAGGATGCCGACAGCATTAAGGCCTGCGATGATTTGGGTATGGCCATGGTGCTCACCGGCGTGCGGCATTTCAAGCACTAAGGCTGAGGCAGTTGAACAAAACTCCCCTCCTTTTTAAAGGAGGGGAGTTTTTGCGAAGTAAAAACGGGGGTGGTGCATTGGTCGAACGAAGCCGGCGCAACGCCTGCGCAAGCCGTTCGGCCTTCGTTCGACCAATGCACCACCCCAATTTCAGCTTTGCTGAAATGTCCCCCCCCTTAAAATAAGGAGGGTAGCTGGTCGTTGTGCGGTAGCACCAACCCCGCGCAAACCTTCCGTACCTTTGCACATTATTCTGCCCGGCCCTAAAACCGGACTCCGCCTTATTGCAGCTAACTCAATGGGTTTCTTTAATTTCCTGACCAGCGACATCGCCATCGACCTGGGTACGGCCAATACGCTCATTATTCATAACGATAAAATCGTGGTGGATGAGCCGAGCATCATCGCCAAAGACCGCACTACTAATAAAGTCATCGCCGTGGGCCGCCAGGCCCAGCAGATGCACGAAAAAACGCACGATAACATCCGTACCATTCGCCCCCTGAAGGACGGCGTGATTGCCGATTTCCACGCCGCCGAGGAAATGATTAAGGGCATGATTAAGATGATTGACACGCGCAAGCGGCTGTTTCAGCCCTCGCACCGCATGGTCATCTGCATTCCGTCGGGTATTACCGAGGTAGAGAAGCGCGCTGTGCGCGACTCCGCCGAGCACGCCGGAGCCAAGGAAGTCTGGATGATTCAGGAGCCCATGGCCGCTGCCATTGGCATTGGCATCGACGTGCAGCAGCCCGTCGGTTCGATGATTATCGACATCGGAGGTGGCACCACCGAAATCGCGGTAATTGCGCTGTCGGGCATCGTGTGCGACCAGTCTATTAAAACGGCCGGCGATGTGTTCAATCAGGATATTCTCGACTACATGCGCCGGCAGCACAACCTGCTCATCGGCGAGCGTTCGGCCGAGCGCATCAAAATTGAAGTTGGTGCGGCCCTCACCGAGCTCGACGTGCCGCCGCCCGACCACGAAGTGCGCGGCCGCGACCTGATGACGGGCATTCCGAAAGTTATCAAAGTAACCTTTTCGGAAATCGCCATTGCCCTCGACAAATCAGTAGCTAAAATTGAAGAAGCGGTATTGAAAGCCCTCGAAATTTCGCCGCCCGAATTGTCGGCCGATATCTACGAAAACGGCATTCACCTCACCGGCGGCGGCGCCCTGCTGCGTGGCCTGGACAAGCGCCTGGCTGCCAAAACCAAGCTGCCGATTCACATTGCCGAAGACCCGCTGCGCGCCGTGGTGCGCGGCACGGGCAAGGCTATTAAGGACATCCAGGCCTTCAAAGGCGTGTTGCTGACGTAACTCAAGATGATAATAGTTGAACGTCATGCAGAGCGCAGCGAAGCATCTTTACTGCGTAAGTAATCAGATTTACTACAGCGGTAAAGATGCTTCGCTGCGCTCTGCATGACGTTCTATGTTCTCCGATAAAAAGTAAAATACCTCCGTGCGGAATCTATTTCTTTTCCTATTTCGCTTTCGCGGGGCGCTGGTATTTAGCTTATTGGAAATAATCAGCCTGTATTTATTCATTACCAGTAATTCATATCAGCGGGCGGCGTTTTTTAATTCGGCCAATTCATACGCGGGCATGGTGCTGGCCCGCCGCACCCAGATACTGGACTACTTCCAGCTGGCCGAGATGAACCAGCAGTTGGCCGCCGAAAATGCTGCCCTCCGCCAGCAGCTTTTCCCGGCCGATTCGACGCGCCGCGAGGCCGATTCGGTGGCCCTGGCCCCGGCCCGCGCCGATTCGCTGAAGCGCGTGCGCTACCAGCGGCCGGCAACCAGGCCCGACACCTTATTGCTGGGGCAGCAGCTGGTGGCGGCCCGCGACCCGAGTTATCCACTTATTCCGGCCCGGGTTATCAACAATATGCTGCATAATGTTGATAACTATCTCACGCTGAACGTGGGCAGCGCCGATGGCGTGGTGCCCGGTAAGGGCGTGGTGGCGGCCGGGGGCGTAGTGGGCCGCGTGAAAGTGGTGAGCGCGCATTATGCCACCGTCACGAGCCTGCTGCATTCGCAAACCCGCATTGCCTCCAAAATCAAGCGCGATGGCACGTTTGGCACCATCAAGTGGCAGGGCGACGACCCCACCCACGCGCTGCTCGACAACGTGCTGCGCGAAACCAAGCTGGTGAAGGGAGATACAGTGCTCACGTCGAGCTACAACTCGGTATTCCCCGAGGGTATTTTCATTGGCATCATCGACTCCTTTGTGAAGGAGCCGGACAAGAATTTCTGGACCATCCGGGTGAAGCTGGGCGTCAATTTTGCCAATCTGACCTACGTGTACATCGTGACCAACCGCAACAAGCCCGAGCGCGACACCCTGGAAACCCACACGGGCATGCTGCCGAAAGGAGGGGCGCGTCCATGAGCGGCCTGCGGTTCATTTTTTTGCAGGTGCTGCGCTTCGTGCTGTATGCGGGCGTGCACGTTTTGCTAATCAGCCGGCTGGTGCTGTTTGATTTGGGCTGGTGCTTTTTCTACCTGGGCTTTTTGCTGTTTTTGCCCATCACCACGCCCATCGTGGTGCAGCTCCTGCTCTCGTTTGCGATGGGGCTCACGATGGATATTTTTTACGACACGGGCGGACTGCACGCGGCGGCGGCGGTGCTGCTGGGCTTTCTGCGGCCGTGGGTGTTGCGCCTACTCACCCCGCGCGACGGCTACGACAGCGCCGACGCCGTGAACGTGCACCAGATGGGCTGGCAGTGGTTTGGCGTGTACATGACGCTGCTGGTAGTGCTGCACCACGCCGCGTTTTTCCTGCTGGAGCTGGGCAGCTTCCGGTATTTTGGCATCACGCTGGGGAAAATGTTGGTGAGTGCACTCTTTACCAGCCTCGCGCTGTTGATTGTGCAGCTGCTGTTTTTTCCGGTGCGCCGGGGAAGGAGCTAGTTGTTTAGTTGATTGATATAGAGTGTTATGCTGAGCCTGCCGAAGCATCTCTACCGCTCAATTAATTATTTACTATTGCGGTAGAGATGCTTCGGCAGGCTCAGCATGACGTTCGGGAGAATTTAAATTACCTATGCAATACCTCGAAGGCCGTAAATACGTGGTGCAGGGCATCTTTTTACTGGTGGCCCTCATCTTCCTCACCCGTCTGTTTTTTATGCAGGTGCTGGACGGGACGTATAAGCTGGCCGCCGACAAAAACACCTTGCAGCGCCTGGTGCAGATTCCGTACCGGGGGCTGATTTATGACCGCAAAAACCTGCCGCTGGTGCAGAATACGCCGGTGTACGACCTGGTGGTGGTGCCCCGCGAAGTGCAGCAGCTCGACACGCTCCGCTTTGCCGAATTGCTGCAAATACCGCTGGAAGACCTGCGCACCAGCCTGAAAGCGGCCAAAAAGTATTCGCGCGTGAAGCCCTCGCCTATCCTGCAAAACCTGACGACGGCCGATTTGGCGGTTATTCTGGATAAGCTGGGCGACTTCCCGGGCTTCCGCACCCAGACGCGCATGGCGCGGGCCTACCGCACGCCCAACCTGGCCCACGCCCTGGGCTACGTGGGGGCCATCACGCCGGCTTTTCTCGAAAAGCCCAAATACGCCAAGTATCAGCCCGGCGAGAACGTGGGCATCTCAGGCCTGGAATCTTACTACGAGCAGACGCTGATGGGCCGGCGCGGCGTGCAGTACAAGATGGTGAACGTGCGCGGCATCGAAAAAGGCAAGTTTCGCGGTGGCGAGTTCGACACGCTGTCGGTGGCCGGGCAAGACCTGCACCTGAGCATCGACGCAGAATTGCAAGCGTATGGGGAGAAGCTGCTGGCGGGCCGGCGCGGCTCCATTGTGGCCATCGACCCCAAGACGGGTGAGATTCTGGCCTTCGTTTCGGCCCCGCACTACCAGCCGCAGCTGCTCACGGGCAAGGGCTCAGGCAACCGCTACATGACCCTGCTCAATAACCCCGACCGCCCGCTGTTCGACCGACCGCTGATGGCTACCTATCCGCCCGGCTCGGTGTTTAAGCTGGTGAATGAGCTGGTAGCCTTGCAGTTGGGCGTGGTGCAGCCCAGCACGGGATTCGAGTGCAACCAGAAGCTGGTGAAATGCACCCACCGCCACGAGTATCCGGCCAACGTCAGTCTCGCCATCAAAAACAGCTGCAACCCGTATTTCTACCAGGTGCTGCGGGCTGTGGTGCAGCGCGGGCAGGCCAAGAACAAGTACGACGATGCCCACATTGGGCTGGCGCAGTGGCAGAAAATGGTGAAGTCCTTCGGCTTGGGTGAAAAGCTGGGCGTGGACATGAGCCAGGAAAAGCGCGGCCTGATTCCGTCGCCGGAGTTCTACGACCAGAAGTTTTTCGATAAGAAGCACAACCGCCAGCACCGCTGGAGCTTCCGCAACGTGTACTCACTCAGCATCGGGCAGGGCGAAATCGGTATCACCGGTTTGCAGATGGCCAACGTGCTGGCCACCATTGCCAACCGGGGCTATTACTACACGCCGCATTTCGTGCGCGGCATTGGCCAGGGCGGGCCGCTGCCCGAGTTCCAGCAGAAGCACTACACGGCCGTGGACACGACACTGTTCAAGTACATCATCCCCGGCATGGAGATGGTGGTGGACGGCAACGGCGGCACCGGCAACCTGGCCTCGCTCTCGCAATACGGCATCACGATGGCCGGCAAAACCGGCACCGTGCAAAATCCCCACGGCTTCGACCACGCCACCTTTGCGGCCTTCGCCCCGGTGCAGGACCCCAAAATTGCCATTGCCGTGTTCATCGAGAACAGTGGCTTTGGGGGCACCAGCGCTGCCCCGGCCGCTGGTTTGATGATTGAGAAATACCTCCGCGGCAAAGTGGCCCCGCACCGCAAGCGCTGGGAAGATTGGGTGATGTACGGCGACTTCACCAAGCATCTGCACGGGATGTAGGACGACGTGCGACGTAAACTGACCGTCATGCTTCGCTACGCTCTGCATGACAAACGGAAGTGCCCCAACCTTTCGGCCCCAAAGCTGGTTCTACCCCTTCACAACCCCCGAAAAAACATGGAATCCCTCCAAGGAAAAGTCGCCCTCGTTACGGGCGCAGGCAAAGGCATTGGCCGTTCGGTGGCCCTGGCGCTGGCCGCTGAAGGCGTGCACGTAGGCCTACTGGCCCGCACCGATAGTGACCTGCAAGCCGTAGCGGCCGAGATTATTGCCGCCGGTGGCACTGTCATTACGGCCGTGGCCGATGTGGCCGACCGCACCGCCGTGAATCTCGCCGTGGCTAAAATCCACCAGGAGCTGGGCCCCATTGACATCCTCATCAACAACGCCGGCATTGGCACGTTTGCCAAGTTTCTGGAGATGGAGCCCGAGCAGTGGGAGCACATTATTCAGGTGAACCTGATGGGCACGTACTACGTGACCCGCGCCGTGCTGCCGGTGATGATTGCGCGCCAGACCGGCGATATCATCAATATTTCGTCCACGTCGGGGCAGCGCGCTGCCGCTGGCAGCAGCGCCTACAGCGCCTCGAAGTTCGCGGTGCTGGGCCTCACCGAGTCGTTGATGCAGGAGGTGCGCAAGCACAATATCCGCGTGTCGGCCCTCACGCCCAGCACGGTAGCCACGCCACTGGCCCTCGAAAACAAGCTCACCGACGGTAACCCCGACAAGGTGATGCAGCCTGAGGATTTGGCCGAGTTCATGGTGTCGCAACTGAAGCTGAACCGTCGCATTTTTATTAAAGAGGCCGGTATGTGGTCGACAAACCCGTAATTTCGGGCACCCAATTGTTGGCGAAGCGCCCCCGCAGCCTGGCTGCGGGGGCGCTTCTGGTTATCACCAAACGCTCCAAGCTCCATGTCAAGCCCCGAAACCCAGCAGCAGCAGCATCAGCTCGCTCAGGAAAAACAACTCGTTGCCGCCACCGCCGCCGGTTGGGTACGCGATGGCATGGTGGTGGGGCTGGGCACGGGCAGCACGGCCGCGCCGTTTATTGAGCTGCTGGGCCAGCGGGTGCGCGAGGGCGGCTTGCGCATTCAGGCCACGGCTACCTCGCGAGCGAGCGATGAGCTGGCCCGCCGCGTGGGCATCCCCATGCTGGAGCCCCGGCGCGGCCTGCGCTTCGACCTGACCGTGGACGGGGCCGATGAGCTCGACTCGCAGCTGCGCCTCATTAAGGGTGGGGGCGGGGCCTTGCTGCGCGAAAAAGTCATTGCCACCGCTTCCGATTACCTGCTCATCGTGGCCGATTCGTCGAAGGCCGTGGCGCAGCTGGGCCGGTTCCCGCTGCCGCTGGAAGTGGTGCCCTTCGCCCTGCCCTGGGTGATGGACGCCGTGGCCGCCCTGGGCGGTGCGCCCGTGGTGCGGGCAGACAAGCTGCGCCCTGCCGACCTGGCCCAATCCGACCAGGGCAACCTGCTGGTGGACTGTTATTTTGAGAAAATTGAGAATCCGGCCGAGTTGGCCCTCACGCTGAAAACCATTCCCGGGATGGTGGAGCACGGCTTGTTTCTGGGATTGGCGCGGGCCGCCATCATCGTGCAGGGCGGCGCGGCGCAGGTGCTGCGCCCGGGCCAGGCGGCGGTAGCGGCCGCCACATTTTCGGCGCTGCCGTAATGCCTGATTCCGGCCGATTTACGTTTCCGGCGGTGCCTGCCGTGCTGCTTTCCATTGTGAGCGTGCAGGGCGGGGCAGCTATTGCCAAGGGCCTGTTTCCGGTGTTGGGGCCAGCGGGCACTACCAGCCTGCGGGTGGGTATTTCGGCCCTGGTGCTATTGTTGGTAGTGCGCCCGCAGCTGGGGCGCTTGTCGGGGGCGCAGTGGCGGGCGGTGGTGCCCTACGGCCTGGCCCTCGGGCTGATGAACCTGCTGTTCTACTTCGCCCTGGCCCGCATTCCGCTCGGGCTGGCCGTCACGTTGGAATTTGTGGGGCCGTTGGGCCTGGCGCTGGCAGGCTCGCGCCGCTGGGCCGATGCGGTGTGGGCGCTACTGGCCGCCGCGGGCATCGCGCTGATTGCGCCGTGGCACAGCCAGGGAATTGACCTCCTGGGCCTGGCTTTTGCGCTGGCGGCCGGCGGGGCCTGGGCCGTGTACATCGTGCTGGGCCAGCGCACGGCGGCAGTGTTGCCGGGCCAGCAGGCGGTGGCCATTGGGATGCTGTTCGCGGCCTTGCCGGTGTTGCCTTTTGGGGTAGCCAGCGGCAGCTTGCTGAACCTCACGCCGCACTTGTTGCTGCTGGGGGGGCTGCTGGCGCTGTTTTCCAGCATATTGCCATTTTCGCTGGAGATGCAGGCGCTGCGCACGTTGCCCACCCGCACCTTCAGCATTCTGATGAGCCTGGAGCCAGTGGCGGCGGCGATATCCGGCTGGCTGCTGCTGGGCGAGCGGCTGCTTTTGGGGCAGTGGCTGGCGGTCGGCTTTATTGTGGTGGCCAGTTTGGGGGCCACGCTGGCGGCCGGAGCCGGGCCGCCAGTACCGGCCGTGGGCGGGCAATAGGAACGGGGTAGCGGGGCTTTAAGTAGTAGTCAGTAATCAGACTTCATCTATCTGAAAATCAGCAAATTGATTTCTGTCCGACTACCGGCTACTTATTACTGACTACCTGCTTATCATCGCTGCTTTCGGTACCTGTGGGCCCGGCTGCGCACCAAAATAGGCAGTCAGTACAGAAATCGGAGTGGTTTTAATGTTACGGTATAATTATGTTTATATTATATATTGCATCCGGCATTAATGTTATGCATGCATCACTTGTATGTTACCGTACTTTTGCGGCCAGATTACCGGGAAGATTTCCGGAAAACCACATAAGATGCTTGCTATGAAAACGTTATTACGCGTATTGGTGGGATTTTTAATGCTGGCGAGTGCCTTGCCGGCTGTGGCGCAGGGTGTTACTACTTCAGCCATTAAGGGCTTGGTGCTGGATAGTAAGGGGCAACCGCTGCCCGGCGCGACGGTAGTTGCCACCCACCTGCCTTCGGGCACGACCTACGGCAACGGCACCCGCGACAATGGCCAGTTCGACCTGCTGAACATGCGCATTGGCGGGCCCTACGAAATCAAGGTGTCCTTCGTGGGCTACGAAACCTACGTGCAGAACAACGTGCAGCTGGTGCTGGGCAAAACCTTCGAAACCCGCATCACCCTGAGGGAAGGCGAGGGCCAGAAGCTGGATGAAGTGGTGGTGAAGGGCAACCGCGACGGCCAGATTAACCCCGACCGCACCGGGGCCGTCACCAACATCAGCTCCACGGCCATTCGCACGCTGCCCACCATCAGCCGCTCGCAGGAGGACTTTACGCGCCTCACGCCCCAGGCCAGCGGCCAGAGCTTTGGCGGGCGCAACACGCTGTATAACAACTTCTCGCTCGACGGCTCCATCTTCAACAACTCCTTCGGCCTCGACTCGCCCACGCCCGGCGGCCAGACCAACTCGCAGCCCGTGAGCCTCGACGCCATCGAGCAGATTCAGGTGAGCCTGGCACCCTACGACGTACGCCAGGGCGGTTTCACGGGGGCCGGCATCAACGCCGTAACCAAGAGCGGCACCAACGAAATCAAGGGCACGGTGTACACCTACTTCCGCAACCAGGGCCTGATTGGCAGCAAGGTGGAAGGCGCGACCATTGATAACCCCAGCCTGAAATTCAACCAGACAGGCTTTGCCCTGGGTGGTCCGATTATCAAGAACAAGCTGTTCTTTTTCGCTAATGCCGAGCTGACCCGCCAGACCGACCCGGGCCAGACTTTCCGGCCTGCCAGCAGCGCGGCCGAGGCCACTGCCGCCCAGAATGGCCAGCTCACCGGCGTGAGCCGGGCGCGGGCCTCGGATTTGCAGGCCATCCGCGACCGGCTGACGTCGGTGTACGGCTACGACCCCGGCGACTTTCAGGGCTTCAACTACCGCACGTACTCGGATAAGATTCTGGCTAAAATCGACTGGAATATCAACCCGCAGAACACCTTCTCCATCCGCTACAACTATCTGAAGAGCTACCGCGAGCAGGGCCCGCACCCCATTGCCATCGCGCCTTCGTCGCGGGTGCCCGGCGTGAATACCCTGCAGTTTGCCAACTCGGGCTACACCATCAACAACAACCTGAACTCGGTGGTGGCCGAATTGAACAGCAGCTTCGGCAACGGCAAGTTCAGCAATAAGGCGCAGGCCAGCTTCTCGGCTTTCCGCGACTTCCGCGAGCTGCCCGCCGGCAAGTTCTTCCCGCAGATTGACATTACGCAGGGTGGCACAACTTATACCACGGTGGGCACCGAGCAGTTTTCGGCCAATAATACCCTGGACCAGAATATTCTGCAGCTGACCGATAACCTGAGCTACTTCGCCGGCGCCCATATCCTCACGGCGGGCGTGAACTACGAGCGGTTCCAGTTCGTGAACGGCTTCAACCTGCAGCGCTACGGCTACGGCCGCATGGAGCTGAGCGACTTCTTCGCCAACACCCGCCCCGGCCAGCCCAGCTTTATGGACCTGAATGCCCAGGCCGCCGCCGGTGCCAAGCTGCCCGTGAAGCAGGTCGACGTGACCGTGGCCCAGCTGGGCCTCTACGTGCAGGACGAGTTCCAGGTGAACCCGGCCCTGAAGCTGACGCTGGGCGTGCGCGCCGATATGCCCATCTACAGCACCACGGTGGCGGCCAACGCCCAGATTTCGGCGGCTACCTTCAACGACCCGAACGGCAACCCCACCAAGGTCGACGTATCAGAGCTGCCCAAGTCTACGCCGCTGTTCTCGCCCCGCCTGGGCTTCAACTATACCTCGCAGGCTGAGGGGGCAAAAACCCAGGTGCGTGGCGGCACCGGCATTTTCACCGGCCGCATCCCGTTTGTGTGGATTTCGAACCAGGCCTCGAACGCCTCGTTTGGCGACTTCTACACTTTCCAGATTAACTCGACGGGCCGCGACTTCAAGTTTCCGCAGGTATGGCGCTCGAACCTGGCCATCGACCAGGAGCTGCCCGGCGGCATCATCGGCACGCTGGAGGCCATCTATTCGAAGGATATCAATGCCGTGGTGCACCGCAACTACAACCTCGTGACGCCCACCCAGCGCCTAACCGGGGCCGACAACCGCCAGATTTATCCCGCCAGCGGCCCGCGCCTCAACTCCTTCACCGGTCCCAACGGCCAGTTCACCTTCCTCGATGCGGGCGTAATCGGCCTCCAAAACACCAACCAGGGCTACCAGTACTCCCTCACCGGGCAGCTGCGCAAGGAGTTTACCAGCGGCTTCTACGCCTCGGCCGCCTACACCTACTCGCTGGCCAAGGACCTCACCTCGAACCCCGGCGAGATTGCCGGTGATGCCTTCCAGCGCCTGCCCGTGGTGGGCAACCCCAACCAGCCCCAGCTCTCGTACAGCGACTTTGGCCTGCGCCACCGCATCATTGCCGCCGCCGGCCGCCGCTTTTCCTATGCCGATAACAAGCTCGGTACTACCCTCGGGCTGGTGTTTGAAGCCGGCCAGGGTAACCGCTTCAGCTACACCTACGCCGGCGATTTGAACCGTGACGGCATCGAAGGCAACGACCTGATTTTCGTGCCAGCCAGCCAGAGCCAGATTAACCTGGTGCCCTACACCAACGCCGCCGGCCAGACCGTGACGGCCGCCCAGCAGTGGCAGCAACTCGACGCCTACATCAACCAGGACGACTACCTGAGCAGCAACCGCGGCGGCTACGCCGCCCGCAACGGGGCCATCTCGCCCTGGTACACCCAGCTCGACGCCAAGCTGATGCAGGATTTCATCCTCACCACCAGCGGCGGCAAAAAGAATACCCTGCAAGTGTCGTTCGACATTCTCAACCTCGGCAACCTGCTGAACCGCAGCTGGGGCAACCGCCAGCTGGTGGGCAACAACCGCCTCATCGAGGCTGCCTACGGCACCGGCACTTCTGCCGATACGCCTGCCTATACCTTCCGGGGCGGCAACCAGACCTTCTTCACCGATACCAACCTGACCAGCCGCTGGCGTGCGCAGGTGGGCGTGCGCTACATCTTCGACTAGGTATCGACCCACGCGACCAGCAAAAGGGCCCCGGCGAATATCGCCGGGGCCCTTTTGCGTCTGCAAGTAGCCGGAATCGTATACGATGGCCGGTCTGCTATATAGTTGTCTTTGTTGTTGAGCTTAGCGGGTCAAAACGGCCGCTGCGGGCTCATCCAGAAACCAATGCCGCTCGTTTGCCGAAGGGGTGATGAGCTGGGCCGGAAACTCCTCGGTGTTGCGCGGGCCCTGGCGCACCCGGCGCACGGCCGCCGCCTTATCGGCCCCAAAAACAAGGAAGGCCACGGCTCTGGCCTGGTTGATGAGCGGCGCCGTGAACGTAAGGCGGAACATGTCTACCTCGGGCACGAATACGGCCTGCACCTCGGCCACGGTGGCCTGCAATACCTCGGTATGTGGAAACAGCGAAGCCGTATGCGAATTATCGCCCAAGCCCAGTAAAATCAAATCGAGCCGGGCGGGCTTGGGGCTGAAAAAGTGGTTGATTGTCTGGGTGTAAGCCTTCGCCGCCTCGGCTGGCGGTAGGGCCGTGTCGAAGCTGAAAACGTGGTCGTCGGCAATGTTGAGCGGGGCCAGCAGGGCCGTTTTGGCCATCAGGTAGTTGCTCTGCGGGTCGGTGCGGGGCACGTTGCGCTCATCGCCGAAAAAGAAGTACGCTTTGGTCCAGTCAATCTGGTCGCGGTAGGCGGGCGAAGCCAGCAGCTCATAAAGCTTTTTGGGCGAGCTGCCGCCCGACAGGGCCACGGCAAAGCGGCCGCGCGCAGCAATGGCATCGGCGGCACGGGCCACAAAATAATCGGCCAAGGCATGCAGCGTGGCCTCAATGGTAGGCTGGATGTGTAGGTGCATGGGGTATTTTCAGGGATTAGGGGAAGGAGGAGCTGAGTGCAGGTGCTTAATCCGGACCGTCATGCCGGGCGCGACTGAAGTATCTCGTGGGCTACTGCTACTACGCTTTTTTCTTGTCGTTACTTTTCAGCGGTAGCGTGAACCAGTGGAAACCGTCGCGGGCAATGAGGGCCTCGGCCACTTCCGGACCCCACGAATCGGCCGAGTAGTTGGGGAAATTGAGGCTGGGGCGGCCCTGCCAGGAGTTGAGGATGGGCATCACCAAATCCCAGGCTTCCTCCACCTGGTCGCCGCGCATGAATAGGGTCTGGTCGCCGAGCATGGCGTCGAGCAGCAGGGTTTCGTAGGCTTCGGGCGCTTCGGCGGCGTAGGTGCCATGGTAGTCGAACACCATGTCCACAGTGTTCAGCATCATGTCGAGTCCGGGGCGCTTGGCTTGCACTTGCAGGCGGATGCTCATTTCGGGCTGAATGCTGATAACAAGGCGGTTCTGTTGCCAGCTCTCGCCCGTTTCGGGCGGAAAGATGACGTGCGGCACGTCCTTGAACTGGATGCTGATGATGGACGCCGAGCGGTGCATGCGCTTGCCGGTGCGCACGTAGAACGGTACGCCCTGCCAGCGCCAGTTATCCACAAAAAACTTCACGGCCGCGAAGGTTTCGGTGTTGGAAGCGGGGTTGGCGTCCTTTTCCTCGCGGTAGCCGGGCACCTCCTTGCCCTCAATCCAGCCCGCGCCGTACTGCCCGCGCACTGCCGACTCGCGCACTTCCTCGGGCGTGAAGCGGCGCATGGCGCGCAGCACGTCTACCTTGCGGTTGCGTACTTCGTCGGACGTGAAATTCACGGGTGGCTCCATGGCCACCAGGCACAGCAGCTGCAACAAGTGGTTCTGAATCATGTCGCGCAGCGCGCCCGAGCCGTCGTAGTAGCCGGTGCGGTCGCCCACGCCCAACTGCTCGGTCACCGAAATCTGGACGTGCTCGATGCTGTTGCGGTTCCAGAGCGGCTCCATGATGGCATTGGCGAAGCGGAAAGCCATGATGTTTTGCACCGTTTCCTTGCCCAGGTAGTGGTCGATGCGGTAAATCTGGCACTCCTGGAAGCTTTGGGCCAACAGTTTGTTCAGTGCCCGGGCCGACTCCAAATCGTGCCCGAAGGGCTTCTCAATCACGATGCGAACCCGGGTAGGGTCGTCCTTGGTGTGGCGTTGGGCAATGCCCGTGGCAATGATGGGGAAGAACTCCGGGGCCACCGCCAGGTAGTAAATCACGTTGGCCGGGGCATTCCATTCCTGCTCGAAGGCCGAAAGGCGCTGGCTGAATTCCTCGTAGGCGGCCGGCATTTTTACGTCGGATACCTGGTAGTAAATGTGTGGTGAGAACTTGTCCCAGGCCTCTTTTTTGGCCTTGCCGCTGCGCGAAAACTCGTTGAGGTCGGCTAGCAGAATGGTGCGAAACTCCGCGTCGGTGAGCTTGGTGCGGCCCGTGCCGATGATGGCAAACTGCTCAGGCAGCCAGCCGTCGAGGAACAGATTATACAGCGCCGGCGAAAGCTTGCGGGCGTTCAAATCGCCGGTGCCGCCGAAGATGACGAAAACGGTGGGCTTAATATTATGGTTGTTGTTCATTGCCAATAAAGCGGGAATGGCTGGTTTTTACGGTAGTATCTGCTCGTCGTGCTTCGCTGCGCGCTGCACGACCGTTTGTGAATGGTGAGAAAGCCCGACTAGCTGTTCGGCTTCACCGGCTCCTCGGTCGAACCATGTTCCTCCACCTGCGCATCCTGCTTATTAGTCGCATCCTCGTGCGCCGGCGTCCACTGCGTGTGGAATACGCCTGCCTTCCCAATCAGCTCGTACGTATGCGCCCCAAAGTAGTCGCGCTGGGCCTGGATGAGGTTGGACGGCATCCGCGCCGTGCGGAACGTGTCGAAATAGCTCAGCGAGGCCATGTAGCCGGGCAGGGCCAGGCCGGCGGTGGCGGCGGCCGCCACCACGGCGCGGCTGCCGGGCACAGCATCGTTCACCAGCTTCTGCACCTGGCTATCGAGCAGGAGGTGGGCTAGTTTCGGCGTGTGCTGGTAGGCGTCAAAAATCTCGTTCAAAAAGCCCGAGCGGATAATACAGCCGCCGCGCCAGATTTTGGCGATGTCGGCCAGGTTCAGGTCGTAGGTATAGTCCTCTGAGGCCTTCGAGAGCAGCTGCATGCCCTGGGCGTAGGTGATGACCATGCTAAAGTAAAATGCTTGCTCCAGCTGTGCCAGGAAGGTCTCGCGCGCTACCGGCAGCGGGCCGGCCACCGGGCCGTATAGCCCCGCCAGCTCCCCGCGCAGGGCTTTGTACTTCGATAGATTGCGCATGGTCACCGCCGTGTCGATGGTGGATAGCGGCACCTCCAAATCCATGGCCACCTGCGAGGTCCACTTGCCGGTGCCCTTCGAGCGGGCCTCGTCCTTGATGTCGTCGAGCAGCAAATGGTCGGTATTTGGGGTCTTGAAGCCGAAAATGTCCTTGGTAATGTCGAGCAGGAAAGATTGTAGCCGGCCCTCGTTCCACTGCGTGAATACCTGGTCAATGGCCGCGTTATCCATCCCCAGGCCGGTTTTCAGCACGGCGTAGGTTTCGGCAATGAGCTGCATCAGGCCGTACTCGATGCCGTTGTGCACCATCTTCACGAAGTGGCCGGCCGCGCCGGGGCCGATGTAGGTCACGCACGGCTGGCCGTCGACCTGCGCCGCGATGGCCTCAAACATGGGCTGCATCACGCGGTAAGCCTCTTTGTCGCCGCCGGGCATCATGCTGGGGCCGAAGCGGGCGCCTTCCTCGCCGCCGCTCACGCCCATGCCGAAGAAGTGAAAACCAGCCGCTTCTACGGCCTTGGCGCGCCGCTCGGTGTCGGTAAAGTGGGAGTTTCCGCCGTCGATGATGATGTCGCCGGGGGCCAGCAGGGGCTGCAGCTCGGCAATCACGCTGTCCACAATGGGGCCGGCGGGTACCAGCATCATCACCGCGCGCGGCGTTTGCAGGCCGTTGAGGAAGGTGGCGAGGTCGGCGAAGCCGTGTACGGGCTTGCCCGCGCCTTCCTTGGCCAGCAGGGCAATTTTATCGGCGTCCTTATCGTAGCCGGCCACGGGAAAGCCGTGGTCGGCCATGTTCAGCAGCAGGTTGCGGCCCATGGTACCAAGGCCAATCATGCCAAAAGAAGGCTTGGAAGCGGGAGTTGTACTCATCAGAAAAGAGGGGTTTAGGAAGCAGTGTTC
Organism: Hymenobacter siberiensis; assembly: GCF_018967865.2. Taxonomy (NCBI): domain Bacteria; kingdom Pseudomonadati; phylum Bacteroidota; class Cytophagia; order Cytophagales; family Hymenobacteraceae; genus Hymenobacter; species Hymenobacter siberiensis. Next base: position 889,535 of record NZ_JAHLZY020000001.1, read on the forward strand.
AGGTTAAGGAAACGAGTTACGCCGGAAAAAGGCGAAACCGGGGCGAAAGTTTTGGTGGGGGCAGGGCGCCGGCGCGTATTTGCGCCGCGTGCCGCTGGCCCTGCTGGCACGCACCGGCAGCCTGGCCGGGATGGCTGGCCTTGTTATAATAGGACTTACGCAGTTGAAACACTAACCAACTGAAAAACAGTAATATAACAAATATACGTCTTGAATGCAAGTCGTTGATTTTCAGGTTACATAGCTTTTGAAGTGCGTAAGTCCTATATAAAATCCGCTACAACCGATTAAACGGCACGTTCTGAATTGGATATGATTTCCAGTCCTGATAGTCGAAATGCCATCACTCAGCGGGAAACACGATGAAGCCGTTTTGCTCCATTGTGCTGCGGAGCAGGTTCCGCGATATCCGTTGTGCCGGAGTGCCACCAGCGTAAGCAGCGTAGGAGAGCGAGGGCTCATCTCGTCGTACTCGCCGGGCATGGCAACTTCTTTGTTGGCCGCCATATCCCACAAGCTCAGGTCTACGGCGCAGCCCCGGTTGTGGCGGGAGCCTTTTTGCGGGTCGGCCACGAATTCCTTTTTATCGGTCGGAGTGTGGTCCCACATCTGTTTGGTGATGCGCCAGGGGCGATACCCATCGAATACCAGTAGGCAGTAGCCCAGTGGTTTCAAGGTGCTATTCGCCCGCACCAGGGCCTCGGCGGCAGGGCGCTGCAAGAATGCCCGCGCCTGCGGGTACAGCACCCGGCCCATGAAATTGTGGGTAGTGGCGTAGCGGATATCCAATCGAATGGTAGGGTCGAGCCGGGCCAGCTCCACCAGCCCGCCGGGTTGGAACGGGCCGGCTTCGTGCGGCGGCTGCACGGCGCAGCCACCGAAGATGCTCAGGAAGCACAATAGCCACAGCTGTAGTAGGATACGATTCATAGAAGCTGTTTAGAAAATCGGGTTGCGCCGGTCCGACCGGTTGTCGTTGGCATCGGCCCCATAAGCACTGGCGCCGTTCTCGCGGCAACCGGTCATACCACCTAGAGCGGTCGGACCGGTTGCCGCGACTTTGGGCTGACTTTCCAAACAGCTTCATAGCGAAAGCCGATTGGCGGAGAGTCAAATAAGCAGAAAAAGCAGCCCATTAGGCTGCTTTTTCTGCTTATACGCAAAGAAGATTTTTACAAAATCCCACTCATAAAGCCCGGTACCACGCCCAGCGCAATAGTCAGTAGCGCCAGCACCACCATCGTCACGGTCTGAATACCATCGACCGGCACCGGCGTGGCACCCTCGGGGGCGGGCTGCATGTACATGGCGATAATGGGCCGCAGGTAGTAGTACAGGCCCACCATGCTCATGATAACCGCGAATACCACGAGGCCGATATAGCCCTGGCCCACGGCCGCCGCCAGCAGGAAAAACTTGCCAAAAAAGCCGCCCGTGAGCGGAATGCCAGCCAGCGAAAGCATGGCCACCGTCATCACGAAGGCCAGCAGCGGGTTGGTTTTGCCCAAGCCATTGAGGCCGGCGTAGGAGTCGTCCTGGCGGTGTTCGGCCACCAGTTTCAGTACGCCGAAGGCGGCTACCGTAGCAATAGAATAAGCCAGCGAGTAGAAGAAAATGCCGCTGGCGGCATCGCCAGTCAGCATGCCCTTGCTGGCCACGAGGCCGATGAGCAAGTAGCCGGCGTGGCTCACGCTGGAGTAGGCCAGCATGCGCTTGGTGTTGGTTTGGGCCGCCGCGCCTACGTTGCCGAGGAGCAGCGTGAGGGCGCACATGGCCTGAATGGTGGGCATCCAGAAGCCCTGAGCGGCGGGTAGGGCCACCGCCAGCAGCTTGAGGAAGGCGGCGAAACCAGCCGTTTTCACCACCGTACTCATGAAGGCGGTGAAGAACGTGGGCGTGCCCTCGTACACGTCGGGCGTCCAGAAGTGGAACGGCGCGGCCGATACCTTGAAGCCGATGCCGATAATCATCATCAGAATACCGATGTAAAGCATCGGCTGCAGGCTGGCGTTGGCAGGGTTGGCTACGGCCGCGCCCAGCTGCGAGAGGGCGAAGGTGCCGGTAGCGCCATACAGTAGCGCAATGCCGAAGAGCAGGATACCGGTGGCAAACGCGCCCATCAGGAAGTATTTCAGGGCGGCTTCGTTGCTGCGGGAGTCGCGCTTGTTGCTGCCGGCCAGCACGTACATGCTGATGCTTAGGATTTCAATGCCCACGAAGAGCATGATGAGGTGGTCGTAGCCAATCATCATGATGGCTCCCACCAGCGAGAAGAGTAGCAGGGCGTAGTATTCGGCCAGGTTGGGCTCGCCCGATACCACGTAGCTGCGCGAGAAGGGCAGCAGCAGAATGGTGGTGAGTAGCACGATGCCCGTGAAGGCTACCGTGTAGTTGTCCACCACCAGCATGTTGTTGAAGTAGGGCGCGTGCGCCACGTTCCAGTCGGCGTAGTTGGCCCCGAACACGGCCAGCAACAGCAGCATGGCGCCGGGCAGCAGCACCTTATTCGAGCGCAGAAAGCCCAAGAACAGGTTGAGAATGCCGAAGACGGAGAGGAGAATGATGGAAGTCATGTTGTTCTGGCGTTCGCCTCACCCCCCGGCCCCCTCTCCGTGGGAGAGGGGGAGCCAGGCGACGTTGGGGGCTTTTATTTAGAGGAAACTTAGCAGTCTGGAAGCAGGATTGTTAGCCCCGGCTTTGATTAGAATCGTTGTTTTGACAAGCTCCCCTCTCCTGCGGAGAGGGGCCGGGGGTGAGGCGTCCCGTTAGCGCCCGACCAGCGCCAGGATATTTGTGACGGCCGGCTCGGAGATGTGCAGGAAGGTGTTGGGGAACAGGCCAATCCAGAACACCAGCACAATGAGCGGCACCAGCACCAGCAACTCGCCGCCGGTGAGGTCGGTAATGGTTTCGGAGAACGACGAATCCGGGCCGAGCATCACGCGCTGGAACATGCGCAGCAGGTACACGGCCGAGAAAATGATGGTGAGGCCGGCCACCGCGCCCACCCAGGCGTTGTATTCGTACACGCCGGCCAGCAGCAGGAATTCACCCACAAAGCCGCCCGTGAGGGGCAGGGCCACCGTGCTCAACAGCATTATTAGGAAGCAAACTGAGAGGATGGGCGTGCGGCGCGTGAGGCCGCCCAGGTCGGGGATGTAGCGGGTGCCGGTGCGGCGCTCAATGGCATCGGCAATGAAGAACATGCCGACCACGTTCACGCCGTGGGCCAGCATCTGAACCACTGCGCCTTGCAGGCCGATTTGGGTGAGCGAGAACACGCCGGCCGCCATCAATCCAACGTGGCTAAGGGACGAGTAGGCGATGAGGCGCTTCACGTCGCGCTGCCGAATGGCGATGATGGCCCCGTAGATAATGCCAATGACGGAGAGGATGATAACCGGCTTCTGCCACTGGCTCACGCCGAGCGGCACCACGGGCAGCAACCAGCGCAGGGTGCCGTAGATGCCCATTTTCAGCATGATGCCCGAGAGCAGCATGGTGGCGGGGGCGGGGGCTTCGGTGTAGGTGTCGGGCTGCCAGGTGTGGAAGGGGAAGATGGGCATCTTCACGGCAAAGGCGGCGAAAATCAGCCAGAACAGCCACGACTGCTCGGCGGCGCTGAGCTTCAGGCTGTAGAAAGCGGTGAGCTCCGAGGAGTGCTGGGCCAGCGAGCCGGCGGCGGGGCCGGTTTGCAGGTAGAGGTACACGAAGCCGGCCAGCATCAGCAGTGAGCCCACCACGGTATAGAGGAAAAACTTGAGGGTGACGGCCACGCGGCGCTCGCCGCCCCAGGCACCCGCCAGCAGGTAAATCGGAATGAGGGCCACTTCCCAGAAGAAGTAGAACAGGAAGGCATCGAGCGAAACGAACACGCCGAGCAGGCCCGTTTGCATAAACAGCACGAGGGCGTAGAACGTGGACGGGTTGTCGTAATCGCGCTTGAAAGCGCTCAGCAGAATGAGCGGAACCAGGAACGTGGTGAGCAGCACCATCAACAGGCTCAGGCCATCGAGCCCGATATGGAAGTTGATGCCGGCCGAGGCAATCCAGCGGTAATCGAGGTTGTAGGCAGTTGAGCCGTGGCGGGTGAAGTCGAACGTGACGTAGGCGGCGACAACGAATTCGAGGAGCGAGGCCCCGAAGGCAAGGGCGCGGGCGGCGGCTCCCTTAACGACTAGCAGCAGCAGGGCGGCGGCTAAAGGGAGAAAAAGCAGTACAGCAGTCAGCATCAGCAGGCGGGTTGGGCGCGTTGCAGGGTGGGGGAACCCACCCGCAAATTGACCGCAAACTTACGCACGGAGTAGGAAGGCACCACCGTTTTTGTGCAACTTCTACTGGCGGGCCACTTTACGGCTGGGGCGCCTGTACCCGTTGGCCGCCAACTTTGCCGTTCACAACCTTCTCCTCATGGCAATACCCATGCTGCGCGTGGTTCGGCCCACCGACAACCTGCCGGCCCTGCTGCGTTTCTACTGCGATGGCCTCGGCTTGCAGGTACTCATATCCTTCACCGCCCACAACGGATTCGACGGCGTGATGCTGGACCACCCGCACGCGCCGTACCATCTGGAGTTCACGCACCAGCCGGGGCACGCCGTGGGCCGCGCTCCCACGGCCGACAACCTGCTGGTGTTCTACCTGCCCGATGCCGCCGAATGGCCGCCCGCCGTGCAGCGGATGCTGGCCGCCGGCTTCGCGCCCGTGCCAGCATATAATCCGTATTGGGACCAGCAGGGCCGTACTTTTGAAGACCCCGACGGCTACCGCGTGGTGCTGCAACAGGCGGTCTGGAATCTGTAGCGCCAATTACTGCCAAAGATGTCTGACCACTCGCCCGTTGTTTCGCGCCTCGCGCCCACGCCCAGCGGCTTCCTGCACCTCGGCAACGCCGTGAACTTCGTGCTCACCTGGCTGCTCACGCGGCAGGTCGTACCCGGCAGGGCCGGCGGCACGCTGCACCTGAGAATCGACGACCTGGACCGCGCCCGTCTGCGCCCCGCCTACCTGGATAATATCTTCCGCGTAATCGACTGGCTGGGGATTGACTACGACCACGGCCCCAGTGGCCCCGACAATTTCCTGCGCCACCATTCGCAGCTGTTGCACCTGCCCGACTACAACCGCGTGCTGCGCCGGCTGGCGCAGCAGCCCGGTTTGGTGCAGGCCAGCCAGCGCACCCGCACCGGCGGCCCCGAAGCCCCGGTTTCGCTCGAAACGCCCGGCGCGGCGTGGCGGGCGCAGGTGCCGGCTGGTACTGAAATTCAGTTTGCCGATGGTTGGCAGGGCGAAACCAGTGTGCCGCTCGGCGCGCTAATGCCGGATTTTGTGGTTCGCAAAAAGGACGGCGTAGCCGCGTACCAGGTGGCTTCAGTAGTCGATGATTTACGCCTCGGTACCAACCTGATTGTGCGCGGGCTGGACCTGCAAGCCAGCTCTGCCGCGCAGCTTTGGCTGGCCGTGCAGCTCTCGGAAACAACTGCTTTTAATAGAACACAGGTGCATTTTTTTCATCATTCGCTGATGACCGATGCGGCCGGCCAGAAGCTCTCTAAGTCGCAGCAGCTGCCGCTGGATGCGGGTATTCTGGCTCAGGAGCAAGGAAAGCAAGCCGTATTCCAGGCCGTGGCGCAGCTGCTGAAGCTCCCGGCAGAGGCTGCTGCCACATTGCCGATGCTCCAACAGGCCTTCACCTCGGTGAAACGCTCTTTGCCCTCTCGTTAACTCTGTGCGAAAAACTACCGCACCTCTTTCTTAAACTGCTCGGCCCAATAATCGGCCAAACGGGTAGGCTCCGGCAATTTGTAGCCTTTCAAGCATGCCAGGGTGAGGCGGGTAGCGGTGGCTTGGTCGCAGCGGTGGCCGGGGCTCACGAACAGCGGCAGCACCTTGTCCTTGCTGCGAATAACCTCGCCGATGAGCTCGCCGGATTTCGCATCGAGCAGCGGCTCAATGTTGCCGCGCTCGATACCGGGCTCCTGAAAAATGCCCGTCAGCTTATTCTTGGCCACGCCGAAGATGGGCATGTCGAGCAGCACGCCCAGGTGCGCGGCAATGCCCATGCGGCGCGGGTGCGCAATGCCGTGGCCGTCGACCATAATCACATCGGGCTTGTTCTCCAGCTTGGCGAAGGCGTGAATCACGTTCGGCGCCTCGCGGAAGGAGAGGAAGCCGGGCACGTAGGGCATGTCTACGGGCCCGTAGCTGTACACTTTCTCTACCAGCTCCAGCGAAGGAAATTTCAGGACTACGAACACCGATAGAATGGTGTCGGGCGTGGGGAATGAGGAGTCGCAGCCGGCGATGAGGTGTGGCTCCCGGGGCAGGAGCTCGGCGCGCACGCGCTGGCGCATTTCGTGCTGTTGCTCGGTGAGGCTGCGCACGAGGGCGGGGTCGGGGGGAGGGCCGGGCGGGCGGTAGTAAGCCATTTGGCGGGTATGAGCGTTGAATTCTGAGCTGAGGAAAAGGCAGCATTGTGGCCCCGAATAGCTCAACCTTAGCATCCTGCGGCGGCATGGGGCGTATGAAGGCCATACGTTTCTTCGTTGGCCATGTCTGATTCCCCTCCCGAACAACCCGCTTCTACCGGCTCCGGCCCGCTACTGGAGCGCCGCTACTTTATTGACGTGCAGCGGGCGCGGCATTCACCCGCTCAGCTTATGGCCGAGGTGCAGGCCGATGTGCCCCGCTTCTCGCCCGAGGCACTCGCCGATTTCGAAAAGACAACCGGCGACGCGGGCCCCATTAAGACCGGCGACGAATTCCATATCACCATTCGCGGCCCCTGGAACGGCAGCGTGCGCGTCACCGATGTCGGTGCCACTTACTTCGAATTCATCACGCTCGAAGGCCACCCCGAGGCCGGCCGTATTCGTTTCGAAGCCCACTATCTGGACGAGTCGCCCGACGTGCTGCGGTTCGAAATTCGTTCCTCGGCCCGCTCGCGCGATGGGCTGGTGGCTTTCGCCTACGACACCCTGGGCGGCGGCAAGCTGATGCAGGAAGCCTCCTGGGTCGAATTCTGCCGGCGCGTGGCGGCGGCCAGCGGCGGCCACGCCCTGGCCGACGTAGTAGTCGAAACCTTCCGGCACGACGAAGCCAGCCACGTTCATCACACCCGCCATGAGTAGCCCAACTATCGCCGTGCCGGCCTCGGCAAAGCCGCCCGCCTGGGAGCAGTACCGCGCCCGCCTTGATGCCTACCGCAACGCCAAGGTCAACTACGACTTTTCGCGCCAGAACGAGCACGCCAGCGCCACCGGCTGGCGCCTCGACGACTACGAAACCGACCTGCCCGCCGAAGCCCCCGGCCCACCCGAGGCTGCCGGCTCCTTCGCCGCCGCCCAGGATGTGCTGCGCCGCTACGCCTTCCCCCCGCCCGACCTCATCACCGGCTACTTCGACCCCACTATGCCGCTCGAAAAGCGCATTATGGTGCTGCGGGCGCACTTTCTGGTCTTCAATTTCTACTTCGGCGTGCGCGTGAGCGAGGTCACCGATGAGGAAGCCCGCCCCACGCCCAGCGGCCCGGCCGGCTCGTACCCGGAACGGGTGTGGGGCTACGGCTACCGCACCCTCGAAGGCCACTTCGAGCGCGGTCAGATTGACTTCACCATTCACAAAAATCTGCCGACCGGGGCCGTACAGTTTCGCATTCACGCCGTATCGCAGTCCGGCCAGATTCGCAACCCGTTCTACTGGGTGGGTTTCAAGCTGTTTGGGCGAATACTCCAGCGCAAGTTTGCCCGCGAGTCGTTGCGTCGAATGCGGGAGCTGGTGGGCCAGGCTTTAGCACAAGGCTCGCCAGCTGCCGCTGCCGCCGCCGCCGGGGCACCGCGGCCGGGATAACAAGCTGCGAATTTTTAGTGGAATAGCCGTTTTTCAGCCCAAAAAGTGCCGAATGGCAGCACGGAAACGGCCAGCGCCAGCAGCGCTTTTCCAAACGACCAGCGCCGTTCAATGGCCACCTGAATAACCAGCAGCACGTACGCCACAAACAGCACACCGTGCGCCATACCCACGTAGCGCACCGCCAGGGGCTGGCCCGCCAGGTATTTTAAGGGCATGGCAATGCCCAGCAACACCAGCAACGAAATGCCTTCCAGAAACCCAATCAGCCGCAGGCGGCCCAGTGAAGTGAGAAAAAGATGACCGGGCGTGAGGGACATAGCAATGTGCGTTTGGGTGGAAACGCAAAGCTACCCCACACCTTTCGGCCCGGCCCCGCAAACTTTAGTGGCTCTGTCCGGTTATACACTTCAGGGTTTCCGGCATTCAGGCCATGGGCGTATTACGTTACTGCCTTTGTGCCGACTTATTTCCCTAACCATTAACGCTTACAATACCCCCAATTATGCTTCCAACGAAAGCCTACGCCGCCCCGGCTCCCAGTGTCCCCCTCGCACCCTTCGATTTTGAGCGCCGCGAAGTAGGCCCGCACGATGTGCTCATTGATATTCAGTTTTGTGGCGTGTGCCACTCCGACCTGCACCAGGTGCGCGACGAGTGGGGCGGCTCGATGTTCCCGATGGTGCCCGGCCACGAAATTGTGGGCCGCATCAGCAAGGTGGGCGACCACGTGAAAAACTTTAAAGTAGGCGACCTGGCCGGCGTGGGCTGCATGGTGGACTCGTGCCGCACTTGCCCCAGCTGCCAGGAAGGCATGGAGCAGTACTGCGAAACCACCGGCATGGTGGGTACCTACAACAGCCGCGAGATTGGCAGCGGCGCGCCCACCTACGGCGGCTACTCGAGCCAGATTGTGGTGGACGAGAAGTACACCCTCAAAGTATCCGATAAGCTGGACCTGGCCCGTGTGGCGCCGCTGCTCTGCGCCGGCATCACCACCTACTCGCCCCTGCGCCAGTGGAAAGTGGGCCCCGGCCACCGCGTGGGCGTGATGGGCCTGGGCGGCCTGGGCCACATGGCCGTGAAGCTCGCCGCCGCCATGGGTGCCGAGGTAACGGTGCTCAGCACCTCGCCCGGCAAGGAAGCCGATGCCAAAGAGCTGGGCGCCCACAAGTTTGTGGTAACCAAAGACGAGGCCCAGCTGAAGTCGGTAGGCAACTACTTCGACTTCATTATCAACACCGTATCGGCCCAGCTCGACCTGGCCACCTACGTGAACCTGCTGCGCCGCGATGGCACCATGATTTTGCTGGGCGTGCCCACAGAGGCACCGCACATCCATGCCTTCAACCTCATCAGTAAGCGTCGTCGCATTGCCGGCTCGCTCATCGGCGGCATTGCCGAAACGCAGGAAATGCTGGACTTCTGCGCCGAGCATAACATCATGTCCGACATCGAGCTCATCGACATGAAGGACATCAACGAGTCGTACGAGCGCATGCTGAAAGGCGACGTGAAATACCGCTTCGTGATTGACATGGCCACGCTGTAACAACCAGCAGCCACTCGATAATTAAACGCAAAAAGCCGGCTTTCCGCGAGGGAAGCCGGCTTTTTGCGTTTGGCCGATAAGTTGGATTCGGGCTTATTCGATGGCAATACGCTGCCAGCTTTGGCCGGCCGTGGTGGTGATGCCCAATAGGTACACGCCCGGCGCGAGGCCACCCAGCGGCACCGTGCCGCTGGCCTGCGCCAGCGCCCAGCGGCGCACCGTGCGGCCCTGCAGGTCGGCCAGCAGCACGGGGCCGGTGGGCGCGGCGGGCAGGCGCAGGGTGAGCTGGTTATGGGCCGGTTGGGGAAGGCATCGGCCAGCGGCACCGCCGTGGCGTTGCGCGTGGCCAGCACCGTGTTCACGAGGCGGGCCAGCCCGAAGCGCGGCTGCCCGGCCACGCTGGTGAAGTCGCCGCCAAGCACAATGGCATTGGTGCCGGGCTGGAGGTAAACGGTCGCTGCTGCGGGCGAGAACGACTCATTGCCCACCACTACGGCCTGGAAACCAGTATCGAAGCTGCCGGTGGTGATGAGGCGCACCAGGCGCTCGGTTTGCGAGGTAGCGCCGGGTGCCACGATGAGCAGCTTGCCATCGGGTTGTTCGGCCAGCGTGTGGGCGGCGCTGGCGGCCGTGAAGCCGGGGTCGGGCGCGCCGCTTGGCAGCAGGCGCAGCAGGCCGTAGGGCGCGGCCTGCCCGTTGAAGGAGGTGAAGTTGCCATTTGCCATAATTTTGCCGCCGGCCACAACCACGATGCTAAACAGCGAGCCAGGGCCGCCGCCCGTGCCAATCGAGAAGGTGTTATCGATGGTGCCATCGAGGTTGAGGCGGTCTGCGTAGCTGCGGGTGGCATCGTTCCAGAGCACCAGCGTCTGGCCGTTGGCCAGGCCCACGGGGTAGCGGAAGCCGGCGGTATTGCCCGTGCCTACGGCGAGCACCTGCCAGGTGGTATTGAGGGGCGGAGCAAATTGCGTGTTGAGCGTGCCATCGGCGTTGAGGCGCACCATCGTCCTCATGGGCTGGCCATTTGCTTTAGTGGAAGAGCTGGTGACCAGCAATCCACCGCCGGGGTGGATGGCAATGCTCGCCCCAAGGCAGCAGGGCGGGTACGGGCGGCTCCAACGGAGCTCTGCCGCCGCAAACGTGGCGTCGAACGTGCCGTTGGCCAGTACGCGGCGCACCAGGGCAGTGCTGTCAGTATTCTGGTAAGTGGCGTAGAAAGTACCGTCGGCCTGTGCGGAAGCATTGACAGAATAGGTGCTGCCACCGGGCCGTGCCGTAGGGGCGGGAAGGGTTATCAGTGCGTTGTAGCTGCCATTGGCACTGATGCGGTGGAAGCGCGGGTAGCCTTGGGTGCTCACCGCCTGACCGTTGAAGGTGGTGAGGCTGTAGGTACTCAGCACGAGCTGGCCGTTGTTCTGCGGGGTGACGAGCCCCGAGGCTACCGTTTCCAGCAACATGGTGTAGCTGGTATCGACGTTGCCAGTGGCCAGCAGGCGCATCACGCCGCTGCTTGGCTGGCTGCCTGAGCTGTTGAAAAAGCCGACTATCAGGTACTGGCCACTATTCAGCTCTACCGCGCGCATCACGGTGCCGTAGTTGCCCTGGCTGCCTGCCCCAAACGCGGCATCGACCGCCCCGGCCGAGGTTAGCCGCACCAGGCCGGTGCTGGAGAGCCCGCCGAAGGAGTTGAGCCCACCCGTAACCAGGATGCTGCCATCGGCGCGGAGGCCCAGGCCAAACACTACTCCGCTGGCCGCAACGCGGGTAAAAGACGGGTCCAGCGCGCCGGTGGGCAGCAGGCGCACCACCAGGCTGGAACCGTTGGTCGAGCTTGCCACCGTGTTGCCCCCGAGAACGAGCTTGCCATCGGGCTGCCGCACCATATCGAACACAAACGCGTAGCTGACCAGCGGCGAGCTAAACGAGGCATCGCGGCTGCCGGTGGCGCTGAGGCGGGCAACGCCCAGGCAGGGCTGCCCGTCCACGGCATCGAACTGGCCGGCCACCATAATGGTGCCGTCGGGCTGCGCGATAATCCGCCGGATTTCCCCGTAGCCGCCCGTTCCGTTGGTGAACCCGGCTCTGGTGGCAAAGCTGGTGTCGAGCCGGCCGGTGGGCAACAGCCGAATCACGCCCTTGGTGGGTTACCCGTTGAAAGTGGACTGTAAAACGCGGCCTACCAAAATCTTACCATCGGCCTGCACGGCAATGCTGTAGATGCTGCTCTGCCACCCGGTGCCACCCGAGCTGAACGAATTGTCCAAGCTGCCATCGGCATTGAGGCGGATGAGGTTTTGCACGGGCGCACCATTGTAGCCCGTCACGCCGTATTCGCCCCCCAGTAGGATTTTGCCGTCGGGCTGGAGCGCCAGCGCGGTAATGTTGGCACTGGGGCCGCTGCCGGCCTGCGACCGGAACGTGCCATCGGGGGTGCCGTCGGCGTTGAGGCGCGCCATTCGGGGCGACGGCTGCCCGTTCAGCAGTTGGAGCTGACCGGTGATGAGCACCTTGCCATCGGGCTGCTTAAGGGAAGCGAAAACTCCACCCCCGGGAGCCGTGAGCGTGCTGGGCGCAAAGCCGGGGTCGAGCTGCTGCGCGGCGGCGGAAAGCCAGCTGCCGCAGCCCAGCAAAGCTACCGTGATAAATGAGTAAAAAAGACGCATAAAGTTGGAAGGAAAGGAATTAACGCAGAATTGATTCAATCAAATTTAAGGCTTGCTTATTGTTTCGTGAACAGGTACGGGTCCTGCTCCAGCCCTTCGTTCACCCGAATTTCCAGCGTTTTCACCTGCCCGTTCTCCACGGCGAAGGGGGCCGGGAAAATCCCGTAGGCCGCGTTGGAAAAGGTGCTGCGGAAGGTGTCGCCGTCCATATAGTCCAGCGTAGTGGTGAGGGCGGGGTGGTGCGAGAAGCGCACCAGCAGCTGCCGGCCCTTCGGCTCCACCGTGATGGGGCCATATACCGGGTGCTGGTAGGTGCCGGCGTAGGCTTTGAGGCTGCGGGCGGGCTTTATTTTCCGGGCCACGCGGGCGGCCAGCTCGGCCACGCTCTTGGCGGTTTCGGCGTTGCCCTTTTGGGCGAAGGCGTAGAGCTGGCGGCTGCGGTCCACGTAGGGCACGCCCAGGTAAGCATCGAGCAGCTGGTAGCGCAGGGCTTCGAAGAAGCTCTGATTGTCCTGGTTGGTGAGCACGGCGAGGCCCAGATTTTCTTCGGGCACAAAGCACACGTTGGTCACGAAGCCGTTGGCCCCGCCGGTGTGCCAGTAAATCTGGCGGGCGTTGTAGTCGGCTGAGTACACGCCCAGGCCGTAGGTGCGGAAGTGGCTGGGGAAGATGGGCGACTTGCTGGCGCTCACCAGCGTGTTGCCCTCGCGGGTGCGGCGCAGCGTGGCCCAGGGCATGATGCGCTGGCCGTTGTATTGGCCGCTGTCGAGCTGGAAGCGCAGCCAGTGGCCGAGGTCATTCACGTTGGAAACCAGGCTGGCGGCCGGCCCGAAATTATCCACCTCATCAAACGGCACCCGCGTGAGCGGGCCGAAAGCCGTGGTGTAGGGCAGCGCCACGTTGGCCCGCTGGCTGGCCCCCGCCGTACTGGGGTAGGTATTCGTCATGCCCAGCGGGGTGAGCAGGCGCTGCTGCACAAAGTCCTGCCAGGTGGTGCCACCGGTGGCCACGGGAATGATTTCGCCGGCCGTCAGGAAGCCGTAGTTGCTGTAACCGTACTGCTGCCGAAACAGCCCCACAGGCTTCAGGTAGCGCACTTTTTGCAGGATTTCGGCCCGGCTCAGGTTAGAATCCCAGAAGGTGAAATCGCCCTGGAAGGTCTTGGTGCCCATGCGGTGCCCCAGCACATCGCGAATGGTAACCAAGCGGGTGCTGACGGAGTCATAGAGCCGGAAATCGGGCAGGTACTGGTGCACCGGGTCGTCCAGCTTCAGCTTTTTTTCCTCGACCAATTGCGAAATGGCGGTGCCGGTGAAGAGTTTGGAATTGGAGGCGATGAGGAAGAGGGTATTACCGTCCACTGGTTCGGGCTTGTCCACGGCTTTCACGCCGAAACCCTGCGACACCACTACCTGCCCATCCTTCACCACCGTCACGGCCAGGCCAGGAATGTTCCATAATTTGAGGCCGCGCTGCACGTAGCTGGCTAGGCTGTCGCGCACGAAGGCGTTGCCCGCGCCGGGCGTAGGCGTTTGGGCGTGAGCGGGGAGGGAAAGGGCGGCGGCCGCAGCCAGCGTGACCAGGAAAGGAAGTAAGCGCATTGGTGTTGAAAGCAAGGTCTAAAAAGTGCCGAATGAAGGATTTTTTGCTCTTTCGGAGTGGAACTCCTGCTCTTTCGGAGTTGCACTCCGAAAGCCGCGTGTTGCGGAGTTGTACTCCGCTCCGGGGTGGCAACGGCGCAACGATTGGGGACTATAAGTCCCCGGCAGTCCGGCTTTCGGAGTGCAACTCCGAAAGAGCAGAGCAACGGGCAGCGGTTGAGCACAACGTAAAAAAAGCCGGCTGAAACACCCCGAAGGGATTTCAGCCGGCTCAAAGCTAAGCCGCCTGCCAGGGTTAGGCCACTACCCGCATGACCGGTATGGGCGGCCACGGGGTATGGGTAACCCGCACGTCGGGCCAAAACGACTTGAGGCCCTGATAGTGCATAAAGACGCGGGCCGTGGTGATAACGTCCTTCTCGCAATAGGTCACAATGCGTTTGAGGTCTTTCTCGGTCCAGTAGGTGTGGCCCACCTGGGAGCCGTCGATGTCGTCTTTGGGTGAGGGAATGCCGAAGACGCCGGCCAGCAGGGCCAGGGAGATAGTGCCTTTGAAATCGCCAAACTTCCATAGCTCCATGGTGTCGAGCAGGTGAGGCAGGTCCCATGCCTTGTAGCCGGCCACGTCGAGCATCGGCGGAATGGGCTGACCGCAAATCAGCATGCGGCGGCCGATGTAGCCGTAGTCGAACTCGCGGCCGTTGTGGGCGCAGAGGTAGTGGCCGATGCGCTTCGGGTCGTCGTGCTCGCGGGTGTTGGTGGCGGTGGGCAGCTTGGTGCCGTAGGGTTTGGCTTCGTCCAGGGCCCGGGCGAAGCTCCGCAGCACTTCGTGCTCATCATCGTTGGCGTACGATTTCACTTTAAATTCAAGCGTGTCATCGGCCAGGGTGTAGAACTTGCCCACCGAAATGCACACGATTTTGCCAAACTCGGCATAGAGGCCGCCGTTGGCAAACAGGGCTTCGTGGGTCTGGCCCTCGGCCAGCTCGCGGGCGTGGCGCTTGTCGCAGAACTTCTTCCAGAGCGGCTGGTGGGCGGCCGGCATCTCGGCATGGGTGGCGTGGCCGGGCACGGTTTCAATATCGACGAAGAAAATGCGGGTCAGGTCGACATTGTGCAGGATGTTCATGGCAGAAGGAAAAGCAGTGAAAGTAGTGGAAGATACGTCGGGGCCGCCGGGCCGCCCGCCTATCTCAAAGCTACGGCAAAGCCTGCGCTGCATGCAAGCGGCTCAGATTCGCAGGCATCCTGCTGCCGCATCCGGTATCCGCTGGTGGCACGTCCCAGCCTGGACTATGCGGCTCGGCAGCCCGGCCCTTTGAGTCAGAAAGCTGCCTGTTACTCCGGCCTTGCGCCAGTAATGGCGATTCCTAAAAAAAATAATGCTGGCCGCTGTAACGTTTGGACACCAGGGCCAATATTCTCCAGAGCTTCACCTCAATTTAATGCTCCTGACAGGCAACCCTGGCCACGGCTAGGTCATCTGTTTGAGCGTAACCTTCTTTCCTTTCCTAATCTGCACCGATGAAACTATCTACGCATTGCTTTGCGGCGGGCCTGTTGTGTCTGCTCCTGACTGGCTTGGCCCGCCCCGCCGCCGCCCAAACGCCTGCCGCTACTCCGGCGGTGGCGGCCACCGGCTCGCTCGTCGGCACCGTGCTCGATTCGCTTAAGAAAGAGCCCGTGCCCTACGCCACGGTGGTACTGCTGCCATCCGCGCCCAACGACAAGCCCATCACCGGCGTGGCCGCCGACGAGGCCGGCAAATTCTCCCTCACCAAGCTCGCGCCCGGCCCGGCCCGGCTGCGGGTGAGCTACGTGGGCTACGGCACCCAGACGCGCAACGTGACCATTACCGCCGGCGCTACCGACGCGGGCACGTTCCGCCTGCCCGTGGCCGGCACCGCGCTGGCCGAGGCCGTCATCATCGGGACGAAGCCGGTGGTGGAAATCCGGCCCGACCGCATGGTGTACAACGCCGACCAGGACGCCACCAATGCCGGCGGCACTGCGGCCGACGTGCTGCGCAAAGCCCCGCTGCTGGCCGTGGACGGCGACGGCAACGTGAAGATGCGCGGCTCCAGCAACTTCAAGGTGCTGGTGAATAACAAGCCCTCGCCTACGCTGGCCAGCAACCTGGCCGAAGCCCTGAAAGGTATTCCGGCCGAGCAGATTAAGTCGGTCGAAATTATCACCACGCCGCCGGCCAAGTACGACGGCGAAGGCACCGCCGGCATCATCAACATCGTGCTGAAAAAGGGGGTGGAGCAGGGCCTTAACGGCCGCATTGGGGCGAGCGGCGGCAACCGGAATTCGGGCGTGAACGGCTCGCTTAACTTCAAAACCAAGAAACTGGGCTTCACTTCCTCGGGTGGCACGGGCGGCTGGCACGGGCCGAACCGGTCGGAGCGCACCCGCTTCGGTAAAACCGATAACTCGACCCTGACCCAGCAGGGTGTGGGCAACTACAGCGGCCAGTGGATGTATGGCTCGGTGGGCCTCGACTACGACCTGAGCGAGCACCAGAGCCTGTCGCTGGCCGCCTCGGTAAACCGCTACGCCGGCCACGACTACAATAACATGCTGAACGACTTCGTGTCGCCCGCCCGCCCGCAGGACAACCAGCTCTTCACCCGCGCCACCAACAGCAAGTTTAGCGGCCTCAATGGCGAGCTGACCGGCACCTACACCAAAACCTTCGCTCTGCCCCGAAAGGAGTGGAGCGTGCTGGGCCAGTACGCCAATAATAGCGGCACGTTTGGCTACGATTTCGACCAGTATCTCAACTCCACCACCAACCTGGAAGTGGGCCGCGCCAACTACCGCGAGCGCAGCCGGGGCCGCACGCCGGGCAGCGAAGTAACGCTGCAAACCGACCTCACCCAGCCTTTCGGCGAGAAGCAAACCCTGGAAACGGGCCTAAAAGCCATTTTTCGCAATACTGGCTCGGTGGCCAACGTCGATGGCCTGACCCGGGGCCAGACCGAGGATTTTGTGCGCCTGCCCGGCCGCTCCACCGATTTCAGCTACGGCCAAAACGTGCAGGCCGGCTACGCCACCTACATCAATAAGTTGAGCAAGAAGCTGAGCGTGAGCCTGGGCGGCCGTCTGGAGCGCACCGCCATTTCGGCCGATTTCCGCACCAACGACACCAGCTTCGTGCGCAGCTACCTCTCGCTGCTGCCCAATGGCAACGCGCAGTACGCTTTCAGCGACAACAACAGCGTGCGCCTGGCCTACAGCCGCCGCATCACCCGGCCCTACATCGACTACCTCAACCCCTTCGTGGACCGCTCCGACCCGAAAAACCTCGTGTACGGCAACCCCGCCCTGAGCCCCGAGCTGACCGATTCCTACGAGCTGAGCTTCAACACCAACGGCAAGGCGGGCTCGCTCAACATCGCGGCCTCGATGCGCCGCACGGGCAATGCCATCGAGTCGATTCGCCTGGGGCCTGATGCCAGCGGCGTGACCCGGCAGACCTACGCCAACGTGGCCTCCAATGCGTTTTACCAGCTCAATTGCTACGGCTCGGCCAAGCCGGCCAAGGGCTGGGATATTAGCGGCGGGCCGGATATTCAGTACATCGTGCGCCGCAGCCCGTCGCTGGGCATCGAGCGGCGCGGCTTCACGGCGGGCCTCAACCTGAATTCCTCCTATAAGCTGCCCAAAAACTTCACGCTTCAGGGGTACGTGTATGCTTCGCTGCCTTCGCCCGACTTGCAGGGCCAGGGCGCGGCCAACCTCTACTACCAGATGGGCGTCAAAAAGACCTTCCTCAAGGACAAAGCCGACGTGGTGCTGAACATCGCCGCTCCCTTCAACGACTATTGGCTCTACCGCAACACCACCGACACGCCCACCTTCAGCGAAACCAACCGTAACTACTCCTACCAACGTTCATTCCGCCTCAGCTTCAACTACCGCTTCGGCCAGGCCCAGCAAACCAAGCAGCGCAAGTCCATCTCGAACGACGATGTGAAGGGCGGCGGCGGCAGCAAGCAGGGCGGGCAGTAGGGGGGGGATGGTGCTGAATCCATGGCATCGTTGCTCTTTCGGAGTATAACTCCGAAAGCTGCGCTGTGGCGGAGTTATACTCCGCTTTGTATATCACGGCTGGCACCAATGGCGGGTGTGATTCCCCCAAAGGCAGCTTTCGAAATGCAACTCCGAAAGAGCAAAGCGCATCAACGGGGAGTATAACTCCCCACCAAGGCACCTTTTGGAGTGCAACTCCGAAAGAGCGAGGGGCATGACCGTTTTTGTGCCTCTACTGCAACGCCTTTTAACAATACCCAGGCAACCCCTTCGCCGGGCCGTGCATCTCTTTGGTCAACTCTCTGTAATGAATCGCCACCTCTGGCGATTTCTGTAGCGCACAGTGCCTTCTGGCTTACATTCTTCATATTCTGCAAAAAAGCATGGCCCTCACGATTACCAATCTTTCCAAAACCTACCCCAACGGCACGCAGGCCCTCAAAAACGTCACGCTTGACATCCCCAACGGGATGTTTGGCCTGCTGGGTCCCAACGGCGCGGGCAAATCCAGCCTGATGCGGACCATCGCCACCCTGCAGGACGCCGACACGGGCTCCATCATGCTCGACGACATTGACGTGCTGCGCGATAAAGAGGCCGTGCGCCGCGTGCTGGGCTACCTGCCGCAGGAATTTGGCGTGTATCCCAGCGTGAGCGCCGAGGAGCTGCTCGACCATTTCGCCACCCTCAAAGGCATTGCCAACGGCCGGGAGCGCAAGGAAATGGTGGCCGCCCTACTGCACCAGACCAATCTGTATGACGTGCGCAAAAAGCACGTGGGCGGCTATTCCGGCGGCATGAAGCAGCGCTTCGGCATTGCGCAGGCGCTGCTGGGCAACCCGCGCCTCATCATCGTGGACGAGCCCACCGCCGGCCTCGACCCCGCCGAGCGCAACCGCTTCCACAACCTGCTGAGCGAGATTGGCGAAAACCTGGTGGTGATTCTCAGTACCCACATTGTGAGCGACGTAGCCGACCTGTGCCGCCATATGGCCATCATCAACAAGGGCGAAGTGCTGCTCACCGGCGACCCGGTTTCGGTGATGGGCAACCTGAAAGGCAAAATATGGCGCAAGCTTATTGAAAAAGCCGAACTGCCAGCGCTGCAAGCCAGCCAGCAGGTTATCAGCTCGCGCCTTTTTGCGGGCAAAACCGTGGTGCACATCCTGGCCGATTCCGCGCCCGACAGCGGCTTTGAGGCCGTGAATCCGGATTTGGAGGACGTGTATTTTTCGGAAATTAAAAATTATGAATTAAAAATTAAAAATGGCCCCGTCACGGCCTAATGAGCTCAGCTGGGCGGCTTGCGTCCACCTCATTCTTAATTTTTAATTCATCATTTTTAATTGACCACATGTTCCTCCCAATACTTCTTTTTGAACTCAAATACCGCCTCAGGCGGCCTGCTACCTGGATTTATTTTCTGCTGCTGTTCGCCATGGCTTTTCTGCTGGTAACGGCGGCCGGCGGCGGCTTCGGTACGGGCGTGAAAGTGGCCCTTGGCGGCGACGGCCAGACGGTGAAAATCAACGCCCCGTTCTCGCTCAACATCATCACGGCGGTGCTCAGCGTGTTCGGCGTCATCATCGCTTCCTCCCTGATGGGCAACCCCGTGTACCGCGACTTCGAGTACCGTACGCATTCACTGTTTTACACCACGCCCATCAGCAAATTTGGGTATCTGGGCGGGCGGTTTTTTGGCTCTTACCTGATTTCGGTGCTGGTATTCAGCGGTATCGGGCTGGGCGCGGCCGTGGCCGGTATGATGCCCTGGGTGGCGGCCGAGCGGTTTCTGGCCGTGGCCCCGGCCGGTACCTACGTGTGGCCCTACCTCGTGCTGGTGCTGCCCAATCTGCTGTTTTCGGGCGCTATTTTCTTCACGGGAGCTACGCTTTCGCGCAATATTCTGAGCACGTATATCGGCTCGGTGCTGCTGCTGGTGGTGTACCTGGTGGCCACGGCCTACCTGCAGGACCTCAAGAATGAGCACCTGGTAGCCGCGCTGGATGCCTTCGGCATATCGGCCATCGAATTCACCACCCGCTACTGGACTTCGGCCGAAAAAAACTCCCTGCTGCTGCCCCTCTCCAGTTATGTGCTGCTGAACCGGGCCGTGTGGCTGGCGGTAGGCTTAGGTCTGCTGGGCCTGTGCTACGCCCGGTTCCGGTTCTCAGCTTTCGCCTCGGATAAGCCCGATAAGAAGAGCCGCCGCGTGGCTGCCGCCGATGTCCTGGCGGCCGAAGCGGTTCCCGCTGCCCAGCCCGGCGGCCTGCGCCTGCCGCGCGTGGCGCAGGTATTCAGCGGGGCCATGAGCCTGCGCCAGTGGTGGAGCCTGACCAAACTGGAGTTTCGCGGCATTGTGCGCAGTCGCTACTTTCTGGCCATTGCGGGAGCGGGTGTTATCCTGCTGCTGGCCACCTCGTCGCAGGTTGGCCGAACCTTCGATACCGCTACTTATCCCGTCACCTACGAGGTGCTGCAAGCCATCACCGGCTCGTTTTTCCTGTTCTTTCTGGCCATCATCATCTTCTACAGCGGCGAGCTGGTGTGGCGCGAGCGCGAGGCCGGCGTGGCCCAGATTACCGATGCCGTGCCCGTGCCCAGCTGGGTGCCTTTCCTGAGCAAGCTGGCCGCGCTGGGGCTGGTGCAGGTAGTGCTGCTGGCCGTGGTGATGGTCTGTGGCCTGCTGATTCAGACCTTCAAAGGCTATTTCCACTACGAAATCGGCCAGTATTTGCAGGCGCTGTTTCTGTATGAGCTGCCGTTCCTGCTGTTGCTGTGCGTGCTGAGCATGGTGACGCAGGTGGTGGTGAACAACAAGTACCTGGGCTTCGCGGTGATGGTGATGTACTACGTAGCCAATATTTTCCGGAGCCAGATTGGTTTTGGCCACCGGCTGCTGGGCTACGGCGGCGGCCCCACACCCGGCCAGTATTCGGACATGAACGGCTACGCGCACTTCCTGCCCGCCTTCTGGTGGACCAAGCTGCTGTGGGCCGGCGTGGCGTTGCTACTGGTGCTGCTGGCCAGCCTGCTTTGGACACGCGGTACCGACACCACCGGCCGCCTGCGCGAAGCCCGCCGCCGCTGGAGCGCCGGCAGCACCGCCGCTCTGGCCCTGGGCTTGCTCATCAGCCTGGGTACGGGTGGCTACATCTTCTACAACACCAACGTGCTGAACAAATACCTGACGCCCAAGGAAGGTGAGAAGCGCCAGGTAGCCTACGAGAAGCAGTACCGCCGCTTCAAAGACGTGGCCCAGCCCCGCATCACGGCCGTGGATATGAACACGGAGATTTTCCCCAGCACCCGCGCAGTGCGGTTCCGGGGCCGGTTCACGCTGGTGAACAAGCACGCCCGCGCCCTCGATACCGTCATCGTGAGCATTCCCGTGGAGCAAAACCCCCGCGTGCGCTCCATCACGCTGGGCCAGCCCGGCCAGGCCACCCTGGCCCTGAACGATACCACCTACGGCGTGCTCCTCTACCGCCTGGCCCGGCCGCTGGCCCCCGGCGATTCGCTGGCCCTCGGCATGGATATTCTGTACCAGGAGCGCGGCTTCCCCAGCACGGGCACGAATACCGACATCGTGTACAACGGCACCTTCATCAGCAGCAACTACCTGCCCGGCCTGGGCTACCGCGAGGGCGCCGAGCTATCCGGTGACCAGGACCGCAAAAACTACGGCCTGAAACCCAAGCCCCGCATGGCCCCCGTGAACGACCTGAAGGCGCGCCAGAACACTTACATCAGCCAGGATGCCGACTGGATTCGCTTCCGCACCACCGTGAGCACCGAGGCCGACCAGACCGCCATTGCCCCCGGCTACCTGCAAAAGGAGTGGGTGAAAAATGGCCGCCGCTACTTCACCTACGTGATGGACCGGCCCATGCTCAACTTCTACACCTTTCTCTCGGCGCGCTACCAAGAGTATAAGAGCCAGTGGGTTGACACGGCCGGACACCGCACCATTCCCATCACTATCTACTACCAGCCGGGCCACGAGTACAACCTCAAGCGCATGGCCGAGGGCGCACGGGATGCGCTGGCGTATTGCTCCAAAAACTTCTCGCCCTACCAGCACCGCCAACTGCGTATTCTGGAGTTTCCGCGCTACCAGTCCTTCGCCCAAAGCTTTGCCAACACGGTGCCCTTTTCCGAAGCCATCGGCTTCATTGCCAACGTGAACGACAAAGACCCCGAAGACCTGAACTACCCCTATTACGTGACGGCCCACGAAGTAGGCCACCAGTGGTGGGCGCACCAGGTAATAGGCGGCAACGTGCAGGGCAGCACGCTCCTGGCCGAAGCCATGGCCGAATATTCGGCCCTGATGGTGCTGCGGGCGCACAATGGCCCGGCCACCATGCAGCGCTTCCTTAAGTTCGACATGAACCGCTACCTCACCGGCCGCGCCTTCGAGCAGAAGAAGGAAGTGCCGTTGGCGCTGGTCGAAAACCAGCAGTACATCCACTACGCCAAGGGCTCGGTGGTGATGTACGGCCTGCAGGACTACCTCGGCGAGGCCACCCTGAATGCGGCCCTCAAAAAGTACGTGGCCGCCGTGGCCTACCAGCAGCCGCCCTACACCAACTCGACGGAGTTCATCGGTTACCTGCGCCGCGCCGCCCCCGATTCGCTCCAGCCCTACCTCACCGACCAGTTCGAGCGCATCACGCTCTACGACAACCGCGTGACGGCCGCCACCAGCAGAAAGCTGCCCGACGGCCGCTATCAGGTCGATTTCACGGTGAAATCGGCCAAGTTTTATGCAGACAGTCTGGGCGCCCAGAAGCCCGCCGACCAAACCCGCGACGCCCTGCCCGTGGCCATTTTCCCCGAAATGGGCAAGGATAAAAAGCCCGTGGCCCCGCTGCTGCTCCAGAAGCGCCGCCTGCGCACCGGCGACAACCAGCTGCGCTTCGTGGTGAGCAAAAAGCCCGCTTCCGTCGCCATCGACCCCTACCACCTGCTAATGGACCGGCAGCTCGACGATAACACCAAAGACCTGTAGGGCTGGAAGCACAGGCGCACAAAAAAATCCCCGGCCAAAGTGGTCGGGGATTTTTTGTATTCGGGCAGCCGCCGTGCGATTATTTGCGCACCTGGCGCAGGTCGCGCTTCACTTGCTTGTGGGCCGTTTTGAGGTAGCGCTTGAGCTGCTGCTTGCGCGATACCACGATTACGCGGGCATTGGTCAGGCTCACCGTCGACTCGTCGGCCGAGGCATTCAGGGTCATTTTTTCATCGGCGTAGCCGGCGTAAGTCACCAGCGCATCGAGGGCTCCGGCGTTGGCTGGTACTTCAAATTTGAACTCGCCGTCGGCGTTGGTCACGGCCATTTGCTTGGAGGCCGTCAGGATAACCACGGCGCCGGGCAGCGGGCCGGCCGGATTGGTGATTTTGCCCATGAGCACCCTCTTCTCCGGCTTAGTACCCATGGTCCCGCCGTCGGTATCAGTCGCCAGGGCAAAAGCAGCGCCGGTAAAGCCACGTTGGGCCTGCGCCGTAAAAGTAGCCAGGTTGATAACACAGGCAAAAACGGCGACGACGAGTATAGAGGAGGAGAAGCGCATGGCGGTGATAAGTATCAGATATTTTTGAATGATACAAATGTCGCATTGCATTTGTGGGATAATGACCCGCCTCGCCCAACTGTATCAAACCGCCGGTGAATGACTGGATTTGCCAAAGCAATGAATTAGCTAGCGCATTTGCACTCCTTGCAGAGTGTATTGTAAGAATGATATAGGGACGCTACGTTTTGCATCTCGCCGTTGCACAACCCACGCCAGGACCGTCGAGTAATTTCCCTCAGTAATGAGCCGTAACCCATTGTGCCCGTCCCTGCAGCTTGCGAACGAGCAGTTGTACATATCCGGCCGGGCTTGTACCCGCACCTTGCTTTACTTTAGAGCAAATTCAAGGTCCGTGTACACGATGTAGAGACGCAATATTTTGCGTCTCGTCGTTGCTGATGTTGTTATAACCGCGCAGGTTTGTGCGGTCCCGGTCGTTCAACGACGAGACGTAAAATGTTGCGTCTCTACATCGTGTACATAGAATCCGAAACCTCTCTAGGAGTATCAAATAGAAAAACCCTGGCCTATGAGGCCAGGGTTTAGCAATTGGGGTTGCAGAAAAGAGGTGTGGTAGCTAGTAGCAAGAGGAAAGTGGGCGGGAAGGAATCATTGGGTAGCCGGGCCTTTATCGCGCAGCAGGTACACCGAGCCCAGTGCCTGCACGGCTGCCAGATGCACTACTTCTTCGCGCAGGCCCCCGTAGCCGCAGGTCAGCTCTACTTCTTTCGTGTTGCTGGGCACGCGCAGCTCGAATTCACCTTCCGAGTTGGTTACCACAATGGTGTGGCTGCCGTGTAGCCAAACCGTAGCTCCGGGTAATACACCTGTTTTGCCCTGTATCATGCCATGAATAACTTTGGTAGTGACGGTTTTAGTGCCTTCTTCCGGGTCGGTGCCGGCTGCTTCTTCCATCTTTTCACCCGCTTGGGTATAAGCATATTGTGCCTGGCTGGGCATGGCGGCCAACAAAAAACCGACAGCAGCAACGGTGGAAGTAAGGCCGAATTTCATGGCGAATTGCACTAATAATATTATTTATTGCAGAATACAAACGTACAATAAAATCATAGTATGTTGCAAGCATTTGTAATAATAAATTCGCTTTTATTCTGGGATAAGCGCAATTATTAGTTAGCGCACCGGCTCAGCATCCATAAAAAAACCTCCGCACTATTAGTGTGGAGGTTTTCTATTAGAATTAACTAATTATACAATAATCAGTTATCAGCTGATTATTGTATAATAGGCGATTCAGACCACATTGCGCCGCTGCTCTTCCTGCCGGAAAACGAAGTAGGAGTAACCATAGCAAAATGCCGTTGTAAGCAGTATCAGCCCCACGAGTACCAGATTCATCTGTCGGGCCGGTACTATCAGCGCCAGCCCGATAAGCAGGACCCCCACCAGGCAAAAGACCATGCCACCTATGCGGTGCGTACGGGCCCACACGGTAGGGCTTTCCAACGTCCAGGGCGTGCGGATGCCTACGAAGTAATTGGGCTGTACTTGTGGTTAAATAGTTGCCCATAAAGGCCAGAAACAGGCCCAGCAGCACTGTTATGCCCCGGCTTGTGGTGCCGGGGTGCAGCCCCATATACAGGCCGTAGGCTAACAGCCCTCCCAGCATGGCCACCATTGCAAGGCGCAGCTTCTGGAAATTTACGCTGCTACTGTCGAGCCGGCGTTTGGGGTCGAGATAGGGCAGTATCGTGAAAAAGAACGCCACAAATAGTGGCGCCCCCAGCATGAGCAGCCACATGTGGTCGCGCCCGATGTAGTCGTTGGGCTGTCCGGCGCTGTCGAAGTGCGTAGGCACCTGGGCCGGCAGCTGCGGCCACACAAAAAGCAGATACAGCGACGGGGCCAGCATGGCCCCGAGCGTGAGCAGTTGCCAGATGAGTAGGTTCTTCTTCATGAGTAGGGCAAAAAGAGCGGTGAAAAGGTTAGGACTTGAATTGGTAAAGCCAGCCTAGTAGTTCGTCTAATACGGTCATGTTGAGGGTGTATACCACGAACTGGCCTTGCTTCTGGCTGGTCACGAGGTCGGCTTGGCGCAGCAGGTCGAGATGGTGGCTGATGGTGGGGGCCGAGAACTGGAACTGCTCGGCAATGGCCCCGGCGGTGGCCGGCCCGCCGCGCAGCCGCTCCAGAATGGCGCGGCGCGTGGGGTCGTTCAGGGCTTTGAAAAGAGCATTCATACAGGGTGTTTCAATAATTAGGCAAATATCTAAATAAAATCGAAATAAAAAAACGCGACCCCAAAAAGGGCCGCGCTGCTAACATAGTTTGTGGATTGGGCCGAACCTTGCCAGCCGCTAGGCCGGCTGCTGCGCCGGGGTTTCGGCGGCCGTTTCGGGGCGGCGGCCCCAGGAGGCCATGCCGCAGCGGCTTTGCATTTGCTGGCGGAATTTCTCGCGGGCTTCGGGGCTGAGGTGCTCCATGCGGCCGGCCATGCGCTGCTTCCACTCGCGGCGCTTGCGGGCCCAGCCGCCGGGCTGCCCGCCCCGGAAACCACCAAACAGGATACGGCTCAGCAGTAGCAGGCCGTAGGTTTGGCCCAGCGTGATGGCCGGCAGGCGGAACAGCGCCGGCATCAGCCAGTTCCAGAGGGCCTGTGTGGCAAACCCGACTACGGCAACAAAGAGCGCCGCAAAGAAGAAGAAGCGAAGGCCGCGCAGCAGCCAGAATTTACGGTTCATGATAGGTGAGATAGTGAAAGGGTGAGGTGGTTAGATAGACTAGGATTTGATGCGGCCGACGAGGTTGGCAGAACATCAAGCCCACTATTTCACCACTTCACCTTTAGTCGGTGAATAGTTCGGTGTAGAGCTTTTGCAAGCGCTTGCGCAGGTGCAGCACGGCGTAGTGCTTGCGCGAAATCAGGGTTTTGAGCGGCACGCCGGTTTCTTCCTCCATCTGGCGGAAGGTATTATCCTCCAGCTCGTGCCACACAAACACTTCGCGCTGGGCCACCGGTAGCTCGGCCAGGGCATCGCTGAGGGCTTCCATGAGGGTTTCGCGCAGCAGGCGGTTTTCGGGCGAGTCGTCGGGGGCGGGGAGCAGGTCGGCCAGCAGTAGGCCCTCACCGTCGTCGCTGGCTTCGGCGGCGCCAAAGGCTGCCTCCAGGCTCACTGGCCGCTTGCGGCGGTAGAGGTCGGTGATGCGGTTGCGGGCCACCCGGAAGAGCCAGGCCGCCGCCTGTTCCACGGGCTTGAGCAGCCGGTAGCTTTCTACGAGCTCGGCGAAAACGTCCTGCAGGAGGTCTTCGGCCTCGGCCTCATCCGGAATGCGCCGCCGGATGAACTGCAGCAGCCGGGGCCGCTGCTGGCGCACAGTTTCAGCAATCTGGCGGTCTTGCTGCGAGGCCGACATCGGCAGGAGGGGAGAGGGGAGCGAAAGTGCCATGGTTGTCATTCTGAATAAACAGACGCTGGCGGGTTGAAATTACTTTACAACTTTTCGATTTGTGCACCAAAACCAGTGGGTAGCCTTTCATATCGGGGGCGATGGCCAGCGGTAGCGGTAGTCGATGGGTTGCCTGCGGGACCACGTATTGGGTTTGCTGCCTAAAATAGATAACATTTACGGAAAAAGTTATACTATTTGCGATGTCAATCCTGATGTCAGCCAGGCTATTGGATGGCGGTTAGTACTTTTGAATTAAACTTTATTGCCACGGAATACCCCTTTCACCTTCTTTCCTGTTTTCACTTTTTACCATGAATTATTTCTACTTTAACAAATTGTTGGTTTGCCTCGTTGGGTGGCTGTATTTATGTCCGTTCCTAGCATCGGCCGTGCCTTTCACGCCGGGCAACATTGTGGTGACGCGCGTAGGCGATGGCACCGCCACACTGACCGCGGTGGCCACAGTCATATACCTGGATGAGTACACGCCGGCTGGAGTGCTAGTGCAGTCGGTGGCACTGCCTACGGCCGTGACCGGTAACAACCGCATTCTTACTGCCAGTGGCAACTCCACTTCGGAATTAGTGTTGTCCCGTACCGGCAATGGCCGTAGCCTGCTGCTGGCCGGCTACGGCACCTCCCCGGGCACCGCTGCCGTGGCCAGCTCCCAAGCCGCCGACGTGGCCCGCGTAGTAGGCGTGGTGAGCCCCGATGGCAGCGTGGACACCAGCACGAGCCTCGGTAGCGCCTTCAATGCCTCTAACGTACGCGCCGTGGCCTCGGCCGATGGCACGGATTTGTACGTAGTGGGCGGCAACTCGGGAGTGCAGTACGTTACCTTCGGTGGGTTCAATCCCACGCAGCTAAACACCTCGCCCACCAACCTGCGCGGCGTGGCCGTGGCCGGGGGCAACCTCTACATCTCGACCGCTTCCAGCTCTTACATCGGTCTGAGTGCCGTGGGTACGGGCCTGCCTACGGCGGCGGGACAAACCGTTGCCATCCTGCCCGGCTTTCCTGCCACTGCCGCTGGCCCCAGCCCCTACGGCTTTTACTTTGCTGACCTGAGCACGACTGTACCCGGCGTGGATGTACTATATGTGGCGGATGACCGCAGCGGTACCGGCGGCGGCATTCAGAAATGGAGCCTGGTGGCCGGCACCTGGACGCTGAATGGCATCATCGCCGGGTCGGCCACGACCATGGTGCGCGGCCTCGATGGCAATACCACCGGCACTACGGTGTCGCTAGTAGCCACCAGCGCCACCGGGCTCTACCTGCTTTCCGACAATACCGGCTACAACGTGGCCCCGACGCTAACCAGCATTCCGGCACCGGTGGCCACGGCCGCTACCAATACGGCCTTTCGGGGCATTGCCTTCGCGCCGGTAGCGCCGGCCCCGCTGATTGCCAGCTTTAGCCCCACCAGCGGGCCGGTAGGTACCACGGTCACCGTCACAGGTTCTTTCCTGACTGGTGCCTCAGCCCTCACCCTGAATGGCGTAGCAGTGACGGGCTTCACCGTAGTAGATGCCAGTACCATCACCTTCGTGGTGCCGGCCGGGGCCACTTCGGGCACTATTGCCGTTACCACGGCCGGGGGCATGGCCACCAGCACGGGCACGTTCACCGTGGTGGCCCCCAACCCGCTGCCAGTTATCAGCAGCCTGACGCCCGCCACCGCTGTGGCCGGCGCGGCAGCCTTTACCCTGACACTTAATGGCACGGGCTTTTACAGCGGTTCGGTTGTGAGCTTCAACGGCACGGCCCTGGCCACAACCTTCGTCTCGGCTACCCAGCTGACGGCCAGCGTACCTGCTGCTGCCATTGCCACGGCTGGCACCTGCGGCGTGACGGTAATCAATGCCGCACCGGGCGGGGGAACTTCGGCCGGTGCTACGTTCACCGTGACCGTGCCAGTGCCCACCATCACGAGCTTTACACCCACCACGGGCGGCCCTGGTACGTCGGTAACCATCACGGGTACCAACTTTACAGGAGCTACAGTTGTGCGCATTGGCTCGTTCAACGTGCCTAACTTCACGGTGGTGAATGCCACTACCATTACTTTGGTGCTGCCTGCCGGCACCGGCAGCGTAACCGGTTTGCTCACGGTGACGACGCCGGGTGGCACGACCACCAGCGCCACGTCATTCAACCTGGTGTCGGCCACGCTGGCCAGCCAGGCGCTACCCGGCCTAAGCGTGTTCCCGAACCCCGCCACCGACCACCTGACGGTAGACCTGCCTTCAGCAGCACCGGCCACCGTGGCCCTGCGCGACCTGACGGGCCGCCTGGTGCTGGCCCCGGCCCCGCTAGGAGCCGACAAGCATTTGGCGCTGCCCGCCACGCTGGCCAGCGGCGTGTATTTCCTCGAAGTGCGGCAGAGTGGTCTAATCGCCGTGCGGCGCATCGAGAAGCGCTAAGCAGCAACCGGGCAGCCTCCCCAAATCGGCCGCCTACAGCAAAAAAAGAGCCCCACCGGAGTTTTCCGGTGGGGCTCTTTTTTTGTGCGAAAGGGTAGTGATATGTGTGTTTGTCCGGGTGATTAGGTTGACCGGTTCAAGCACTTATAAGGTGTTAGTCCTGAGCGATAGATAGAAGCTGTTTAGAAAGTACTCAAACGGTCATGCTGCGCTGCGCTCTGCATGACCGTTTGAGTACCTTTTGTGACTTTCTAAACAACTCTATAGTCTGGTGATGGGTAATCACCATTTTTTTCAGTGGCTTATGATATAGGTAAAGCTACTGGCTGCTTACCTGACCCCGGTTGCGAAGTAGCAAGCCGTCGGCAACCATCTTACCGACGAAGGAAAATGCTCTGACGGGGCAGAGCTTGCGTACCAAATACTTTTATTGCTCTCATGCAATGCTCCGCAGAATTAAACCGCAGGGACCCGCAGTGTTTCCGTTAAGTGGTACAGCAGGATACAACATGGCATAGCGATTTAGCCCTGCGGAACCCTGTATGAAATTTTAGTGCGAAAGCTCGACCACGGCAATGAGCTCAAAATGAACAACCCCGGCTGCATGAACAGCCGGGGTTGTTGAAGCAGGATTCAGGAAAATTACGCTACGCTATTCTATCACTACTTTGATGGTCAGCTTAGCACTCTCCGTTGTCCAGGTTACGAAATACATGCCCGAGGCCAGTGGGTGAGTCGGCTTAATGGCGGCTTGCATAGTGTTGGCATCCACGGCCTGCGTGAATACCAGGCGGCCTACGTTATCGAACACCTGTACCGTGCTACCCGCGCTGCCCGTGAGGTTGGTAACCGCTACCTGGAAGCCGTCGTGGGTGGCGGGGCTGGGGTAGGCCTGCAGAACCGGCGCGGCACCTTCCGGAGCATAGTGCACCGTAGCTACCGGAGAGTAGGCCAGGATGCCATCGTTGTCTACCTGCCGCAGGCGGTAATAGCTTAGGCCAGTCAGCGGAGCGTTATCAACCAGGGTGTAGTCGTGGCGGAAGGTGGTGCTGCCCTGGGCCTCTACGCGGCCAAGCTCATTAAACCTATGGCCGTCAGCCGACCGCTCCACCATGAAGTAGGCGCTGTTCTTTTCCGAAGCCGTGGCCCAGTCCAGGTGCACGGCCGAGCCTTTGAGTGTAGCTGTGAATTGCAGAAGCTCGACGGGCAGCGGTGCAGAGCCCGTCAGGGGGTTATCCACTTTGTTGGTCGAGGCCAGTGCGAAGTAGGAGGTGCTGTTGATAGTAGTAAGGGAAGCGGCTGAAATAGTGTAGCCACGCGGCGCATCTGGAGAATATACGCCAGCCCCGCCAGCCGTGCTCCACGGGCCGCTTGGGCCATTAGAACGGGCCACGCGTAGGTTACCAGGCACAGTCACGGCCTCGTCCACCACATCAGTGTTGAAGCTCAACTGTACGGTGGGCTGGGTGATGGTGCCCGACAGCAGATGAATACGGTAGTAGCGGTTGGCTGAGAGGTTCGACAAAGTGCCATCGACCGTGCCAGCTGGCGCACCGTTGATGATTTCGACCAGCACCACTGGGCTCAATGAAGCGCCCTGCGGCTTAATCGTGACAGGGCGGTAGCGGCCACCTGCACCCACTGGGAATACCCGGATGCTGGCGGCTTCGTTGGGCAGCGTCATGGCCAGGCGGCCCGATACGTAAGAACTCAGGGTATTGCCGATAATGGGCTGAGTAGCCGTGTTGGTCAGGCTGATAATATTGGTCGAACCAGCCGGACCCGTGTAGAGGAAGCCATTCTTCAAAGTCAGCAGGTCGACTACCGTAATGTTGGTATTCGTGCCCAATGTGAGAGTATTACTCCCGAACTTCTGCAAATCCCAGAAGGTAGTATTACCGGTGACGGAATGATTAACATCCGTGAGAAACTGCGTCAGGCTGTTGCCTTGGTCGAAGTTGCCAGTATTGGTAAAGTTACCGCGAAACACCATCGTAGAAAAGCCCGCCAAAAAATTCCCGCCTGTGGGAATGGTGAAGTCCGCGTTGGCATGAAGCAGATTGGTCGCGTTGGCAATGTAATAGCCCGCGTTGGTGAAGGTTCCGTTAGCATTCACCTCACCGGTGGCGGCCGAAAAGTTGCCGCCTGCCAAATTGGTGAAGGTGGTGCCCGCGTTTAGGTTACCGGTACCGGCTAGGTAGGTGCCGCTGTTGCTGAAACTGGTGCCTAGCGTGATGGTACCCGCGCCAGTTGAGGCATCGTACGTGCCTCCATTGGTGAGCGAAGTACCCGTAGTGAAGTTGCCACTGCCCAGCGTAAGCGAGCCGTTGTTGGTCAGGGATGTGCCCAGGCTTACCGCGCCGGCCCCCAGCGTCACAATGCCAGTGCTGCTCGTCGTGAGCGAAGCCCCTGTCGTCAGCTGGCCATCGTTCAGGTTGAAGGTGCCGGCCACCGTAGCCCCGCTCGTGGCTGAGGTCAGGGTGATGTTCTGGCTGGTGGGGTTGTTAACGGTCGTGTTGGCAGCCACACTCAGGGTGCCGTTGATGGTCAGGTCGAGGTTGGTCAGCTGCTTGGTATTAGCACCTGAGAACGTCAGATTATTGTACGTGTCGCGGGCCGGCAGTTGCACGGCACCCGTGAAATCCACATTACCTGTGTTGGGCGCTACGAAGTTGCTGTAGTTGCCGGCGGGGAACAGGGCCGAGCCAATGCGCAACGTGCCGGTACCGGTCACGGCGTTGAAATTATTGGCCGCGTTGGCGGCCAGGTCCAGCGTACCCAGCAGCTGCAGGGTCGCTGCTCCACGGCCGGGGCCGTTCGAGTTGATGAGGTGACCAGCGCGAATCACCGCCGGGTTGGCCACGGTGGGGAAGGTGGTAGGCAGCGGGCTGGAGTCCGTACCGTTTGAGTTAAACGTCCAGGACGAAGCCAGATTCCAGGCCGCGCCGGCGGCCAGGCCGGCCGTAGCGTTCCGGCTGTAGTAAGTATCAACTGCGTTGAACTCCGAAACCTCCGCGCCCGTGTAGTCGCCACTGATGTAGTTGACGTCAGTATTGGTGAGGGTATTGGCTGTAGCATCTACCGAACTGCCGCTAATGCCGCCGACGGGCACCCAGGCCCCGTTCAGGAAACGGCCCAGCTTGTAGCTGGCTTTGGTGCCGTTCACGTCGTTGCCCACGCCGTTGTCGATGAAAGTGAACTGCTGCGTAACCGTAGGTGTGGCGCTTAAGCCCGTGCTGCCTACTTGCCAGTAGTAATTCAGCTCCTTGGCAGCAACATCAGTGGTGGAGGGGTGAGCCAGGTCAATGGGCTGCACCGTGATGGTGCCGGCCACCGAGTTGGTGGTCAGGTTCATTTGCACAGGGGTGTATTTGGCCGCCGCACCTATAGGGAAAGTGAAGTTCAGTGCGCTGGCGGGGTAGTTCTTGCGCAGGCCCTGGTCGGCCACGATGCCGTTGGTACGGATGAAGCGCGTGGCATCAAAGCCAGTCACCGCTCCGGCGGCTGTGTTGCTCAGCCACAGCAGGTTCGAGCCGATGGTGAGTACGCCGTTGGTGAGCTTGAGCACTTGGGTGATTTCCTGGTTGGTCGTGCTCGTGGCACCAAGAGCATTGTTCAGTGTCAGGTTGCCGAAGCGGCCCGTGCCGTTGCCGCCAATGGTTTGATTGGTAGTGCCGGCCAGGATGATGCTGCCCGTGCCCGTGCTGGTGTGGGTGGCCGAGTTCAGCACGTCGCCTAGCGCCGTCAGGGTTTTGCCGTTGTCGTCGAGCGTGCCCTTGGTCAGGGTCAGGGTGCCGGCCGTCAGTGCGTTGCCGCCGAGCTGCAGCTTGCCGTTGGTCTGGGGCGTGTTCAGTACTAGGCCGCCAAACACGGTCAGGTTACTGGCCGTGCCCGTGAGCAGCTGCGTGGCAATGCCACCCAGGAAGCTGGTGGTCTGCGTAGTCAAAATCGGCTGGAAACCGCCCGCGTTCAGGGCTGTACTGGCCGAGGTGTTGTTGTTGATGAGGCTCTGGTAGATGTTCAGGTCCAAGCCGTTGGCATTGAAGAACGAGTTGTCGTTGCCGATGGTCAGCGAACCTTTCAGCGCCAGCGCAAGCACGCCCGTGAGTAGGCCGGTGTTGGTGTTCGTGTTGTTGGTACCGGTTGCTACGCGCAGGTCGTAGAGCGGTACCGTCGCGCTCACGCTGATGCTCACGTTGCCCACGCCGGCAGCGGTGTTGCCCAGCACTACTGTCCCGCCCGTCACTACCGTCGAGTCGGGTGCCAGGTACAGGTCGGCCGCGATGGTGGGTCGGCCGTTGGAGCGGTGCAGGTTCAGGGTGCCGCCGCTCATGCGGAAGATACTGCCCTTGCCCTGTACCTCAAACAAACCCCGCTCGTTGTTCTGAGCAGTTGTGGCGCCCTGACCGTCGATGTCGATGGTGCCGCCGCTCTGGTCGAAGCGTAAGGCTCCGTCGAGGTTGGTCACCGTGCGGCGAATCTGGCCGTTTACGTACAGGGTGCCCCCGGTGGCAACTTTCAGCGTCGGGGTTCCGGCGCTGGCATATTCCAGGTCATTGCCGGTGCCGGTGGCGCTGCCCACGCTTAGCGTCCCTTGCAGTACCTGTACCTGGCCGGCCATTTTCAGGTCCGAGGCCGCGCTGGTGTTTGTGGCTACAGTTACTCCTGCATTCGGCGCGTCCACGGTCAGGCCCGCGTTATCGGTGATGAGATAGGGGCTGGCCGCGTTGTGAATGGTCAGGGGCTGCGTGCCCGAATTCTTGGCGTAGCGCAGCGTGCCGTTGGTCAGGGTCAGCCAGTTGCTGGTGGGCGTAGTTAGGGGGCCCGCCACGTCCAGGTTCAGTGTGGCCGTGCGGCCAGTACCCTTGTTCACGGTGAGCGAGTACAGGGTGGTTGCGCTGGCCGTAGGACCCGTGATGTTAGCCGTCTGGTCGCCAGTGAAAGTAAGGGCGGCCGTCTTGCCGCCGGTATTGAAATTTAGCGTGCCATTGTTGGTGATGGAGCCGTTCACGATAATATTGTTCGTGACGGCTGCGCCCGCGCTATTGGTGTCGAAAGTGGCCCCGCTGTTAACCTGCACATCGGTGTCGACCGTAAGATTACAAACGGTGCCATTGTTAAAGTGCAGGCCGCCGGCTTGCACGAGCATCGAGCCGGTGCGCAAATCTCCGGTTGCGGCTCCACTCAGGTAAGCATCACCCACGAAGCTGGAAGCTGTGCCCGACTTAAACTGCGAGTAAACCTGCAAGTTCAGGCCAGGAAGCGTGATGGTGGTGTTTACAATGGCATTCAGCCACAGGCTGTTGTAAGAATTGAGCGATAGGCCCGTAGAAGAGGTCGTGGGCAGCGTCACATCTTGGTTATAAGCAGGCGTGTCGCTAACGTAGGGAGTCGTCGTCGTGTAGTACTCAACGGTACCGCCGCCAGCCTGTAGGAAAGACCCAAAATCACCGCCTGGGAATACAGTAGTAGTGGTGTACACGTAGGAATTATTGCCATTATTTTTCCCCGAACGGACGGTAGCCGATGCAATACGCAGCACCCCCGACCCGCCCGGCTTCGAGTCCGGCAGGGCCCCAAAATTTAGCCCCGTGAAGGCCTGCGCATCCAGTGTCGAGCCGTTGTCAATCACCAGCGAGCCGGCTTTGGCATTGTCGGCCGTCACGGTCACCGTGTGGTTGGCCCCGTCAGCAGCTGAGCCGATAAACACCGGGTTGCCGGCACCGGGCACCGCAGTTGCCGCCGTGCCGTTGTAGCCGGTGGTGCTCCAGGTAGTGGGTACTTCCCAGTTGCCACTGGTGCGGCTGTAGAAAGCCGTGATGGGGCCAAACGCGGTCGGTTCGCCGGCCGTGAATTCTCCAGCGAAATCATCGATGGCGTTGAAGTTGATAAAGGAAAGGCTAGCGCCAACGCTCATGCCATTGGCAGGGTATTTCATCCAGGTAATGGGCAAGTAGCGGGCAGGTACGTAATTGGCCACCGTGCCGGTACCAACCGCGTTGGTCATGGTGAACTGTTCGTACACCGAAGAAGCCGGAATAGACCCAAAATCAGCACTGCGAACCTTCCAGTAGTAAGCCAGCGAATTGGTAGTACCCGTCACAAAAGGATTGCGGGAACTCACCGGGCTCACGCTTACCCGCCCAAACTTGTCGAGCGGGTCGGAAGAGGCTAGGCGCAACTCAATTTTGGCTGGTGCATAGCGTGCCGTGCCGCCTTGGCCCGTCCCAACCGGGAAAGTGAAGGAGTCGCCCTTGCCATATGTTTTCTGCAAGCCCAAATCGCTCTGATTGCCAGATGTCTGGATAAAGCACGACGTAGAGAAGGTATTACCCGTACCCAAAGCATCTGTTTGCACATTCGTCAAGGCTAAGCGGTTTGAGCCAATGGCGAGAATGTTGTTGCTAAGCAACATGAGTGTGCTGGCGACGCTCATGTTGGCCGTTAGCGTAACCGCCACGGTGCCTGTGGCCCTCGAATTATTGATTGTAAGGTTGCCAAATACCCCGGTGCCATCGCCGCTCACCGTTTGGTTGGCGGTGCCAGCCAGCACAATGCTGCCCGCGCCGCCCGCGCTGGTGTGCGCGGCCGAATTCACCAGATTGCCCAGCACGTTGATGGTCTTCGTACCATCGTTCAGCACGCCCTTGAGTAGCGCCAGCGTGGCTGTGGCCGGCACCCGGTAAGTCGTTACCGTGCCGCCCAACGTAAGCGTACCGGCCGATTTATCCATGGTCCAGTTGTTGAACGTGCCGACGCCCGCTGTGGTCCCGATGGTGCCGTTGTTTGTCAGCAGCTGGTTTTGTGGGCCGCTGAAGATGGTTGTATTATTGCCGGGTAGGTAGGAGCAGTTCGCGCCGATAACGAGCGTGCCCTGGATGTTTACATCCAGTGACTTGGCATCAAACGTGGTAGGGTTAGTGGCGTCGAGCGTGAAATTGTTCAGCACCGTGATGGGCTGGGCATTATTAGTGGCACCCGTGGTGTATTCCGATGTGATGTTGGCCAGCACCGCCTTGCTGGTTGAACCACCCGAGAGCGTTGGCTTTTTGATAAGTAGATTCCACAGGGGAGCCGTCGTGAGAATACTAGCGTCTGTATTAGTGTTTGGCAGCTGTAATTCAATGATACCTCCCGTTACAATGGCATTATTGCTGTTTACTCCGATGTGAAACAGGCCCGTACAGTTTGCCGGGTTCGCGACGCGAATAGTTCCACCCGTCATCCGGAACGCCTGAGATTGGTAAGGAATGGCAAAGCGGGCAAAATTCGTAGTTGCGCCAGTTCCTGCAAAGGTGCCAATTGCTTCAAAAGTGCCTCCTGTAATAATAAAAGAGCCCCGGTGGTCGGAAGAGGTACTAGAAGGACGGAATTTGTCGACGGTTACTCTGCCGCCTTCAATAAGAATCTGACCATCTTCCCGAACAACCATGGCATCGGAGGTAACTGATGTGAGCAGGCCCGCAGAAACACGTAAAGTGCCATAAATAACAAACGCTAGCGCATTCGTATTTACTACGGTACCACCAGCCACCCACAAAGTGGGGCTAGTAGTAGTAGACCCCAGCTCATAATAGCCTGTATTAGCGCCAGTACCAGCAAAGGTGCCATTATGAATTTTGGCCAGATAAACGCCGCTGTTGATTTTAGTGACTCCATTAGCCAGTTCCAGCAGCCGGGCACTACCAAAGTGATTGAGGCGCAAGTTGCCTTGGGCGTTGCCGTATAAGCCAGCGGCAGATGTGATGTTAAGCAGTACCTGGCTGTCGGTGCCCTTATCAACTTTCAGAATATCGAGGTCGGTGTCGCCATTGCAGGCAAAAATGGCGTTGCTAGCGCCCGAAAATACAAGCGTGGCTACTTGATTGTCGTTAGCGGTTCCATTGTGCAGGTTTACCGTTCCGTTATTGATGAAACTACCGTACGCCGTCAGTATATGCGTACTACTGTTGGTGGTGCCAACGCCCAAAAACGTGCCTGCTCCAATCGTAATGTCACCATAAATGCTTAATGCACGGCTGGCCGCCGCGTTTCCGATTCTAAATAAAATGCCGGCGTTGGCGGTAGCTGCTGTCGCGTTGGCATTGGAGTTGCCGGAGGGAAAAGCAGTAGTGTTGGAGCGCGATAGTACCATGTTGCCATTGACCTTCAGGTCCCCATCTAGATAGGCAGTATAAGCGGTACCCGTGGTATTGAGCAGGCGCAGGCTATTGTACATGCCCGAGGCAGGCAGGGGCAAAGCCGAAGTAGTAGTGGTCCAGTCGTAAAACTCGACCGTACCTGTATTAGGGTCATCAAAATCGTTGTTCGTCACGGCTGGGAAGTAAGGGGCCGCAATGCGAAGGGTGCCCTGGCCAGCCAGGCGACCTAGCGTCCCCGTGAAGGCAGGGGCCGCTGGGGTAAAAGTCTTGCTGGTCAGGTCCAGCACCCCACCCCGCTGGATGGTAATGCTGGCGGGGGTTGCACCTGCCAGCAGTTTGCTGCTGAGCGTGACAACAAAGCTGTTAGTCACTACCACGTTATCACTGCTGGTTGGCAGGCGGGGGCTTATGCTCGTTGAGCCCGTAGGGTCAGTCGTCCAGATGCCCGCGTCAGTCCACAGGCCAGTAGTGCCGCCGCCATTGAACGTATACAAGGTCTGACCCATTGCAAGCGTACTCCAGAATATGGATAATAATCCAAGTAAGAATGATTTCATGAAAAGAAGGAATGGTGAATGATTTGGTAAAAGCGCAAATTAGTGGATGAGGAAATGTGGTTATAGTTTTACACTATACGAATTTTGCATAATTAATCCGTTAGAAAAAGCAACTTTGGCTCTCATCAAGTCAAAAGCATAATTATCTTTAATAGAGGTATCTGGAAAAAGGCTAAGTACAATTTCTGGAGTTTTGTCTCCGGAAACTGGAATTGTATTATTTTGATTATGTTTTTAATGCGATTTATCTTGAATATGGTTATTATTGATAATTAATGATTGTTTAGTTGAGCGCTTTTCATCGGTATTAATTGCCGCACAGATTATGTGCAGTATTCGTTTTAGACGTTGGTAAACAGGAGATGCATTCGCAGGGCACACCACGGCGATGGTCATTTATTATGATTTTTTGACTGGTGGTTTTTCGGGTACCTTTGCCGGCCGGCCGGCTGCACGTTGCCCATTTGCCGGCTCTTCCTGTATGGACCCAACTGTTTCCCAAACCATCCCCGAAGTCATTCGGACCGTTCCGCTCCAGTACTACGTCTTTTTCGCCTCGGCCCTGTTTGCCATCGGTGTCACGGGCGTGCTGGTGCGGCGCAATGCCATCATCATCTTCATGTGTGTGGAGCTGATGCTCAATGCCGTGAACATCCTGCTGACGGCCTTTTCGGCCTACCGCTCCGACCCCAACGGCCAGATTTTCGTGTTCTTTATCATGGCCGTGGCTGCTGCCGAAGTCTCGGTCGGCCTGGGCATCATCGTCATGATTTACCGCAACTTCCAGACCACCGACGTCAACCTGCTGAGTAGGCTAAAATGGTAAATGAGCAAGTGAGTAAATGAGTAACGGCTACCGGCCGCTACCTCGATTTGCTCATGTCCGCACTCGTTTACTTACTTACTCAGTTACTTACTCAGTTACTTACTTATCAATGGAAACCGTTCTTCCCGGCGCCAACGCCCCTTACCCCACGCTGCTCTACGTTCTCATTCCGCTGTTGCCCTTCCTGGGCTTTCTGCTGAACGGGCTGCTGAACCGGAAGCTGTCCGGCACCGTGGCCGGCCTCATTGGCAGCGCCACGGTGCTGGGCTCGTTCCTGATTTCGCTGGTGCTGTTCCTGAATTTTCAGTACCAGTACACCGTGCAGCTATTCGAATGGATTTCGGTGGGCTCGCTGCAGATTCCGTTTCAGTACCAGATTGACCAGCTCAGCCTGATAATGCTGCTATTGGTGACGGGCGTGGGCTTCCTGATTCACGTCTACAGCATCGGCTACATGCACCACGACGAGAACGTGGGCAAGTTCTTTAGCTTCCTGAACCTGTTCATTTTCAGTATGCTGCTGCTGGTGATGGGGGCCAACTTCGTCATCCTTTTTATCGGCTGGGAAGGCGTGGGCTTGTGCTCTTACCTGCTCATCGGCTTCTGGAACAAGAACACCGCTTACAACAACGCCGCTAAAAAAGCCTTCATCATCAACCGTATTGGTGACCTGGGTTTTCTGCTTGGTATCTTTCTTATTTACCTCACCTTCAACTCGGTGCAATACGCCGAGGTGTTCCAGAAGGCCAGCCTTGGCCAGTTTGGTACGTATGGCGTGGGCATT